>NZ_CP108384.1 GCF_035958815.1 Nocardia sp. NBC_01327 | reverse complement strand
GCGCAGCGTCCGCGTGTACCACGAACGCGGCCTACTGCAGTCCCCCGACGTCCGTGGCCGCATCGGCTACTACGACAGCGATCACCTCAATAGGTTGCAGACCATCAGCCGCCTGCTCAGCCGCGGGATGAAACTCAACGGCATACGCGAACTCCTGGAAGCGTTCGACCGCGGTGACGGACTGGCCGACGTCTTGGGCGTGCCCGATCAGCCTGAGGTAGAAGTGCCGACCGCTGTGACAGCGCCGGCGCACTCCCCCGAGTTGCCCGAGTATCTCAGGAAAGTCCTTGCCTCCAGCGAAGATCCGATCGAGGGCTACCGCTTGGCCAATCCGCGGTGCTCGGATCTGGCGACCCGATTGGCCGACGCTGGGCTACCCGCATCGGACGCTTGCGGCCTGATCGAACGCCTCAGAAGCGACTGCGATCAGATCGCCGACCGCTATGCCCCCGACCTGTACTTCCAGCTGGCCGGAACTCACTACGCGCAGTCGCCGCGCTCCCCCAGAGATCAGTCCGCGTTCGAGACAAATGTGGCCATCGCCCGACTGATAGCAACTCGGGCGGCCGCAGAACTCATCGATCAGGCGTTCGCCCGATACGGCGAGCATCCGCTGACCCGACCTGCGTAAGTCCGCTCGGCCAATTTATGTCACTGTGACGCCCTTGTCGCCGACGATCAACCGGCACCGAGGGAAGTGTCGCGCTCGGTGGGTCCGGGCAGCGCGCGAAGCCGGCGTGCGGGCCGCTTCAATACGTGGGGGTCGCTGGGGTACAGCGTCAGACCCGCTTTGAGATCAACTTTTACCCTTAGCTCCGGGTAGAACACCCGGACCGCCTCGAGGTGCTTGTTGAAGTCCCGTTTGAACTGGAAGCGGCCCTGTTTGGTGTCGGCCAAGTTCGATCCGAATTGCAACATGAGCAAGGGCCAGGAAATCAGGTAGGGGTCTTCGAGCCTGAACATCCGGTACGTCAGCCAGATGTAGATGTCCATGGCCATTGGCGAGGACTGCAGCATGTTCAGGACGTTCATGTCCACCGGGACGGGGTGGTCGATGACTTCCCGGAAGAATTCGTTGGAGAGCGTGATGGTGCTCTGCATCAGCGAAGGCTGGCGGTCTCGACCGGAGGTCCACCACAGATCCCAAGAGGAGGCGACGTTGAGCTTGATTGCCCGGGAACGTTCCTTCTTGGGATCCTTGAAATCGATGATGATTGTCGATCGCAGCAACCGGTCGGTTTGATTTTGAAAGCGGCCGATAGACCCGGTTCTCCCACCGGTTGCCCGGCCCAGACCCACGGTTCTCATGAACTCACTCTGCGAGTGGCCCAACTTGATTCGTGGTTCGCCAGTGAGGACCGCTTCGGTCGAGACGTGGGCAAGAATCAAACGGGGTACGCCGCCGTAGGGGAAACCGACGGACCGGGGCTTGCCTTCGTCGATGGTCATACCGGGCTGGACGGTGATCTTTACCAGGCCACTTTCGCGACCCCAGACGGACACGTCATCGCCGGGATCCTTGTACGGCAGGCTGAACTGAGTGAACAGGCGCCCCATGAAGCCGACGTCTTGGTCGTCGCGTTCACGTTGAGCCTGTAGCTCGGCTGCAACGGCGGCGAGCTCCGCCTCATTTCGTTTCGGCCGGACCATGTCGGTCAGCATTGCACATCGGTAACGGGAATGCTGCAGGGCTTGGACGGCGAGTCTTGCCCGTGCGCATTAGTAGCCGACCGGGGTCTATGCGGCGGATTTGCGTAAACAGCTGTTGTCTGTATCGAGAAAATAGCAGGTGGCTGCGCGGGCCGGGTTTGAGGAGAGGTCGGCTACTAATGCGCAGACGAAGTCGTCCGTTGTGCTGGCTCGGTTTCGTCGGTGCGCATTAAAAGCCGACCGCATGGATTGCAGGGACTGGATCGCGCGGGGTCTCCGCCATTGTTGAGCCCCGATCCCGGGTCGACTCGAATTGGTGAGTAATGCCTGATCAGGCAGGTTGGGTCGGCAAGAAATGCGCATCGACGAAGGGGGCGCAAGGGTTCGCGTGGTGCTGTGCGACCCGAAGCTGCCACCGGCGCTCGGGAGGGCATCGACTGACCGCAGCGCAGCGGAGACAGCCGCGAGGGTGCGGGCCGCAGGTGTGGACGCGATGGGCGTGTCAGGGTCGGCCGGTATCGCGGGACTGTGCCAGGGCTTGTGCCGCGCGGGAGGTCCTGCGGGCTCCTCAACGGCGGGCTGCGAACGGACCGAGGCGCGTGTGGATGTCCACAGATTCGAGGCGCCTACTACTACTAGATATTTTATCTACCTGAAAAACAACTACTTGTAGGGTGAAATTTATAGCGCTTGACCTGCGATTATAGCCGACCTCGGTCGTGCAGAAATGTGTGGAGAGTCGGCTACAAATGTGTGGACAGCCGCAAAAGCCGAGTAAATAGGTCGGCGGCAAATGTGTGGACAAGGATCACTATCCACAGGGTTATGAACACATTCATCCACAGAGTCGGCTAGTAATGCGCACTAGACAAATAGGATATACCGGAATTGGCCCGGTCGGCTTCTAATGCGCAACTCACGCCGCGGTGCGTTCGCCAGGACTCGTGCGTGTCGGGTGTTATCGGACGGGTGGCGGTCCCTGTCCTCGATCGGCGGCGGCCTGCCGGCTCGTCAAATCGCCGCGCCGGTTTCCATCGCGGTGCCCGGCCGCGGCGGCTTCGGTCGGCTTCGTATGCGCGTATCTCGCAGTGCCGGAAGCAAACCCATTCTCGGAACTCTCGATGTCGCATTGAGGATCGGCACCGATGTTTTCGGTGCCCGATGTGGCTCATCGGGCACCGAAAACTGCCTGTGACCAGGTCGGGTCGGCTTCGTATGCGCACTGTCCGTCGCCGATTTCGGGCGCGGTCCCGGCTGACATCTCGCTCGATCCGGCGAACGGGCACGTCGGCGATACGGGTCCGCGATCGGGATCGATCTGTTGATGGGGCTGATCGGCGGAATTCGTTCGAGGGCCGCTGCTCGCACTAAACCCGCTGGTTGGCGGAGTGATCTGGTCTGACTCGCCCAGGCGTGGATGCGCATACCAAGCCGACCGCAGGGCCCTGCGCGTGAGGGATTCGATATCGGCCGCATCGTTGATCCGCGCTGTTGTCCTAGATGTTCGGCACGCATTTGTTGCCGACCCTTTCGGTGCGACGGATCCCGGACCATCTATGCCCTGAACTGCTGAAATGGGTGAAAGTTGCCGAACGACTGGCTGCCGACAATGGCCGGGCGAAGTCACCGTGCGCATTTGTAGCCGACCCATCCGAGGTTGTTGGGCGAAGTTCCCGTGTCGTTGGCCGACTGGAAGTGCGAGACCGCTGAGGTCAGCGGACCGGGCTTCAACTGCGAGCGGTATGCGCCGCATCTCATCCGGGCTGGTCCGGTACAGGCCGACCGCGCATTTGCAGCCGACCATGATTTCCCCAATCACGGACGTGAGCTGCTGATCAGTCGACTGTTCGCGAGCACGGAGCGCCGATGTCGCGCAGGCAGGTATGGGCTGCTCGGCCTCACAGGGCAGTCGAAGGAGACTGCGGAGGCATTCAGAAAGTGGGCCCACACAGAGCGCGGTGCCGGATACTTCCGCGGCACCGCGCCGGCGCCGGTATCGAGCCCATCAAACTGTGGCAGAGTCGCTTTCGAGTGCTTCCTCGTCGTCGCTCTCACCGGCGAGGCGAGCGATGTCTTCGGCCAGGTAGAGCTTCAGTGCTTGGTCGACAAGCGCACTGCGACTGCCGGTCTGCCAGGTGATCACGAGTTCGTCGATCGCCTCCATGTCGGAGGCGATAATTCCGCTCAGCGGAATCTTGACCGGCGGCTCGGCGTGGCGACGTCGTCGCGGACGTGTGGTATCGACCCGTTTGAACAGTCGCCCTGCGGGTTTCGCATTGGCCGTCGCGGAGAAGTGTGACACCAATTCCTGCTCGTGCTGCTCGATCGCGTCGAGTACTACTTCACCGTAGCTGCGGCCTTCGCCGCGCTGTGTGCGCTCGGCGTGGGTGAGCTGGCGCAGCGCCTCCGCGACCACGCTCGCGACATGCGCTTCCGGGACCGACTGAATGGCCCGGGTCCGAGCGGCAGCCGGGCGGGCCCGCCGGGTGGCGGGCTCTGTAGCCGCGACAGCGGCCTTGGCAGCGGCCTTCTTCGTCGGCTTCGCCTGCGCGGCAACCGAATCCGCGATTTCACCGGTGTCAGCGGCGGTCTCACTCACCGGTGCCGAAACAGCCGGTGGCGCAACCTGAATGGCCACCGCCGGTGGTGAAGGCGGCAGCAGATCGTCGATATCGTTCAGATCGTCGTCGTTGAACGCACCTTTACGCGCCATTTAGACACCCTCCTTCGCACGCTCGCCGGCGGAAAGGCGGACGAGCACCTCTTTAGTCAGTTTCTGGTAATCGGTGGCCAGAGCGCCAGGATCCCGGGACCACTTCTTCGTCGGCGAATCCTCTGTGGCCGACCCTTCCCCGTTGCGCGGCGGGGAGAAGTCGATGAGTTCTTCCGGCGTGAGATGGAAGGCTCGGGTATCGATCGACGTGGCCTTGTCCTGGCGAATGAAGCTTCGGAACGGTTCGATGCCGGTGCCGTCCAGCAGATCCATGATCTTGCCGAGCGTCTCCTCGTTGCGGCGGACAGCGCGCGGATTGCAGTCGAACAGAACCATTCCCATGAGTTCTACGAGAGCGCCGTCCTTCCGGGCCCTCAGGTAACGTCGCGCCAGCAGTTCAGCGCCATCGATACTGCCGTCGTCCTCCTTGGTGGGGACGATCAACCAGCTGACAACCTGCAGAAGCAGATCGAGCAGGGCGCGGTCGCCTGGGCCCGAGTCGATGAGCACCAGGTCATAGCCCACGGTGTCGACGAGGTTCTCCAGGGCGATCAGCAGGTTCTGCCGGGGATCGATGCCGTGTTGTTCGGCGCCGGAAACGACAGTTCCGGCCATCGCCAACATCTTTCCGCCGCAGATGACATCAAGATCCTGACGCACATCGCGCACGGGTTCGAGAGCGGAACCGTACTGGAGAGTCATCGCCAGCGACCGGCCTTCGTCGGTGCTCTTGACGCCAAGGTCCCGAATGGTGCAGTTGCCCTGCTGGTCGGCATCGACGACGAGCACTCGCTTACCTCGCTTCGCGACCGCGACGGCGATGGCAGCCACGATCGACGACTTGCCCACTCCCCCTTTTTGGTTGGCCACGAGAATCGTTCGTCTCACGGCTCGGAGATCTGTCAGCAAACGCGAACTGGTCACGATCGTGGACAGTACCGGAGGGCGGGTCGACACAACAACAACCCACGGGGGGTGTGTCGCGGGCAGTTCAGTGATCGCGGCGGCTACCCGGCCGCACGCCAATACCTAGATGGCTCAGGCGATCTTCGGGCTCGCCTGCGAAAATGCACTCCGCAAGGTCGATGCCGACTTCGTTTCGCGTGTCATGGTCGCACTCCGAGAAAAGCCGTAGTGAGAGCCCTTGCCGCAGATCGGCACTCGGAGCGCTCGGCGTGCCAAGCAGCTGTTCGCCACGCGGGCAGGATATCTCGCCGATCTCACGAACGAGTCAGGGGCAGTGTCACTGCCAGCCGGTCCGCCCGGGTATTCGGTCTGACCAAGAGCGGTCGTCACACCCGACCGACAGAGCGAAGAACAGTTCGTTGATTTCTCCTTTGAACTAGCCATGTCTTGACCCATGAGTAGTACGCCGACTCTGCCCGCCGATCGGGTCGGTATGTGTGGCAGCAAATTCGCTCTGTATGAGGCGGTCTCATCGACATGCTTGCTTGCCGCTTCGACCATCCTCGGGTGGATCTGTGGCAGGGAGGTCGCGGGAGTACTCGCAGGTGGAGAGTCGATGGTGATAGACGATGCCATACCAATGGCACCAGCGTGCGCACAGCAAGTGGTACTGCACAATGCCGAATGGGAGATTGGTAAAAGGGGCGATCTGAATGGTTTTGCTCCGGCCATCGATTCGCCGCTAACCATGCCATTACCGAGGGGTGCCACTCGGGGAAACGAATTTGTCATCTGCGTGACAGACCAGAGCGCCAGATATTTGAGCGTGGTTATGGGTAAGCGAGAGACGAGCGGAACTACGCTGATACTGGCACAACATCGGATCGGAGCGAATGTCCTCATGAAGGTCTGACAAATGGGAGCGATAAGCGCTTTAACATCACCCCTGAAATTCGTCATCCTGAAGGCGTATGAAATTGCCAATAGCTCGTCCATTCCGGTAACCGATGTATCTACATCGAGAGCGATCTTTGCGAGGGACTCATTCAATGGAGAACAAGATGCATCAGCATGGGTAAAATTATAGGCAATAATCGGGACATCTTCCGGGGACCAATGAGATGCATGTGAAGGCGTCCTTGCGTCGGGCGCATCCGCTGCCGGAATGGCAGCGGACTCAAGGACGTATCTGCAGATCAAATATTCGATCCGAGAGTGGGCAAGTTGGCAGGCAGTTTGCAGCGTCGCACTTAACGTCGTATGCACCGTCGTAGGGTTCGTCGTAGCCACTGTCGTACGTACGACGTTAACTACGGCGGGTGTCAGCGCACTCGTTACGCCACCATGGGATGTCATGAGATGTTCCACCTGGTCAGAGTGGATAAATATCATAATATTGCGATCGGAACCAAGGTGATCTCTGGCCTGCAGAGCGGGCATTCGCGGCGAGTGGGGGCGTTGGATGTCGAAGCTGACGGCGCCTGTGATCCACATACGTGTGGAGTGCAATCTCCAGCTCACCAGGGCCCTCCTCTCTCGAATCCGCTGACCGTATGAGCAATCTACCGCGTCAGCTGATATTAGCCGGATAGGCGCTTCTGCGGTGGTTGGTGGGCATCTCGAGAGTGATGAGCCTCCGATAGAAATTCCTGGGCGATCCCAGTTCTGTCTCCAACTACGAGGGAGGTTCGGAGGGTGCGATAGTGATCCACCCGTAGGCTCGGCAAGTATGCGCAGATCGCCCGCTCCCCCTTCTCGGGTGGTCCCGAGACCAACGTGATCGATCGACGATCGTGCATCGCCCCCAAGTCGGGAACCTCTCCTCGGCAGTGTCGAAGTCGAACTCGACAAACGGCCAGACGAGGCTCTGCTTGCAGATCCTGTGACGAGTAGGGCATCCGCGCAAGCCGATTCGCCCTTGAAACTGCGCTTCCCACTGCGGGGCAATTCTCCCGACAGCTGCTGTGATTGCTTACCGATTGCGGTTTGCCCGCCGGGCCGAATCGGTGCGGCCGACGAGAGTGGGGGAGGGGTGGTCTTGCGCAGCACGTTGGGTAAACCAGGGCTCAGGCAACGCAGTATCGATGCCCGCGGGCACCCAGATCGATCCGCGGGTCCTTCGTCCATCGCACGAGAATGGTTTCGTTCGTCCAGGTGTCCCCGGTCCGAATGTGCTCTGCGGGTAAGCATCGTCGTACGGGTCATTGCGCCGGACCTGCCAAGCCTGGGGGCGAAACATCCGGCACGACCGCTTCGTCACACAAGCAGGTGGGCACTGTTGGTGCCCTCCACTCCACCGGCGCCGATTGGTTCCTGTTGTGCCGTAAAAGGATCGAATTCCACTTCGGCCTCAGGCTGTCCGTCCCGTCCACGTCGTTGACGGGTGACGGTGACGTGGGAATGGTTTCGCTGAATCTATCGGTAAGCGATCTCGGGCGCACGCGATGACAGCCGGCCGCGCCGCGCATTCACGGACGACCAAGGTCTGGGCGAGCAGGAAGGGCTGCGTCTATTCGGCGGGCCCAGCTGGATGGCGGCCCGAGTAGGGGATGGGGGGGTTGCCGAACCGGTGGTCTGCCGGTGCGGACTGGCTCGGCCGGTCTTCGTATCGCAGATCCTGACAGTTCTGCCTTCACGGTCTCGGCGAGACGCCATCAGCGCGCGCCGGGCCGTATCACGCAGTTTGCTGTCCGGATGCTGATTTCAGCCGCACGAAGGACGTTTTCTCATGTATTTGCATCCTCCCGATGCCCCAAAGCCTGAAAGTGGCCCTCATTTCGCCCGTGTAGCGCACGAGACCCTGTTTCGAGGCCCGGCATCGTTCTAGGCAAGAAAATGTCCCTACGAAGGATTTGGCAGCTAATGCACTCTGACCTGCGGTGATTAACCTGCAGTCGCTACCGGACGGAGATATTCAATGTGATAATGGCACTATGCGCATTGGTGCATGTATTTTGGTTCGAAGAGTCTCCGTGCAGTCACCTATAGCGACACGTCTAGTCCTACATCAATCACCATTCCTGCACGGGACCGTCAAGGAGATGCGCACCGAGTCCATAGGTGGCGCAGGTCGATCGAAATATTGGAGATATGCAGGCCGTACCAGTTCATCGTGTCGGCGATGATGTCGCAGCCGACATCGTCCCCATCCCTGGGAAACGACTCGTAGCTGACTCGAGGCCGACGCCGTTGACTAGTGCAACAGACCGTGCGCAGGCAGATCGCGAGAAGGGTTGATCGTGGAATGGCCTTGGGCGAAAACGCTTCTGGAGAAGATGAAGGGACTGGCATGCGGTGTCACTGAGATACCCGGATCCTTTTACCGGAAGGTCGCCAACGCGGCCGGGGGCGCCAGTGAGGCGTACCCCTCGGTCGACGACAAAGCGGTCACGGGCCTGCCCGCGGACTTCGGAAGTCGGTCTGGCGTTGGCCACGTTGCTGAACTCCCAACCCTTCCTTGGCCTGCGTTGTACGAGCTGAACTCGCGCTCGAGCGAACTGACCGAAGAACAGGCATCGCGCATACACGAAATATGGCGTAAACCTCGGCTGCTCGAGGGTGGGGGATACGTACCACGGCTCGAGCAGGTCCGGAACGACCAGGAATGGATCGCCGCGCACGGCACCGAGGTGGACATCGCCAACACCTCCTATCGCGATCTGCCCATCGACTATCAGCAAGAGAACCAGGAGTCGGCCAAGGTGGCACTGCCGGCCGTCCTCAACGAGTACCTGAGCGGCCGCGATCCCAGTCGATCCGACTTCATTGAGGAAGCTGGCAGCCGAGTTCACGATGCCTGGCTGGAACGAAACAGAGACTGGGCGCCGCCCGATCAGTCCGTACGCTACGGCGATCTCACGGACTCCCTGATCCTTCAGCACTATCCGCAATCTTGCTAGGATTCATATTATGAAAGCTAATACGTCGCTTAGCTTGGATGGCACAGTGCTCGAGCAATCCAGGGAGGTTGCCGCAGCACTCGGTATCACCTTCTCGGCGTTCGCTGAAGAGGCGTTGCGGGACAAGCTGCTGACTGCCTCGGCGCATATTGCCGCCGTCTACGAACGCGCCCAGGGCCGCGACGGCGCCGAGCATTTCGCCGAGGTCGAAGCTGAACGTGCGGCCATAGCCGAGGCGATCCGCGCCGACGGCGCCCAGTGGTAGCCGCCGCCATACCTGCGCACGGGGAGGTATGGCATTACTTGCCCACCATCGCCGGACGTGAGAAACCGTCATCCCTCGGCAGTGACCGCGTGCTGATCGTCTCCCGCAGCGCGGCAAACGCGATCCTGCCGACCGTGCTCGCGGTCCCGGTGGAGCTCGCCCCGAGAATGCCGGGCCTGGCCGTCCCGTTCTCCGACAATGATCCACTGCCTGGTTTGTCGGCGGTCATCTACCGGATTACGCCGCTGTACCGGCCCTGGCTGCAAGATCGCATCGGTGTGGTCAGTGAATCGACGCTGCGACAGGTCGTTGGCGCACTGGTGAGCCTAATCGCGCCCGACACCGTGATCGCTCTCGAACGATAGCCGCCGGATACACGAGAGCATCAGGGGGACAACCGATCTCGCTGGGTCTTCTGGTCCTGGGGCATGTGGTTCAGCCGGTTATCCGGCCTGCCGACGCCCAGCAACTCAACGCACACGGGTTGGTACCGGTGGTCAGGAGTCGGCGAAGAGTGTCCGCCATATCGCTATCGAAATCGAGCGGGGAGACCTTCAGTAGAAGGTCTCCCCGCTCGATCGGTGGGTGTTCGCATCGTTCGGCGGCACCGGTTTTCGATGGTCAGGCGTCCTGACGCTGCAGTCGTACCGCGGCGATTGCGAGAAGTGCTGCGGTCCAGAGGGTGAGGACGGCGAAGCCCTGCCACGGTCCGAGCAGATCCCCTGCGGCGGCGTGCTGCTGGGTGATCAGGTGTCCGGCTTCCGAAGGGAGGTAGGCGTGGATGTGCTTGCCCACCGTGCCGGGGAGCATTTTGGCTATCGGCGCGATGACCAGGACGAAGGCGATGACACCGGTGATACCGGCGGCGGTGTGCCGGATGATCGCACCGATGGCGAGGGCGAAAAGGCTGAGCATGGCCAGGTAGAGGCCGCAGCCGATCACGGCGCGCAACACTCCGGGGTCGCCGAGCGAGACGTGGACCTTACTGCTCATGATCGGCGCGCCGATCATGAAGGACACGAACGAGACCAACTCGCCCATCACCAGGATCAACAGTCCGAACACCGCACCCTTGGCCGCCAGCATCGGCACCCGCTTGGGCACCGCCAGCAGACTGGCCCGGATCATGCCGGTGGAGTATTCGGAAGAGATGACCATGACGCCCAGCACGCAGATCGTGAGCTGGCTCAACAGCATTCCGCTGCCGAGGATGGTGCCGGTCGGATCCAGGCGCATGGCGGCCTGCTGGGAGGCATCGGCGCTATTCCACCCGGCCACACCCATTCCGATGAACAGGGCGGTGCTGGCCACGCCGAGCACGACCAGCAGGATCAGTGACCAGATCGTGGAGCGGACCGAGCGAATCTTTGTCCACTCCGAGAGCATGAGCTGCCCGAAGCCCGGTTCCCGGGTCTCGATGAAAAAAGCTGCATCGGTAGTCATTTCACTCCTCCAGAAACCTTGACGTCGTATTCCACCGCGTCCCGGGTCAGCTCCATGAACGCATCCTCGAGCGAGCCGCGCCGGCGGGTGAGTTCGTGCACCATCAGCCCGGCGGAGGCGGCGAGCACGGCAATGCGCGGAGCCTCCAGGCCCGTCACCTCGAGACCCTCCGTACCGGCGGTGACCATGCCGCCCTCGGCCCGCAGCAACTCGGCGAGCCGATTCTGATCCACGCTCTTGACCAGCACACTCTCCTCGGTGCTGCGCTCGATGAACTCCTCGGTCGAGCAGTCCGCCACCAGTTTGCCGCGGCCGATCACGATGAGATGGTCTGCGGTGACGGCCATTTCGTTCATCAGGTGACTGGAGACGAAGACGGTGCGACCGGCCGCGGCCTGTGCCTTCATCAGATTCCGGATCCAGACGATGCCTTCGGGGTCGAGGCCGTTGAGCGGCTCGTCCAGGATCAGCAGGGCCGGATCACCCAGCAGCGCAACAGCAATGCCGAGCCGCTGCCCCATACCGAGGGAAAACCCGCCCGCCCGTTTGCGGGCCACCGCGGTCAGCCCGACCTCCTCGATGACCTCCTCGACTCGCCGCCTGGGCAGGCCTTGGGCTTGTGCCAGGCAGAGCAGGTGGTCGTAGGCGCTGCGGCCGGTGTGCACGGCACGGGCCTCGAGCAGGGCGCCGACCACCCGCATCGGCTGCGGCATATCGCGGTAGTGCTGGCCACCGATGGTGGCCTCGCCGTGGTCGGGGCGGTCGAGGCCGAGCAGCAGACGCATGGTGGTGGACTTGCCGGCGCCGTTGGGGCCGAGGAATCCGGTGACCCGGCCGGGCTGGACGGTGAAGGACAGGTCGTTCACTGCGGTTTTGCCACCGTAGTGTTTCGTGAGGTGCTTGGCCTCGATCATGGCTTCTCCTTAGAACGATGAGCAGCGGGACGGGTGCTTAGCGGTCCTGAATCAGCCCGAGGACATTGCCATCGGTATCGGCGAAGGTGGCCACCAGTCGGCCCTCGCCGACCTCGCGGGCGGGCTCCTTCACGGTGGCTCCCGCCGCGGTGACCTCGGCGAGCTTCGCCTCGATGTCCGGGACGTGCCAGTAGGTCACCGGCGCGGTCACATCCTGGGTGTCGCTGGCCGGGACCAGTCCGATGTGCTGGCCTTCGGTGTCGAAGCCGACGTAGAAGGACGAATCGGTCTGCGGCTCGATGCCGAGCAGCGCGGTGTACAGCGCCTTGGCAGTCGCCAGATCCGACACGGTGTGCAGGACGGTCTTGATGCCCTGGGTGGTCGAGCTGGTCATGATTTCTCCTGAGGTAGTGGGCCGGATCGACCCGGAGTTTCCGGCTGTCAGGCCGTTCTCGGTGTGCTCATAGCTTGGCTTGCGGTGCCACCGCCCCACATCCGTGACGATCACGGAACCCACCACTGATGGGGGCACCGAGCGGGGCACGGATCGCATACGGTCAGTACGGAACTGGACTGCGTGTACCTGAGCACGCAGCGGAAATAGGGCAGGCTGAGAGCTGTGGCGGTGACGATGGAGATCTCGGTTCGCGAGGCCGAGGTGCTGGCGCTGCTGGGTGAACATCGCAGCAATGCCGAAATAGGTGCGCGACTGTTCATTTCGGTGCGCACCGTGGAGAGCCACGTTTCCTCCCTGCTGCGCAAGCTGGAGGTCCCGGATCGACGGGCATTGGCTCAGCGCGCATCCGAGGTCGCTCGCGTCGACCGGTCACATCCGGTGCCGGTCCTGCCGACGCCGCTGACCTCGTTCATCGGCCGCACTCGCGAACGTGCCGAGCTGACCGAACTGATCGGAAAACACCGGCAGGTGACCGCCGTCGGGCCCGGCGGAGTGGGCAAGACCCGCCTCGCGCTGACGGTCGCGGCAGCGGTGGCCGGCGAATATCCCGACGGGGTGTGGTTCGTGGACCTGGTGCCCATCAGCAGCTCGGATATCTCTGTGGTCGCCGGTACGGTCGCCCTCGCTCTCGGCATCGGCGAGCAGCCCGGCCGGGGCATGGACGAATCGGTGCTGGCCGCGCTGGCCGACCGCAACGCCCTGCTGGTGCTGGACAATTGCGAGCACGTGCGGGATGGGGTGGCGCTGTTCATCGAACGCCTGCTCGCGGCATGCCCGCAGGTGACGGTGCTGGCGACCAGCCAGGCGCGGCTGATGGTGCCGTTCGAACGGGTCTACCCGGTGCCGCCGATGTCCTTGGCCGGTGAGGGTGAATCCGATGCCGTCACCTTGTTCATGGAACGTGCGGCGGCGAGCGGCTGGCCGCCGAATAACGCACTGCGCGAACAGGTCTCAGAATTCTGCGGGCGGCTCGACGGCGTGGCGCTGGCCATCGAGCTGGCCGCCGCCCGCTGGACCACCCTCGGACTGGAGGGCCTCACCGCCGGGCTGTCGGATCAGCTGCGGATGCTCGCCGGCGGCGCCCGCGGCGATGACCGGCACCGTTCGGTGCGCGCCGCGCTCGATTGGAGCCACGCCCTGCTGGATCCGGAGGATCGAGTACTCCTGCGCCAGGTGTCGGTGTTCATGAAGTCGTTCACCGTCGCGGCGGCCGCGGAGGTTACCGGGTCTGAAAAGGGCGTTGTCGCAGACACATTGGCGCGGTTGGTTGAGCAGAGCCTGCTGGTGGTGACGGCCACTCCCACCGGAATGCGATATCGGACGCTGGAGACCATCCGCCAGTACGGGATCGAACGCCTGGCCGAGGCTGGTGAGCTGATCGACGCTCGAGCCCGGCATCTGCGCTGGGGTCTGAACGCGGCCGCCGAACTGGCGGTCGCGCACGCGGATTGGCGGGCCGGGTTCGACGCGGCGGCCGACGATTTCCGGGCCGCGATGGCCTGGGTGGCTGACCAGCCGCAGCAGCGCGCGGACGCCTACCAACTCGCCCGGATTCTGGCGGACCTGTCCTTTACCCGGCATCTGACCGGAGAATCCCAGATGCGCTACGAGCAGGCGGCGGCGCTCGTCGATGACCCGGCCACCAGCGCGGCGCTACTGAGAAAAGCGGCCGCCGTGGCGGGATGTCGAATGCGGGGTGACGATATGTACCGTCTGTACCGGGCCGCCGCGAATGCCGCTCTCCTAGCCGGGGATACCGCGGGCGCAGCCGCTGACCTGGCGACCGCCGTCGCCACCACGTACCGGTTTGCGAGCAAGTTCGCTCGAATCCTGCCGCAGGCCAAGGCGATCGAGCTCATTGCCGATGCGCGGGAGCTGGCCGGCGCCGACCCGGCCGCCCTCGCCGCGGTGGCGCTGGCCGAGGCCGGGAGAGCGCTCACCGAGGCGTTCGGCGCCGCCCAGCGCGCACCTGGCAAGACCGTCCAGGAGGCCGTGCCGGAGCCGATTGCGTGTGCCGAACTGGCGGTTGAACTTGCCCACCGCACCGGTGACCCGCTCGCCGAATCCGCCGCGCTCGATACGCTCACCGGGGCCCAGAGCTGGGGTGGTGACACGTTCGCCGCCGTCGCCACGGCCCGGCGGCGGATCGCATTGCTTTCCTGCACCCAAGACACCCCGGCAGGCACGCACGAACTGATCGATGCGCTCGGCGAGGCCACCGAGGCGTGCCTGGGCGTGGGAGACCTGCCGGGTGCTCGCCGGTGGGCACGGCAACTCGCTGACCATCCCCTGCTGGCCGAGGTCGGCCACCGTGCCACGGCCGGGCTGTTGGTCGCAGATGCATTGGCGGGCAATGTCACCGACGTGCGCGCCCGCAGTATCCGATTCCTCGAATCGTGGCAGCGTGCCGGCCGCCCCACCGGATCGGGCCTGGGCCCGGCGGTGGCAGGTGTGCAGATGATTCATGGCCTGCGCGCGGACGAGGAAGCCCACAGTGAGTGGACTGCCGTCATGGATCAGCTGGGCACTCCACCTGAACATGACTACGGCTACAAGGCGGTCTTCGACTCGATCCTGCTGCTGCACAACGGCCGGGCAAAGGACGCGCTGGAACGGATGGCGCCGGAGCCCGGCGCGGTCTGGCAGTGGGTCACCTGGATCTGGCTGCACTGGTATGTCGCGCTTCGCGCCGAGGCCACCGTGCTCGCCGCAAGCCCCGAGGCCGCCGACCGCCTGGCCGAAGCCCGGACCATCGTAGCCAGAAACCCCATTGCTACAGCCATTGTGGAACGAGCTGGCGCGCTGCTCGCCGCAGATGAGCCCCGCCTACTCGCCACGGCGAAGGTGTTCGAGGCCGCCGGCTGCCACTACCAATCGGCACGAACCCTGGTCTTGGCCGGCGGCGATCATGCCGACCACGGCGCGGCAATTCTCGAGGACCTCGGTCTCGCGCCGATGGTTCCACTCCGTAATCCTTGATGAACCCTCTACCCATAGCCGCCCGCTCAATGTCCCGGAGCTCATCGTCGGCGGATGTTTCGAGAAATATTGAACGGGAAGGGTTTTCGGGACAGCCACGCGACTCTTGACCGCAGGTTGGCCAAACTTGCCTGCTCACGAGCTGGGTATCTCTGAACCCGCTTTTTCGGGAATATGCACCGATAACGATGACGGTAAGTCCCGTCATTCGTCCAGAATTGTGGTGGCGAAGGGTGGTTCCTCCGGCGTCCAGCCTTCGACGCATCGGTACAGCTCGACGTTCTTGGCGGTGAGCAGCTTGCTTCCGTCCGCTCTGGGTGGATAAGCGGTGATCTGCTGCAGATG
Source organism: Nocardia sp. NBC_01327 (assembly GCF_035958815.1). Classification (NCBI taxonomy): domain Bacteria; kingdom Bacillati; phylum Actinomycetota; class Actinomycetes; order Mycobacteriales; family Nocardiaceae; genus Nocardia; species Nocardia sp. NBC_01327. The sequence continues at coordinate 277,234 of NZ_CP108384.1, read as the reverse complement.
AATTTTGGTCAGGAGACGCTGCCGCCCAGGCAGGTCCGTGTACTTGATCACGATGTAGGCGGTGCCGCCGCCGATCGCATCCCGAAAGGCTTTGTAACGCTTGACCTGGTCGAGCGTGACCATAATCCTGAAAGACGCCGTCTCTCCCGCAGGGACTACCTTGCGGTCGAGCGATGCCTCCAACTGCATCCGTGGTCCAGGCTCCGAACTCATCATCCACTCGTGCTCGGGGTCCACCACGATCGCCGCATCGTGCACGAACGCGATGCCATTGCCGACATTGCGCACCTCTATTCGGACACCGGACTGAGCCAAGGCGTCAGACCCACTCGTCCACCAGACGTTGTGCTCCTCATCGGGCCGGGACGCGTCGTTCGGGTCCTTGGGTCCAAAGCTCCGGGTGGTGTCGCGCTGGAGCGGGGCATCGACAATGAGCGGGCGAATCGACGTCTCGAAAGCGTTCAGGTTCTGGTCCAGATGCCTCTGCGCCATGTCTACCTGCTTCGCAGCGAGCTCCGCCTGGCGCTGCGCCGTTTCCGCCAGTCCCTGCGCCGAAGTCGCTTGCCTGGCGGCCACCTTCGCCGGTCCGATAGGCAAGAAGTTGACCAGCAGCGCGGCCACCGCCACTACGACAACCCCTATCCCGCTGACCGCCGAGAATGTGTCGGCGGCCGTCCAGCCCTCAGCGATTAGCTCCACCCGAGCAATGATGCTCTGCTGATGCGACGAGGGTGAAGATTCTTCGGTTCGGGCTCCCGCGTCGAGACCGCGGTGGAGGTCGAAGTCGTTGGGCGGCTGATCGAGCCGTGGGTGACATGGTTCGTCAACGTCGCGCACACCGTGATCCTCGGCGTCGCGGTCACGCCGCAAGTACCGAGTCGTGGAAGCGTTGCGGGCCGTGGTGATCACCTGTGGCGACGTTGGCGGGAGCGTGCGTCGTTCATGCCGCCGCTGGCACAGCACTGTTGCCCGTAGGGGTGCTTCTGCGGGTTGGGCTCAGCGCCGCCCAGCGGCGGCTCGCTCGGCAGCTGCTCGGCCGGGTCCGACCGGGGTGGCCTGTCGTGGCTGCTGCTATCCCACGCGGGGACAGCGTTCCTCGTTTTCCTGGGGAAAGGCCAGGCGGCTCGTCAGCAGAGCGGGGACTTGGACCCCGTGTAGCTTCCCTTCAGCACACAAATCAGGAACTGCCCGGCATCGGTCGCGTAGGACGCCGAGCCGCTGGCGGAACCGGTTCCGTCGATGGGCTGCGCATCGGTCAATGCGAGGGGTTCGGCCTGCGCCGGCGCGGCCAGAACACTCACGGGTGCGATCAGGGCGGCCGAAACGACGAGGGTGCTCAGCAGTTTCTTCGAAATCATTTGCTACTCCATTGTTCTCGATCTTGACGGCCCCCAGTATGTAAGGCGAGTCGCGTTCGCCGACAGCCCCGATTCTCAGGGGTCATCCTGCTGAACCAGTCTCCGACTGGGAAATCTTCGCCACACGCTGCGAGGCGACACGAAAATGTCAGTGACTCAGCGACATCAAAATGTCAGTGGTCCGGCACTTCTCGGGGCTGGGAAGGAGCGCGATGTCCTCTACGTCGTGACCGAGACGGTCGCAACGTGATAGACGACAACGACCGCGCCTTCTAACTGCCTGATCAGGCGGATCCGAACCGGTTGCATTCCACTACCGCCACCTCGGGGTACTGCTCTCAAGATTGGGAAGGCCCTAGTCTTTCGGAAAACGGACGTGGTCCTACGGCAGGTAGGTATGCACGTGAACTCCTAGTTGCTGTCGGAGAATCGATTGGCCATGCTCGACGTGCTCATTTATGTCGCTGACGGTCAACCGTTCGATGGAGTCGATTATGCGTCTCGAATCGAAGAGCGCCTGTCGATTGCTGGACTCGATTCAGAACGATGTGATCTCACAGCCCAGGACAGTTCATCACAACCGTCAGCGCGGGCATACGTGTTCTGTCAACAGCAGTTCGACAAGCTCCGGGTCCTCACTCGACGCCGCGATTCACCAGGACCGTATTGCCGTCGGCGTCAGTCGCGTTGCTATCCGCACCGGTGCCCAGCAGCACTTCCGCGTGCTTCAGATCTCCCGCCCGCACCGCCGCGATCAAGTCGACATCACTGTCCATAGCTTGATGGTGCCTGCTGATGGTCACACCATCTCCCCACCGGTGGAGAGTCCTCCCCTCAGGAGAAGTCCATCCAATGCTCTTCGGTAGTGCGGCAATAGCATGCGCTGCCGCGCGTTGTCGTTGGGATCGGTGCGGGGGCGACATGGAGATGGCGACACCTGGATGGCACTCGCATGGCGGCGGCCAAGACCTGGTGGATGGCGTTTCCCGCAGATGGAGCTGTCGTTCGGGGTCACCAGCCCTGGCTCTCGGCCGTCCAGTTCGGCCGGTACAGGACTCAAAAGGTCTTCGATCGGAGCTGAAAACTGCTGTACTGCAATACTTTCCGGTTCAGAACGACCGATCTGGCTGAGGTGTATGTGAAGCCAAGTCGTCAGTAACCTTTGGCAGTGGTGGCGTTGGGGTCCGCCTGCTGAATATTCGCGGCCAGATTCGATCCGTCGGGCTTGACATTGTAGTCCTCCATCGCATAATCCATGCTGGCGGCAATGCTGGCAACGGGGTCGGTCATCGAGTTCGCCGTGCCGGGAACATGAAACTTATCGAAGGTTTTCTGAATCGTCTGAGTGAGGCCGGTCGAGGGGTGTCCCGCCAAGGCGTTACTGTCCCAATTGTTGACTGCCTTGTAGTTGTCGGTCGATTCATTGTCAGTCAGGTGAAGGTATCCCGCCGTCCAGCGAAAGCGAGCGACCGGATTGATGATGCTCAGGGAGTCGAGTGCTTGACTGATAAAGCTGGAGACCTGGCCGTCTGTCAGTTTGCCGTCGGGTGGAAGGTTGGAATCGGCAAATTCCAACTCCGCCAACGTCGATGGCCCGTTATTGAGACGGCGAGCGAGCATGAGTCCGGCCTTATCCTGGCCTGCGATTAAGTCCCGGCATTCGCAGATTTGTGTTTCTGCCCCAGCGACGTCGTCATGCACCTCTCCGACACCGGTGAGGAAGGCGTCGAGCAACGCCTGCTCGGTGGTAGGGGACAGCGGCTTCCGCGGACCTGCGGCCACGATGACCTGCTTGAGCTGGCTGACCCGAAGATCGATCTGGGCGCAGGTTTGAACGACAATATCTCCCACACCCACGGTAGAACCCAGCACGTTGGTATGGCTATCCTGCATACCGGCGTTGATAGTGTTCAGCTGGGCCACGTGTGATTCGTACCTGTCCACGGTGAGGCCGTGGCTTTGTGGATCGATGAAGCCATTGGTCTGCAACAGCTGTATGAGGTCGGGTGCCATATCGGGCCTACCTTGCCCCAGAGCATCTCGCGATAGTCGAATCGCAGTTTGCGCATCCTCTATGACCGCTACCAGACCAAGCGACGCCCCCGGCGGCACCGGACTGAAGTCCACCCCATCGGCGGTCGGCGGTGGCGATGGCTGCGGCATCGCGTTGCCACCCGGTTCAAGCAGTGTCATCTGGATCCCTATCGCGTCCGATGCCTCGAGTATCAGCCTTCCCCAAAGATGGGGATATGTGTTCCGTAATGGGTCCGGGATCAGTGGACCACCTTGCTCGACGACTGCGCTCGCTGAGCTTGGATTGCACAGTGCTCGATCAATCCCGGGAGATCGCCGCAGCGCTCAGGATCACCTTCTCGGCGTTTGCTGAAAAGGCGTTGCGAGACAAGCTGATCACCGCCTCGGCGCATATCGCCGCCCGACACGAACGCGCCCAGGGCCGCGACAGCGCCGAGCACTTTGCCGAGGTCGAGACCGAGCGCGCGGCCATGGTCGAGGCGATCCGCGCCGACGGCGCCCGGCCCGTCCGAGGCGGACGCCTCACGCAGGTCTCAAAAGAGGGTTTGGCTTCACCTTGCTTAGTCAGTTGATGAATTTTTGTTCGGAAGCGCGATAATGGCACTTATCACGCATTGAATGTTAGATATGCGAGGTCAGAGTCTGTTTCTATCAGAGAAAATTGAGGATAGACCGGATCTGTCGATTGCCCCTCTTCCTCGGCTATGCCGCCGGGTAGCAGATTCAGCCGGGACGACGAGGTGTGGGGCGCACCGTTCTCCGGTGTCAGTTGTCGGTTCCCGACCGAAGTGGCGGATTCCCATGAGAGGTGGCGGATCGGTGGCGAGTTCCCACCTGAAGTGGCGAAAATAGTGGGGTGCTGAATGCTCCTGAGCCCCAAGGCGATTCGACCGCTTTGGGTGATTCGTCGTTCGAGGTGGAGTTCGTGACCGGGTCCGGCGAGCGGCGGCAGATGCGTTGGCAGTCGTTTCCGCCGGTCGCCGGGGAGATCGCGGGGCCGGTGCGGTCGTTCTCGTCCTACCGGGGGCAGAAGAACTTCCCGGGCTGGTATTGGTCGGCGACGCTGGGCCGGCGGGTGGGGTTCGAGTCGTGGGTGGAGCGGGATCACCTGGTGGCGTTGGATTTCGACCCGGCCGTGTCCGATGTGGTGTCGCAGCCGTTCACGCTGCTGTGGGATGCCGGTTCTGGCCGGTCGCGGCGGCACACCCCGGATTTCCTGGTCCGGTTGGACAGTGGGCGCACGCTGGTGCTGGATTCGCGACCGTTGGAGCGGATCAAGGACCGGGATCGGGATGCGTTCGCGGCGACAGCGCGAGCATGCGGTGATGTCGGTTGGGAGTACGCGGTGTGGGATCGGCTGGATCCGGTGCCGACAGCGAATCACCGCTGGTTGGGCGGATATCAGCACCCGCGGTGTTTCGACGAGCGGGTCGCGCGGGACCTGCTACGCGTGTTCGCCCGCCCCCAACAGTTGCTCGACGGTGCCGAGGCGGCCGGGGACACGGTGGCGTTGGCGTTCTTGCTGGCAGCGGAGGACTTCGAACTGGTCGGGGCGGCTGCGGCACCGAAGGTCGAACCGATCAACTTGCTCGAATCGCTGCCGGAGAAGGTGCTGGAGACGGCCAGGGACTGGGAACGTCACGTGATCGAAGTCGAGACCGGCCTGCTCCCGGACGCACCCCAGGGTTCGGAGCCGCGTCTGGGTTACGACCCGGCGGTGTTCTCGGTGAGGTCGCGGGAGAAGGCCAAAGCCGAGGAGCTGAGCGCGTCCTCTCTGTCGGCACGCCCGAATGGCGCGCGATTATTTCTGAGGGGGTGATAATCCGCTGCAGTTTCTGCCGACATGGATGCTCGTTCTGCCCGAAGCGGTGGTCCTCGCCGAAATCTTGATGGATCCGATCTGGCGGCGCCGGATCGGTCTCGCGGAGCTGTTCTACGAACAGCGGTCGTTCTATCAGCACGTCGCCCGCCGTCTCGGGCTTCGCGGATGGGCCTCGGGCCTGCATACCGGCGAGGACCCCTGCGCCGTTGGGTCGAGCAGCATCAAGCCCAGCGCCGAGACACCTAGAAATTCACTGCCCTGAACCACGCTGCGGTCTGACGACTTCCGGCCTCCGCACGAACCTCACCGCGCCGACCAGAAATCCGCCACTTCCGATGGGAAGAAATGACAAATGGCCGCATGGACCCCGAATGGCGAGCCGCAGGTCCCCGAGGGTCAACCCCGCCACATCAGACGGGAACTGACATCCCCGCAGCCTTCTCCGCGCGGCCTCGTCCACCGAAACCTGTCGGTTCTCAGGCCCTATTTCCGTCGCGAACGTCAGGCGCAACCGAATCTGGCGAATTCCCACTGCGTGTGGCGGCGCGCTTCGTCCATACCTTCGCGGGTGGGGAGGGCGGTTGACGCTGGCGTTGAACTCGGCAACGATGTCCGACTGGACTGAACTTGGCCGCGACTCCCCCTGTCGTAGTAGCGGATCGTTCTACGGATGTCGGGAGATCATGGACGAGGAACCGGCACAACTGCTCAAGCTTGTGACCGACGGACTCGCGGGCACGATCGACCGACCGGGCCTCCCGCAGGCAGCCAAGGCGATGGCCGAGCATTACCAGGGTTTCGGCAGCATGTCCGATCGAGCAGCCGTCGGACTGGATGACGCCGATCGCCGATCCGCCGATGTGATTCGCACGGCGGCACCCTCTGGGAGTCGTAGCGAATCCGGTATTGCGCCCAAGCCGGGGCCACAAGAACCATTTCTGAAGATCTTTCCTGAACTGGGTGGAGTCAACCCGGGGTTCAAGTCAGGCCAGTGGGGTTTCCGTTACAACTGTCAATCCTGCGCGGTCGCAGTCGACCAACGGCTGTCGCGGAAATACGTGATGGCCGTCCGGCGGCCCAAACCACCTGCCCCTGATTGGCATTGGCCCGACCATGTGATGAAGTCAGTCGGTGTCCGCGACCGACCCCGGGCGGTGTCAGGTTTTCCCGAGATCGAGAGAACGCTGTTGTCCGCGGGTCCGGAGGCGCGCGGGATCATCTATGGTGTGCGGCGCGATGAGAACGGGAAATTCTTGGCGGCTCACACATTCAACGTGGTAAATCGCCGGCGTCGCATCTTCTATGTCGACGGCCAGCTTGGCGACTGGGCCAACACCGATGGTTACGCTGAGTTGCAACTGCTACGGACGAACTGAGGGGTGCACATGGATGAGCCGACAGCTCGGGCACTAGCGTCTCAGTACCTGGAATCGCTCTCGAGCCGATCCCGACCACTGGCCCTCTATTCAACAGTCGAGGACCACGGCTGGTGCTACCTATTCGGGTGGAATACCCTGCGATACATCGAAACCGGAGACATCGCGGACGCGATAGGCCCCGGAACCGGCCCCATCGTAGTGGTGAAGCCGACCGCGGACGCCTGGATGCTCTCGAGCGCACCGACATTCGATCTCCAGCTCGCGCGCTACTCGGAGGAGCACGGGATCACCCCCGTGCCGCACACGCCTCGGTGATGGCGACGACCGCCTGCCAGCTCGGCCGGCGCCCGCACGCCGGCAAGGTCGAGCTCTGACAGTTCGCGGCTCGGACGAAGACGGTTACCTTGGTCGTATGCGGCAGGATTTGTACCCCACCCTCGACTATGCGGACTTTCCGAGCATTGTGATTCCGCTGGAGTCGCCTGCGGGTCTGGTGGCGCATGCGCATCCACAGCATCAGCTGACCTGGGCGCCGGATGGGGTGCTGACCATGGTGGTCGAGGAGTGCCGGTGGGTGGTGCAGCGGGCTCGGGCGCTGTGGATTCCTGGTGGGACACCGCATTCGGTGGTGCCTACGGCGTCGTGTGAGATGTTGTCGCTGTACTTCGAGACCGGTGATTGCCCGCTGGATTGGCGGGTGCCGACCGTGGTCGATGCGTCGGGGCTGATCGGGCCGCTGCTGACGTATCGGGGTGCCGGTAAGAATCGTGTCACCAGCCGCAAAGGGGATTCGGGACCGGTGATTCGGTAGGTGGTTCAGATGTCTGGATCATCGCCGTCACCGTTGATCAAGTGCTCAACGGTGGCGGCGTGGTCGGCTAGCGCGGTGGCGATGTCACGGAGCCGGTGGGCGTTGGCGCGGAGTTCCGGGGTTACCCGGCCGTGGGGAATCCATTGGGTGAGTTCGGTTTCCAGGTCGTTGGCGATGCTGGTCAGGGTGTGCGACACCGGGGTGAGGTATTGCCCGCCCTCGCCGCCTTCGAGGGCTTCGGCCATCCGATCGTGCCGCAGCCGCACGCGGCAGTGGACGCCGGGCGCCGGTGCCGAGCTGGTGGCGAGGCCAGCACACGCACGCCCAGCTGCAGGGCTGGTTCGATAGTCACCGGGTGTGTTCGCCGGGTGCGTAGTGGTTCCAGGTGCCTCCGGAATGCGAGTTCTCGGCCACACCCAGGCGCATCAACTGGTGAGCGGTCTCGAACTCGGTGGCATCGAGTGTCTCGGTGATCTCGACCAGCGAGCGGGCACGAGTCAGCCCCGATCCTCGAGGCCGACTCGTGTTCAACGCCCGTTTGCCTTCGGCATTGCCGCTCAGGTTCGTTTGATCATCGCGACGCAGGGAGCGAAGCCGGGTCACCCGCCGCCGCGGTCGACGGCAAATTGATTTAGGCGGCGTGACCGGTCCGGTGCGATAACCGTGCCAGTGCCTCGTCCACTGCGCGGGTCGCGATTTCGCGCGCTTGCTCGAGGGACACCATCTCCGGCTCGTCGCTGTATGCGTTCTTCAGATCTTTCTCGGCCAACCAGCGGAAATAGGCGCTCTTGCTCATGCCGAGTCCCGCGGCACGGACCTCGACACGCGTATCGAGCTCCTGCGGCATTTTCACCGAGCGTGCTTGCATGCGGTTTTCGGTGCCGGTGTCTGCGGGAGCCGGTGCCTCGGGTGCACTGCCGCGCTGGAGGCGGGCCAGGATCTGTGCCATCTCCTGCGGGGTGACGTCGTCGGTGGGGGTGGTGTTGTCAATCATTGCGGGCCTCCCACTGGGTAAGTTCGGCGGTTTCGGTGACGGTCAACGGGCGGACATCGATGATGGTGAAGTCCGGTGGGGCGATCCGACCGGTGACCTGGACAGGTTGCCCGTCGTCGGTGCGCATCCACAGCTGGTGCATCAGCCATCCGGTAGCGGGGTCATAGGCGGGTTCGCCCCATGCCCTGCGCTGACCGGCCAGCCATCGGCGCATCAGGTCCGTGACCTGCTCGGGGGTGAGGTCGACTCCGGCCTTCGCCATCATCTGTGCAAGCGCGAAGTACAGTCTGATAGCCACCGATGGAGACTACCCCTTAGCTCAATGAGACTACCATGGCAGGGCGGTGCCCGACACGCCCAAGTCGCTGCCGAACCATCCATCGGTAGCCCCGAGTGCTGCCCCGATCGAACTCGCCCGCGGCGACCGATGCGTTAGCGGTGATCGCAAGCAGGGCGCGCACATCGCTGCCGAGGGCGTAGGTCCGCGTCCAGTAACGATCGTTCGCGAGACACCCTCGGCCGCAGCAGGTTTACGCAGGCGAGATCTGTAAAGGTTGCCGTGTACGCGGCAAAATCAACACAGCCGGGGACGGGCATTGGTGCCGCGAAAACCTTACGATTCGCGACTAGGACGGGGATTCTGCGGTCAGCAAAGCGCGTGCCGCTTCAAGGCACGGGCGAAGCCGTTCGGCGGGAGGGACGCCGGCCAGCGCCAGTGATCGTCTCGGGACCTCGAGTCCGATCACGATGTCGGAGGGAAGCGCGGTGAGGATATCGCGCAGAGGTAGTTCACCTTCGCCGGGAACCATGCGTTCGTATAGGGCTTCCTCGGCGTAGTTGTCAGTTCGTGGTTGCAGCGTGGTGTCGTTGATTTGGGCGTAGCCGATGTGGCAGGGGTCGACGGCGGCGAGGTCCGCGGCATCGGATCCCGACCGCACCAGGTGCATGGTGTCGATCAGCAATCGGAAGTCCGGCCTCGCAACATGTTTCACCGCGGCCAGTGCGGTTGGCAGGTCACCGACGGTCAGGCTCGGGCACCACTTCGATCATCGTCTCGATACGGTGCTGCGCCGCCAATTCTGCCAGCGCACCGAACTGGTCGAAGGTGCGGTGGCGGTCCAGGTCGAGGCTGACCACGTTGATCCGGGGCACGCCGAGTTCGGCGAGGATGTCGAGATCGCCGCGAAACGAACGCATGTCAGCGCCCGGTAACACCAGGACCCCGTCGCCCAGCGAGACTGTGACGCCGCGGTGGTCCATCGCGCCCAGCATGTCCTTTCTGAGCGCGGCGTCATCCTTCAGTGAAAACGGTGGATAGCCGAGCGGCACTGACGCCACATTCTGCAGAAAGATCGTGATGCGGCGACATCCGAGATCTGCGGCGAGATCAACGAATTCCACTGGTGGCAAACCGAACACGCTCAGAGCCTCGATAGCCAGCCGATCCATTACCCGAGTGAACCACACCGAAACCGGGACCGAACCATATTGAGCCGCTGCGACTCTGGCCTCATGCGCAGCTCCAATGGCTGCTTCAGTCCTAGCACGCTGAGGTCCCCGTGGCGGGCTGCGGTCAGGCGATGCCCCTGACCAGGAGCTCGCCGCTGGTTGTCGAGGGGGTTCCGGGGAATACAGACCAGTTGAATACGGGTCCTTACCAGTCACTACCCCCGGGTTCCGCCAGATCGCATGTGGCGGAGGCGGCGAGCCTCAGGTCACGGAGCGCGCTGGGCACCCGCCGCCGCCGTGCTGATCCAGAAATCCGCCAGATATCTCGGGAAGAAATGAGGACGACATGACTGATGCAAGTGGCGAGCCGCTGGTCACGGTGGGTGGGGCCCGCCAGATAGGTCGGGAAGCCACACTCCCTGTCAGTTCTCACGCGATCTGTCGGAGGCCTCATGCAAGCTGTCGCATGAGCCGTCTGAGCTGCTCCGGCGGGGAGCGGGGAGTCGGTAAGGAGGAAACTGACCATGACCTACGACGATTTGGCGGCGCAGTTGAAGGGCGAGGTCGCTGCTGGCGGTCTCAGCCGTGGCGATGCGATCGAGCGGCTGTAGCACGCGGGTCGTGTGGACGTGGTAGTCAGGGAAAGTGGTCAGGGAAAGCCGGGTGCGTGAACCGTGCCCCTGATCCGGCCGGGGTCATCGACCGAGTCAGGGCAGGCGAGCGAGCACGCGGCGTCCTCGGTCAGCCGCTCCGGTGCCGCGGCAGTAGCACGCTGACCACCGCGATAGCTAGGCCGAGCCCGGCCGCTACGAGGAAGACCAGGTCGTAGCCGGCGGCAAGGGCGGCCCGGGAACTTCCGCCGGCCTCCATTGCGACCGTTGCGAGCACCGCCAGGCCAACCGACCCGCCTACCTGATTGGCAGTGGCTGCCATGCCTCCGACGATTCCCCCTTCGTCCTCGGGAGCGTCGGCGGTCGCCGCGGCCATGAGGGTGGGGAAGGTCAGCCCGATGCCGACCGCGATGAGCAGCGCAGGCCCGAGCACGCCGGTGACGTAGCCGCTGTCGGCATGGGCCAGCGCGAGCCAGCCGAAACCAGCCAGGAAACAGGCACAGCCAGCCAGCACCTGAGGGCGCACACCAGTTCGCGGCAGCAGGGGGGCGGCCAATCGCGCGCGGTCGTGGTGGCCCTCGCAGGCGACGGAAAGGCACGGGCCATTCCACCGTGGGAGCCGATCTCGGACGAGGACCACGCGCTCGACGACCATGCCCGCGACCTCATCGAATTGCGTTCCGCGGTAGCGCCGTTCACCCCGACCAACGCCGTGCCGCCGGACACGGAACCCAGCTACCTCCACCTCCCCGAGCTCTCCGCACGCGCAGCCGGCCGGACCTGAAGTACCTACCGGCCGACGACCTGACACCGAGCCCGACGATATCGCTTCGGTTCCCACCTATGAGAAGAGAAGGCCGACGAGAACCCTTGTCGCTGAGTTGAATACGACAGATGCGTTCGGCTGTACAGGTTTGCCGGACTCCGGCCGGAGCCGCGGGAGTTGCCATGAGCAGAGCTCCCGCATTGGAGTCTGACCAGCAATGACCGATGAAATCTCCGAGTTGCTGAGAAGAATCAACCTCGAGCTCGGACACGAGCTGCCCGACCTGCCGGCGTTCCGCAGCGCTTCCTCATCTCCGAACTCGGTGATACCGTTTTAACGGGTCGATGATTAACGTCCCGTCAAATAGCGGCTTATATCTCGGAGCGGCGCAATTCGTTCCGATCATCGGGAGGTCGACGATGCGTCTGGATACGAGATCTACCGCTGTCCGGCCCTACGAATGGGCGGAACTGGCGACGGCCGTCCCGGAATACACCGTGTCGGTGCCATGGCTCGAGACCATGGGGCCACTGCTGCCCGGGGACCCGCTGTGGCTGGTCGGTGAGGTCGATGGGCAGGCCCGAATCGGGCTGCACGCCCGTTGGCTCGAGTCTCCACCTTCGGAGTCCCGATACGACATCGCAGCGGTGCTGCGCGGCGATATCCCGTGGCCGGAACCACGGGAAGCTCCGGCGACGGTGCTCGCAACCGGGCAACTGTATCCGTCGATCCTGGTGATGCTGCCTGGATACTCTTGTGCCCCGGCTGGATCGGGCGCGACCGACCCTGTCCTGCTGGGGCGAACCCTGGACGACCTCGACGCGTGGGCGGCAGCTCACGGAGCTCGATCGGTGTCCTTTCTCTACGTTCCCGAACGACAGGCACTGCTCCGCCGAGCCCTGGCGGACTTCGGCGCGCATCCTGTCCCGTTGTATTCGACCTGTGTGCTGCCGATGACTTTCAGCAGTGTCGAGGAGTACCTGCAACAGCTCTCTCAACGGCGGCGCTCCGGGATTCGGCGGCTGCTGCGACGCCTGGACGAGAACAGGATGACAGTCCAAGAAGCGGATCTACACGAGGTCCGCGACGAGGTGCTCGAGCTCCGCCTCGGGCTGCTGCGCAAATACAAGTCCGCCGCCGATCGGACTCAGCAGTCCGACACGCTGGACCGGATGTTCGAACACTATGCGCCCGAAGACATTGTCGTAACCACGGTGCGCCACGAGGACCGCGTCGTCGCCTTCACCTTGGCGCTGCGCCACGGCGACACCCTGCGGCAACTGTGGTGCGGGCAGTTGCCGCAGGCATACGGCGCCTACTTCGTCATGCACTTCCACGAGCTGATCTCGGCGGCCTTGCGGCGCGGAGTCGCTCGTATCGACTACGGCACGCTCAAATGGGCGGAGAAGACCGCGCACGGTTGCCGCCTCGAACCGCTGACCGGGCACATGTGGACGGTGCCCAGGCATGCATAGCAGCCGCATATTCCTTCCGGGCCAGGCAGTTTCGCTGTTCGGCGACGGGCTGGCCATATTGGCTGTTCCCCTAGCGGTGCTCCAGCTGACCGACAATCCGTTACTGGCCGCGCTGGCGTCTGCCCCTCGCCTGGTCGGCTATCTCATCGCCGGACTGCCCGCCGGCCCCCTGGTGGATCGGACCGATCCGTGGCGAGTCCTCATCACCGCAGACGTTGCCCGTCTGATGATTTTCCTGACCTTGTCCGGAGCTATCACGCTGCGGGTGTGCCCGGTTGCGGTGGTATTGGGTCTGGCGATCGCGGCCGGCATCGCAGGGGTCTTCTTCGAGACCGCCCTCACAGTGGCCGTGCGCGATCTGTACGACGGCCAGAAACTGTTGCGCACCAATGCCTTCCTGGAGACGTCTGGCCAGCTGTCGATTGTGCTCGGTCCCGCGGCGGTCGGACTGTTAGCGGCCGGCTGCGGAGTAGGCGCGGCGCTGCTGGTCAATGCGATGACCTTCGCGGTCTCGTTGGCGACTTTGTGGCGCACCGCCAGGAGTGCGACCTCCGTGCGAGTACTCGCCAGCCGGCAGCTGTCCGAACCCACGACCGACCAAGTCCCGATTACGGGGACGCTGCACCGGTCCTACCTCGAATTACGTGCCGGGCTGCGCTATTTGACGGCATCGACGATCCTGGGCGGCCTGGTGTTGCTGCAGGTGATCACCAATTTCGCTCAGGGCTCCGAGACCTTGATTCCCTATTTCGCCCGCGAAAGACTGGGCGCCTCAACAGCTCTGGTCGGTCTCGTGGTCGCCGGTGGCGGAGTCGGCGGAGTCCTCGGAGCGCTGTGCGCCTCGACAATCGCCGCCCGATTGCCGCCGATATCACTGTGCGCACTGGGCGCACTGTCGATCTCGGGCGCGCTGGGGCTGATCGGCGTGGCACCCGATGTGCTCTGCCTGGCCGCAGCCCATGCATTACTCGCCGGAGCATCCGTGCTGGTGGTCGTCGTGGTGCGGACGCTGCGGCAACAGCTGGTCCCTCGGGCGATGCTCGGGCGGGTGACAAGCGCGGCCCGCTCGGCGATACTCGCGGCCGCCACGTCAGGCGCCCTGCTCGCAGGCCTACTGACCCGATTCGACGGCAACAATCCGCGCCCCATCTTCGTGTGCGCAGCGCTGATCATCGCGCTGTCGACACCTATCGTCTGGCTGAACGGTCTGGCCAGGCACCGACATCTCCCTCCGGCATCGAACACGAGGAGCTCGTGCGTCAACACATCGTCGTGATCCACCGCTCGCGGGGACCGCTCGTTCCGTACTTCGACTGCATCGACCACAGCGCGAACGTCGTGACCTACGTATGCGCCGAGCAGGTGCTGGACCGAATTCCCGCATACGCCGCCGCAGAGGTGCTCACCTCGAGCTCCGCGGACGATGTCGCAAGCTCGGTGCGTGATCTTGCGAGCCGCCACGGCGTTCCACACCGCATCGTGGCGATCAGCGAGTTCGATCTACTGGTAGCGGCGCAGCTGCGCGAGGAATTCGATATCGCCGGTGACCGCCTCGACCACGTGCGGGCGTTCCGCGACAAACTATTGATGTGCGCGAAGGTGGCCGCAGCAGGTGTTTCGCTACCGGCGTTCGCCGATGCCCCTGACCGGAATGCCGTGCTGGAATTCGCTGCGCAGCATGGTGTTCCGTTGGTAGTTAAGCCACGATACGGTGCAACAAGTCGTGATGTCGTCGTACTGACCTCTGTCGAGGAACTCTCACTCCTCCCCGACCTCGACGCGGAACCTTTTCTCGTGCAGCGCTTCTGCCCAGGGGAGACCGGTTCGATCGACGGGGTGTGGACCGGCACCGACCTCGGCCCCTGGCGTGGCACACGGTACTTCCACAACTGCCTCGACTTCGAAAATGGCGAGAATAGCTGGGGCACAGTCGATATCGATGACGTTGTGCTCAATGAGTCGCTCGCGGACTTCGCGCGCTCCGTGCTGTCCGCCTTGAGCGAGGGCGTGCCGACCGTCTTCCATCTCGAGCTCTTCCACGGCCCTTCGGGCGTGCCGCAGCTGCAGTTCCTGGAGGTGGCCGGTCGCATCCCCGGTGCGGAATTCACCCATCTGTGGCGGGAGGTGTACCACTACGACCTCGTCGCCGCCGCTGTGGACATTCAGATGGGACGCAAACCGCTGCCCGGCCCGCTGCCGAGCGGGCAACGGGCCGGGCAGCTGCTGGTGCGGCCGCCGGTCGCACCCCCATGCGTCGTCACCGCGGTGTTCTTCGCGGTGGCACCTGCTTACAGCCCCTACTACAGCCTGGTTCCCCAGGCCGGGGAAGTCATCAGGGAAGCGTCCGGCTATGTCGGCGTAGGAGCAAGCTTCCGCTTCCGCGCCTCCTCCTCGGCGCAGGTCGCGGCAGCATTGCTGCATACCTTGGCCGGCTTCCACATGGAGTGTGTCCCTTATGAACTCACGGCCTCAGAGCGCGATGCCAGCTCCTGCCCGACGAGAAATAGGTAGATATGAAGCTCTACACCGGCGAACGACTCGCAGAACTGGCGAAGAGTCGCGGGCTCCCCGACGATTACGTGCGGGAGCTGCGCGTGGTATCGAGCGTACTGCCGTTCCGGGTGAACAATTACGTGGTCGACGAATTGATCGACTGGGATAACGCACCAGATGATCCGATCTTCCGCCTCACCTTCCCGCATCGGGACATGTTGCCGCTCAACATATTCGGAAGCATCGACGAATTGATACGTGCCGGAGTTCCGCGTGCCGTGCTGGCCAAGGCGGCGGCGGACGCACGCCACATGCTGAACCCACATCCGAGCGGGCAACTCGAGGCCAATGTGCCGACGGTGAACGGACTCCCGGTGCTCGGCCTGCAGCACAAGTACCAGGAAACCGTTCTGGTATTCCCCTCACAGGGGCAGACCTGTCACGCGTACTGCGGATACTGCTTTCGCTGGGCGCAATTCGTCGGCAGTGAAGCTCGTCAGGCGCTCTCGGACCCCAGCCGGATGGTCGAATACTTGCATCATCATCGGGAGGTCACCGATGTCCTGTTCACCGGCGGCGATCCGATGATCATGCGGACAGATGTCCTGCGCCGCTGGGTCGATCCATTGCTGTCGGCCGATCTCGGCCACATCGCCACGTTGCGTTTCGGGACCAAAGCATTGTCGTATTGGCCTGCCCGTTTCACCGACGGCCAAGATGCCGACGACTTGTTGCGGCTGCTCGAGCTGTGCGTGGCCGGCGGCAGACATGTGGCGGTGATGGCTCACTTCTCTCATCCGCGCGAGCTGCAGACCACCACCGCGCAGCGGGCGATCGCGCGGGTGCGTGACACCGGCGCGGTGATCAGAGCGCAGGCGCCGCTGGTTGCACACGTCAACGACGACGCCCAAGTGTGGTCGCGGATGTGGCAGCTACAGGTCTCGTCGGGAGTGATCCCCTACTACATGTTCGTCGAGCGCGATACCGGCGCGAGGACATACTTCGAGGTACCGCTGGCCCGCGCGCTGCAGATCTACGTCGCGGCTATCTCCCGGGTATCCGGATTGGCCCGGACAGCACGCGGCCCGGTGATGTCCGCTCATATCGGAAAGGTGGTGCTCGACGGAGCTCCCACTATTCACGGCGAACAGGTCTTCTCCCTGCGGTTGTTGCAAGCGCGAGATCCGAGCCTCGTAGGGCAGCAGTTCTTCGCACGCTATGACCCGGCCGCGTGCTGGTTCGACGATCTGGAACCTGCCCTGGGAACCGAAATCCCAGGCCGGGCAGTGGGTTAGGTCCCGGACTTCGGCGAGACCCAGCGGTAGAATGTTCGCAGCGCAACCAGATTCGAGCTGAACGAGGAGAGCCGGTCATAACCGTCCGGGCCGTTCGGAGCTCGCAGCAGCGTCTGCGGCGCTGCGGAGGTCCGCCCGTTTCGATGAACGGCGCCACCACTTCTCGCAAGGGGACGTTCGCCTGGCACCGCATCAGGCACGCTGCTGCAGCCACACGAAACCCGCCAGCACCAGAATCGCTGCCCCGCGCACGGAGAGAATCCATGCGGGCCAACCGCATTCACGGCCCTGGACGAGTGGATAGATCAGCAAACCCATGCCCGCGCTGGCAAGGATCGCACCCGTCAGGTCGGGCCCGCCCGATCGACCAGGCAGCGCCCGCATGCCGGCGATGAGCGCGAAACCGCCGAGCGGCACATTGATCTGGAAGATCATCCGCCAGCCGGTGTCGAACAGATCTGCCTTGATCAGCAGTCCCGCGATGATCTGGCCCAGGATGGTGGACAGTCCGATCGTGGGGCCGAAGACCCCCGCCGTTCCGGGCGATGGCCTCGTCCAGGCTCAGATGGCGCACCGGATCTTCGGAGATTTCACGGCCTTCGTTCAATGCGACACGCTCGCGCCCATTCGGATCGCCGGGCGAAATTATCGAATGCGCGCCTTATTAGTGAATACTGCTGAGCCTCCGGATCGGGGTTCCGGTAGTAGTCGCCGAGAAAACAACGGATATGGAGTAGTCCCTGGTCAGGGCTGTGGCGGGCGGGGGTAATGGCGTTGGCGAACAACAAGTTTCCGCCAGTCGATGCCCTGGTACTCGCGAGAAACGGTGAACGAGAGCACCACCGCCACACCGGCCCGTGTTCAGTGCTCAGAGTCGTTCACCTGACAAGATCGGTGCCGTTGCCATGCACGCTGTCACCGACCAGGAGCGCCGTGAAACCGAACGCCCACTACTGCGGGGAATGCCCCTGCGTCCCAACCCCACGGGCGGCGTCTACTGCGATGACTGCGTGTGCCCGCTGTGCAACGAGGACCCCGACAGCGACCTCGAATGCGCCTGCCACCGAACCTGGCGGCGCTCGGAGATCCGCTTGTTCGATCAGGGCGCACTCGACGCCGGGTGATGAGGGGTCGGCCGGAGTACGCCAGATCCCTGCCATCGCAAGAGGGTCGGCCCGCGTGTTTCATAGGTGATCACCCGATGAAACACCCCCGCACCCGACAGGCATCCAGGGCATTTGATGTTTCATAGGATGTTGCAAATACCTCAACATTTGAAACATACCTATGAAACAATGTTCGGGTGAGCGACGACGACTTTCTGCGCGTGGAGGCCAACGACTGCCCGATGTCGAGCTGCCGCGCGCCGGCGGGCTCACCATGCCGGACCGGCAAAAGTAAGGTCGCCATCGGCTACCACACCGCCCGATTCCGCCTTGTGCCCTCGCTGGCCAAGTCCCTCACTATCGACACCCCGGCGCTACGCAAACCTGGAAAGGCCTGGACCGAGCTGCCGCGCCCGGCGGCGGCCGCGACCGAACCCGGTGGGCATGTGCGCATCGGCTACGCCCGGGCATCCACCGTGCGCCAATCCCTGGACACTCAGCTCGACTCCCTGCGCGCCGCGGGTGTCACCCGGGTCTTCGCCGAGAAGATCTCCACCCGTGCCACTACCCGACCCGAGCTCGACAACGCCCTCGCCCTCGCCCGCGAGATCCGCGCCTCCGGTGTCGCGGTCACCCTCGTCGTGCACGAACACAAACGGCTCGGCCGCGGAATCGAGCTCGCCGCCCTGGCCGAGCAGCTCAAAGCCTCCGACATCGGACTGGTATTCCTGTCCGGGGAACTCCAGGGGTCCCACGACCCGTCCGGTGTCGTGTTCACCGTGCTGGCCGCCTTGTCGGGGATGGAACGCGAATACATCCGCGACCGCACTCTCGAGGGTCACGAATCCGCTCGCGCGCGGGGCAAAACCATCGGCGGCGCCACCGTCACCGACGAGGACATGCTGTCCATGGCCCTGCACCTGCGCCAGCGCAATCACAGCCTGCGCGACATCGCTGCGCGCCTGGTCATCACCACTGGCAAGAAGAAGGGCCGGCACCCCTCACCCGCCACCGTTCTGCGACTACTGCGTGACCATGACCAAGCCACCGAGCACGCCGGTGGTGGTTCGCCGGCTGCCGCCGACACGATGGTTGTGCCTGGTGTGCGTACTCCGCTGCCTGTCGATCGTCGCGACCCGACGCCCGACTTGCGGCGCTACGACCAACTGCTCACCCGCACCCCGTCCGCGAAACCACCTGAGCCCGAACACACTGCCACGCAACCCGATACACCTGCCGAACCGGTCCAACGTCCGCGCGCGAGTGCGCCGGAATCGGCGCGAGCATGGGCGGCGCGGGTGACGCGGTGGAGGACCGCGCCCGGCCCGGTGTCCGAACTGGTCAGTCTCACCCGCGATCCCGAGCTCGGCGAGTGGACGGTCACCGACCACGACGGCACCCACCTGGGTGCCCTGGCCAGGGAGGTCCGTGTCGGTGGTGGCCGCGGCCGATGGAAAGCCCGCGACCGACACGGCGCTCGCCTCACCGGCCGCGGACCCTGGGCCACCCGAGACGACGCGCTGGTCGGTCTGCTCGGCTACTACATCGACCGACAGACCGTCAGGACATGACAGCGACCCTGCCGCACGACGGCGGCCGGGTCGCTGAGAGTTCCCCTGGTCAGGCTTGCCGACTACCGGACAACTTCGGACGGCTCCTGTCGGCGTTCATCCGTGAGCACATCGGCATCGACGGCCACTACGCCTTCCATCTACCCGACTTCGGCGGTAACCACCGACTACTACGCGACCCCGACAACGCGGCCGATGACTGAACTTCACCTGATGATGCAGTACCGGCCGGGAATCTCCTGGAACTCGACGGCGGCCGCGATATCGTCGTCGCCCAGCGGTGGGGCGTCGACGGGGAGGACGACGAGTTTGTCATCGTCATCGTCGACCCGGTGGATGATGGCTACGCAGATCCCGTGCGCGGTTTCCATGGGTTCGGGGCCACCGAGGAAGTAGGCATCGAGTTCGTCACCGTCGGGTGCGAGGGTGCCGGGGACGAACCCCCTCGGGAAATCGCGCGGGTAGATAACCCTGCAGTTCCTGAAAGCTTCAGGCTTCTAAGCAACGCCATCGCTGCTGGTCCAGCCGTATGTGTTGTTTTTCGCGCGGATACTACCGGGACCCCCCAAGGTGATTCGACCGATTTGGATGATTCGTCGTTCGAGGTGGAGTTCGTGACCGTGTCTGGCGAGCGGCGACGGATGCGTTGGCAGTCGTTTCCGCAGGTCGCCGCAGCGATCGCGGGGCCGGTGCGGTCGTTCTCGTCCTACCCACCCCGAGGTGCCGTGCAGCGATCCGAGATGACTTCCGCCGACGGTCTCAACCCCGGCGACCGGCTCGACGATGAGGACTTCCCCGCCTGCAGCATGGGACGCGCCGCCGAACTCCTCGATGTCACCCAAGCATTCCTGCGCGGTGAAACTCCTTGCCCCGCAACGCTCGGCGGGCGGGCAACGCCGCTATTCGCGGTATCAGCTGCGGATCGCCGCACGAGTACGCCAACTGGTCGATGACGGCAATTCCCTCGAAGGCGCGTGCCGCCTCGTGATCCTCGAGGATCAGCTCACCGAGGCCCAACGCATCAACAACGAACTCCGGCGAACCCTCGACGACCGGCACTGAGACACCGAAGCGACCCCTCCCGCTCAGGGCCAGTCCTCGGTGATGGGATACATGTCGGCGTAGGGATCGGGTTCGCCGGTTTGCGGGTCCAGGCCGGCCAGAAGCCGTCGACGTTGCTCGCGCCAGCTGACGAAGGTGTCTGTCCGGTTCCAGAGCGACGCATGGCCCAGTGGGCAGGCATCGAACCGGCCCAGCATCATTCGGGTGATGAACTGGACCATGCCGCACTCGAACAGGGCCCACGGCGACTCGCCCCACGAGAAGTGCCGCCGCCAGGCTACGACTGGCCACTTGTCCGGTTCGGGGTCGTTCATGAGCCAAGCCATCTCGTTGGCGTTCATTCCTGTGCCCCAGGGCAGCACGGCATCAGCACCCAGCGTCACGCCGGAGACACCTCCGTCGCTGTCCCAGAGCCGGCGCAAACCGGTCGTATGGCTGCCGATGTGAGTCTCCTCCCACCCACGCACGTCACTCGGCAATGGAGGCAGAATGACGAGCTCTCCGATGTCGCCTACGCCGTAGGTGTCCAGCAGTGCCTTGTAGTCGCTCGGAAGCCTGGTGCCGAGCAAAGCTTCGGCTGCCGTCCAGTCGATTCGCTCGCCGCCCGCAAAATCTGCTGGTACAAGATCGAGCAATACGGCTACATCGGGATGAATGTCCATGGTGGTCCTCTCGCAGTCAGCGACAAGCCACGTTAGTTGTGCCCGCTTCGGTGGCACTTCTCATTGATGGTGAGGCGGCTCCGGGCCGGCGATGATGTAGTCGCGGGGTTCGGGAGCATCTCCGCGTCGGATCATGGTTGTCGGAAAACGATCGGTTTACAACACCAGTGGTGACCCCCGGGTGCGCGCACTGATGTGATTGTTCGAAGTCGTGTTCAGTGCTGACGTGCGGATTCGCTTCTGATTGAAGGGGTCTTCGAACATCGGCGTGTCTCGAACTCGCCTTCAGTACCGTTGTTTTGGCTCGTACTCGTCTTCCGCACGGGGGTGTGGGGATGGCCGGGGATTCGTCGCTGTCGGATCGTGGTGTGCTGACCACACAGGAGACGGACCGGCAGGTGGCGGTGCGCCGCGCGGAGGTGATAAGCCCGCTGGCACAGCTGGATCGGGTGAGTGTGCCGGTCGCCGAGGCGGCACCGACGTGTCCAGCCTGTTGCGGGCATGGGTCGATCACCAGATCGAGGCAACCGAGCACCCAGAGCGGCAGACGATTACCGTCGACGAGGCGATCCAGGCGTTGCGGAACCTCCCGCACTCCGCCTGACCGGAGAGCGGGAGACGGGCCAGGGGCTCGGACCCTGGCCCGTGATCACAGCAGGAACAACAACGGCTGCGCCCGCGCGGATCCAGGCAGCACTAGGACCTGCTCTGACCTCAGTGCGCGTCGGTGCTGTTCTGCGCGACCAAAGAGTAGAACTCCCACAGCGCGTCGCCGTACAGCACTCCGGGTCTGGCCACGGCGTGTGGGTAGTACTCGGACTGGTATTCCAGGGTTTCGCTCAACATCAGTCTGGTGTCGTGGAAGGGGGTGCCGCGTCTGATACAGGCCTCAAATTCTCTCTGGATGAGCTGGTGATCGGTCCCGCTATCGGTCCCGCTCCGGCGGGACCGTGGAATGCACTGTGCGCGTGAGGAATCCGTCCGACGACGAAGTGTGGACCGCACCGTTTTCCGGGGTCAGTAACCGGCGGCGTGAGGGTCACGGGTAGCGCGCACTCGCAGCGCGCGAGTGCGCGAAATATCCTGGGCGGTCTCGGATGCGAAGGCCGTGCGGTGGTCCGGGCTAGGTTTCGCGATGTGAGGAAGAGCCGACTGCGGATCGTGGGCCGATGGACTCATTGTGCGCTGCGGTCGGGACCGGTGCCAGTGCTGACCTGCGCTGCAACATCAGTGCGGGCACTATCGCGACAGCAGCGATAACCAGCGCCCACCAATAGGTCTGGGTGAACGCGTGGGTCAGCGACCGGGCGATGTCAGCCGTTGGAGCATGCCCCGCGGGCATCGCCACACCACCGGCCGTCGCGGGCGACTGATGTTCGAAATTGCGCTGCAACAGCACGAACAGTGCCGCGACGCCGAAGGAACTCGCTGTGCGAACGCCGACATTGGTAACCGTTGTGGCCGCGGGGATTTCGGAGTGCTGCAGAGTCTGGTAGCTGGCCCCCATGGCTGGCGGCATGATCATGCCGTGTCCGAGTCCGATCACGAACAGCATTGCCACCAGCAAGGCCGTGCTGGTGTCGGGGCCGATCTGGGTCAGGCCCAGAATTCCGATCAGAACCACCGGCAGGCCGCTGAGAATGAGTAGCCGTGGTGAGAGTTTGTCGGTCACTTTGCCGGTGATCGCCATGGTCGTCATCGCGCCCAACCCCAGCGGCGCCACCATAATCCCTGACCGCAGTGGGGTTTCGGCATTGACGGTTTGCAAATACAGCGGCAGCAATGCCATCAAACCGGACAGTGCCCCGATGTAGAGGAACACTATTGCGTTGATCGCAGCGAAGTTCCGATTCCGCAGCAGTCGGACATCGATCAACGCCGCTGTGCCCTTACGTGCGGCATGCAGGACGTAGCAGGCGACGAGCGCAACACCCGCCAGCACGCTTGCGACGACTCGGGCATCGGTCAGGCTCGCACCGCCACCCGCCTGTGCGGTGCCGTACACGAGCGCACCCAAACCCGGTGACAGCAGCGCCAGTCCGAGTGCGTCGAGCTTGCTTCCACGGTCGCGGATCGAGTCGCGCGGCAATAGCCGGATCGCGGCAGCGACGGCGACGGCACAGAGTGGAACGTTGATGTAGAACATCCAGCGCCATGAGAGGTGGCCGAGAATCAATCCGCCGACGACGGGACCGAGTACCGGGGCAAGCATTGCGGGAACCGCCACCGCGCTCATGACTCGGCGCATTCTTGCTGGGCCGGCCGCGCGC
This sequence comes from Nocardia sp. NBC_01327, assembly GCF_035958815.1. Taxonomy (NCBI): domain Bacteria; kingdom Bacillati; phylum Actinomycetota; class Actinomycetes; order Mycobacteriales; family Nocardiaceae; genus Nocardia; species Nocardia sp. NBC_01327. The sequence goes on along the minus strand of NZ_CP108384.1, from coordinate 254,076 downwards.
GCCAGCATGGTCTGGCCGATCGGCAGGATCATTCCGGCGCCGAAACCCTGTAGCAGCCGAAACACGATGAGACTGGCGACGTTCCAAGACATCCCGCACAACACCGACCCGGTGATGAACAGCAACAGCGAGGTGATCCACATCGTCTTGGGACCGAACCGTGTGATCGCCCATCCCGACAACGGGATGCTCATTGACAGCGCCAGCGTATAACCGGTCAGCACCCACTGGATCGATGACAGTGACGTATTGAACTGGGCGCCAAGTGTATTGACGGCAACACTGGTGATCGTGGTGTCCAGGATTGTCATGATCGCGCCGAGGAGCACCACGATCACGAGTCTGCGCAAGGCTGGGTCGAAGTCGGTTGATGTTGTCTGAGGAGATGTCATTGCAGCGCTTCCTATATCCCTTAACGATACGGTGTATGGATAACAATACGCTGTTCTGTCAAGCGATACGCTGTATGCAGTAGACTGCGGGCCGTGGACCTGCAGAATCCCGGCAAAGACGCGCACACTGGCACACCCATCTGGGCGCGCCCGAAACCGCAGCGGCGACCCACGGTGACCAGAGACGACATCGTCACTGCCGCAATGAATATCGCCGACGAGGAGGGGTTCGAGGCGGTGTCCATGCGCCGAGTGGCGTCACGGCTGGGTGTGGGTCCGATGGCCCTCTACACCCACATCGACTCCAAGGACGATCTGTTGGACCTGATCGCCGACGCGCTTGCCGGCAAGATCGTGCTCAGCGACGACGACCTCACCGAGGACTGGCGTGAGTCGATCACGCGAGTGGCCCGGCGCGAACGCGCCATGATCAAACAGCATCCCTGGGCCATCGAACTCTTCGGCAAGCGCCGCACGATCGGGCCGAATGCAATGCTGCACAGCGAACAATCGCTCAAAGCCCTGGACGGCCTGGACTCCTCACCGGCGGTGACAATTCAGATCGTGAAGGCGGTTGACCAGTACACCACCGGGTTCGTCCTCCGCGAAACCCTGACCTATTCGCAAGAGGCATTCGGACTCGGCTCCGCCGCCGGCGCCTACATGCGCGACGCGGCCGTCGCCAATGGCTACCGGCGGCTCACGAAGCTCCTGCAGCACAACCCGACCGAACTCCCCGGCAACGACGAGAGTTTCGAACGGGGACTCCGCTGGCTGTTGGAAGGAATCGAGCGGGACATCACCGGCCGATGATTCAGTGATCTATCGCTATTAGTCGTTCAGTGCGGTGAGATCGAGTCAGCATTGGTAGTAAGGCCGCTCCCACATCGAACCCTCCATGCGTGCTCACTATTGACAGCGTTGTCGACACTACTCGAGGAGGGTCGACACTGGTGACCTCGCGGAATCAACTGTCGCGTAAACCCTGCCGGTGGTGTGTCCGGATCCGCCAGTGTGCGGAGGAGTTGTTGGACATGAGGTTTGGCGGTCCAGGTCAATCCGCTGCGTGGCCGGGTCATCGCGCGGACACCGTCGAAGAAGGGCCTCAACTCGGGTCGGATCTGCCCGGTGCCGTCGTCGATCAGGCCGTGAAGCCTGTCGGACAGGACGCAGCGTGCGCAGAGATTCCGCAGTTGGTGCCGGGCTTCGGAACCACAACGGCCGCAACGGTAGTCGCCCGCGATGCCGGCGCTGTCGACGCAGAGCGGCCTCCTGTCGGGTGCCCGCCCGGGGGTCATGCGCTCTGCGCCGTAGCCGGAGCACAGGCCGTAGGTTTCCAGTGCCCAGGTGTGGCAGGTGGAGCACAGATACCCTTCCGGCCAGGGTCGGCGGACCCAGCGAACGGTCCGGAAACTTCGACGGCAACGTGCGCAATCCTGTTCGCTGGTGACCTGACGGTCCGGCTCGGTCACGGTTCAGGGCGCAGGCGGGCTCGTGTGGGCCTGCGTGCGCTGAGGTTGACCACCCCGTCGTCGATGGCGGTCTTGCGGGCGGCGGCGTTCTCGGCCTTGGTGGCGATCAATTCCGCTGATCTGCCGTTTCATCGTCTCCTTCTCAGCGGGATCGCCCAGCGCCGCGCTCAGTGTGTCACCGAGGGCCCTCCGCAACGTCGAGGTCCGGAAGTCCGAGGAGGCAGCCAGCCCTTGCGGCCGTAGTTACGGGCCCGGGTCACCTGTTCGTCGGCGTAGTCGAAGAACATCTGCAACTCGTCGAGAGTGAAGGCGCGCTTCTCGGGACGCGACTCGGCAGGTCGACATCGACGCCGAGTTGGCCCAGCTCGGACCGACCGGCTATCGGGCCCCTACGAATGCGCGACACACTGTTCTGATATTCGACGGTCACGGTCCTTCTCGACATCCAGCTGTGGCCGTTTCGAACCGAGCGCTATGCGGCTAGTTCCGTGCGTTCACGCCAGATGGGGAGCCAGGATCGCCGCGCCTGCACGCACGACGGCCCAGTCGGTGTCCTCGTGTCGCGCCAACGCACGCGGCAACCAAGTGCGGCGTTGCGCCTGCTCCCGGATCAGTCCGGGGATATCGAGCTCGATCCCTGGACTGGAGCCGACCACAGCCAGGTGGTCCACCCGCTCCTGCATGGCTTGCAGCAGTCGGTGGTCGAAATCGGCTACGGCAGCAACGAATTCCTGGGTGCTGACCGTCCTCCGGCCCGACAGCGGCGCAGAGAACGTGATCTCACCGTCGGGATCGGGTGTGAACCGCCACACCACGGTGACCGTGTCCTCGGGGCGGAGAGTGCGCCACCACCGAAACGCGGGTCCGAATCGCAGATATGAGCTGTCGGTCCACCGCAGGCTGTATGCCTCCGAGGCAGCGTCGATCGCGGGATCATCGAGGAGAGATGGGTCGCTGGTATCGACCCATCTCTCGGGTTCAGCAGCGAAGAATTTCGCCAAATCATCCGGTACCGGCTCGAGAGCCGGAGGCAAAACAGTGAGCAGATCCTCCCACAACCGCACCACGTAGTAATCCACCCAAGATGTTGCGGCAGCGCTGCCATCGGCTATCGAATTCGCTTTCCGCTCTGCATATCTCAGCAGCTCGACACCACCAACCTCCAAGCAGTACTTCCCTTGGGTGAGCCCGAACCAATGCAGGCAGCGACTCTCCCCCCACGGAACAACCATCTTGAGGGGCGCCAACTCGAACCGGACGCGCATCATGCCTAGATTCAACTGGCGGCCCCGCGCGCTGTCGACCACGACCTCCCAGGATCGAAAGGTCGATCGCCATGCATAGCTGGGGAGATCAAACACGACCCAATGAAATCGGCAATTGAGTGCGTGCCGGCCCCGCTCGCAGATGGCGTCAGATTCCACCGATACGACATGGGTGTAGCTCTTCTGCAGGGACCGATGTATCTGTGAGCATCAGTGAGCTAGGTGGCGATTCAATCGACGATCGTCACGAATTCGAGAGAATCGTCCAGGGGATCCATCAATCTGTCGATGTTCACCAAGGTTTGTGATCGCGTGAAATACGCCATCTGCGCCACGACATACCCATCGGCAGCGTTTTCGTGGGTAGACCGGTGGCCATCATGTTGCAACACGAAGATCTCACCGGGATCTACATCCCTGGCGATGTCTTCGCGGATGCGGACAACCTCATCAACGACAGGCCGACGGATGGTCAACGCTCCCATGTATACGGGCAGCTTCAGGTCCAGGACACCGTGGAATACCAGTTCGATGAAACGGCAGTACTCATCAGTATCAGCTGCTTGATCCGAGGGGTCGGAGTGCAGAAACAGGCGGGCGAACGACGGTGAGTAGGCATACATCCGGAAGCGTCGCCCGAACTGCACTGGCAGTCTGATCTCCGATCCTTCTGACCCAGTCACGGTTTCGACCCTACAGACACGCGTCACTGTGGACATCGAGCGAGCTTCTCAACCGAGGGGACCACTCCGGTGACAGGTCGAGCTGTGGTTTCCGAGCGTGGTCTGTCGTTGGGCTGGATCGTCTTCTACTGTCGGGGTGGGGGTTCGGCGCTGGAGGCAACTGTGTCGAATCCTGAGGTGTTGAACGTGGAGAACTGGGGGAGATCCGGATGCTGCTCGACCCCTACTCGCTTGGCGAGGGCCGGGTCATCGCACTCATCGAGCCCGATCAATAGAGCATCGGCTGAGACCGCAAAGCCCTTCTCAGTCGAGGGAATTCGTGAACCGAGACGTCCGACTACTGTTGGATGGAAGTGCCCGCGCAGGCACTTCAGCTCTCCAGGGCTGCGAGCGCGCAGGTGATGCTATCGGCAGCGAGAACATCCATCGCGCCGGACTCGGTTCTTCTGAGCAGGCTGTACTGGGATCGGTGAGCTGAAGGAACGCCGACACGGGAGGCCTCGTTGCTCGATGCATATCGCGAGTAGGGGATTGTCTTGCCACACAGCGTCTTCCGGAAAGTGTCGTGAGCTGCGAAGTGGAATCGTGGAGGCTCCTTCGAACGATCGTGCCGAAATTGATGCATGCGGTGCGGGCGGGTGCGGAAACCTTGGCCGAGGTTCAGCACAGCGCCGCCAGAGAGATCGCGCGTGTGATCGACAAGTCGGGCAGGATCGACAAATTGGGTGCCGAGAAGTTGGCCGCGCAGAACTTCGACAGTGGAGAGACCTCGTTTGGCGGCTGGCGAGCGGAGGGGTACAGCACGCCAAACCCCGCCGAGCTCGAACGGGAATTGCTATCCCACAACGGGTTTCAATACATCGCCGAGCTGCCTCGGGCTGAGCCTGGCGAGCTGGTGGGTCGTGCGTGGATCACGAGCGGGGAGCGGCGACGCTGGGAGATCTCGCGGGTTGCCAGGCGCGCACCGGCCTACGCGTTGCTGTCCGCGGTTCTCGCAACCGCGTTGCACGGTGAGAGGTGGTTGATGGCGGGCGACGTCGTATCGGACCTGATTATCGAGCAGCAGCGACTTGCTACGAATGGGGAGACGATCACGATCCGCAAATTTCGTACCTTGCCGAAAGGTGAACCGTTGCAGCCGAGTACACGCGAGTCTGCGGCGCGAGCAAGTACGGTCGCGGGTTTTGCCCGCTCGCTCTCGCTGGATGAACTTCCGCAGGTTCTCTCGATCCTTCGTGGTCGAATGTCGTTCGTCGGCCCCCGGCCTTTGCTGGCCATCGACCACGACCTGATGGTACCGCCGACACTGAGCACCGCAGAACGCAAACACTGGGCCGGTATTCCACGCGGCGGCTTATGGACGATGCACTTTCCGGGTTGCCGAACGCTCGAGCCGCAATCATCGGACTACCTGCGCACGCGGTATCTGGCCGATGCTCTCTATGATCAGATTGCCTGCCGCCGGCTCGATGAATGTCTGCTGGACAGGGTGATTGGGCCCTACTTGCGTCAACAGGGGTATTCCGCACTGAACACGCTATTGGACCGGTAATTCACCTCCTCGGTCCTTCCGTGCGCGCGCACTATTGACGGCGCTGGCCACGCTACTTCAAGACCACTCGAAGCGGCCCGACCGCGCGCTTACGAGCGAATGGCGCGCTAACGCTCGATATGTCACCAACACGAGTTCGTCTTCGTCAGCAAACGCCAGGTTCTCAGGCCAGCACATCGTGCTGGCGGTCGAGATTCGGTGAACGGCCTTGCCGGAGTAGGACATTCGCAGCGAGAACAGGAACCACTTCGCCAGCTCTCCGCGGCAACGCACCATGACCTCACCGAAATCGGCCTCGGCCTCCATGCCCGATTGGTGCAATTGCCCGATGAACACCTGCGCGAGGCGCGCGTCCGGCGCCGACCCGAATTTGCGGTTTGCGCTGCGCGACATAGCGTCTCACCAAGTCATAGGACGCCTCGATCATGGCGTGCTCCTCCAGCAGGCGGTGGTAGATCCGGGTCGCGGTGTGACGCTGCTTGGCCGGCGCGTCCAGATCGCCCCGCAGGATCTCCTCGATCACCCGCTTGTAGGGATCGAGTTTGGAATCGCGCATCGGATACCGCTTGCGCGGCGGCCACGCCGTACTTACGTTGGATCGCCAACCGGGCCATGCCCGCACGAAGATCGCGGATCGCCGCGTACAACTCGACCCCGGACTGCTTCACCATGAGCGCACTCCTCGCGCTCACCATGCTCACCCACAGGGGCCGCTCACCACGCCGAAATTCACGCCGAAACCGCGCCGTAGATAGCGCTCAAAGCCAGCCCAGCACACCGCTGTCGGGGACGGGGGCTGGAGCAGCGGTTTTCGTCGGAGGCTTGGCCGGGGCCAGGGACGGCAAAACCGCGCCGTAGATATCGGTCTTCGCCGGAGGCTTGGCCGGAGGCTTGGCTGGAGGTGCGGCCGGGGGTGTGGCTGGAGGTGCGGCCGGGGGTGTGGCTGGAGGTGCGGCCGGAGGTGCGGCCGGAGGTGGCTGAAGGGCTAATCTTTCCCCCGGTTGGATATCGTTCGGGTTGGCTCCGACGACCTTGCTGTTGCTCCCGTACAGCTGCTCCCAGGTCTCACCGTGCGCGGCGGCGATCGTGCTGAGGTTGTCGCCGGACTTGACGGTATAACTGTTCGCTAGGTTATTCGCATGGACCTTTACTTCCGCCATGTAACCCTGATAGCTCTGAGACACAGTGTCCATCGCCGCGGTAACACACGCCAGAATTGTGTCCGTATTGGAGGTGTCTAATTTTTCGCCGGAGTTTGGATCCGGCGGCAGCAGCTGGCGCAAAGATGTATTAAGGTTGGTGATCGCACCGGTGATGGCGTTGGAGTATTTGGCGTTTGCCTCTGCCATATTTGCAGACGCCGCGACTGCAATTTCGTCGCTAGTGGGAACTATTGCTTCCTGAGCGGAAATCGAAACCAGCTTCGCATTATACGCGTCGATGAATTGGCCTGAGCTTCTGTCCAAAGGGGCGTAAAATGCCGCCGTCAGTGGATTTGGTAAGACCACCGTCGCCTTCTTCGACCCGAAATGACCGAGTATATTCTGTGTCAGACTCTGCAGGTCATTGATAGCGTTCTGCACCAGTCCCGGTACATTCGTGTTGACTATGGTGCCTGGCGGGGGTTTCGCTGTCGTGGATGCAATAGACTGCACAGTGTTATTCGTCGTGCCCGCGGTCGCATATTCGGTGAGTTTGCCGTCGTTGTCGAGAGCGATGTGCCCACCCGAGGCCGCTAGCGGCGCGAGTAGGCCAAGGCCCGTCGGCTTGCCGTCTGGCCCGAGAATCTTATAAGCACCAGGAGCGGCCGCCGAGTCGGCTTCAGCGGTATACAAACCATTCGGCGACACCACGGAGCCGGACGGTGCGGCACCGCCGACCAGCGGTGCCGCAAGCTGTAAGCTCTGGCTGCCTATCGGATCGTCAGGAGTTTTGGTCATTGGCTCACCGGCCGAATATCACCGGCAGCGTTGATCACGCGGCCGGTCTCCTGATCCGTTCCATGAAAGGTCGGTATCAAGTCGCTCAAGGATTGGCCTATCTTGCCCCGTGTGGCCGCGTGATCGTTCAACTTCGCCTGGCGATAGGTCACGTGATAGTCCACCAAGGCTTGTGTGCCGGCCGCGCCGGCAACCCCTAATTCTTTGTGCAGATTGTTCAAGTGTTCGACCGGCGCGACTGCTGCCTGACTGAGTTCGGCGGACCGCTGGTGCTGCAGGTCGCTGTGATGCTGCAGTTCATGCTGATCGATCGCAAACGTCTGGTTCTCGTTCGACATGTCAACTACCTGCCGTCAGCACTCGGTATCGTGGTCACGGTCAATTATTGCTCGACCACGACTTCTCATATCGCCAACGATGGGAACACGTCCGGCTATGCCGAATCAGGTCCCTACGCTGCGGCTTTCGAGGCCGCAGAGAGGTCGGTCGCGACGGGCCACCCATCGGGTCCACCGCCGACCGAGACTGAAGCTAGGCGCGTTCGTTCCGAATGAACTGCGCCAGAGTGATGTCCTGGGTCTCGAAATTGTCCGCCACCTGACGTAGATCGGGACCCGCACATGCGCTACGAGGCATTGACGAGACGATCTTCTCGCCTTTTCGCCGATCTGCGGCGCCGCCCTGATGCGGGGCCGCATCGAACACGGCTCCAGCATGGGGGTCTATCAGCCGAGCCACTGAACAAGCAGTATGTGCACCTCACGGCGCGGTTCGTCGATCAAATACAAGACCTGGCCCGACCCGGCGAATAACCAATGACGGACGGCGCCGTCCGGGTTGTCCTTGTGCTGCGGTCGGCCGTTCCACGGTATGACCTGCAGGGTGGTGAGAACCTCGAGATAGCCATCGAGGGCATCGGTGGGGAGGGCCGCGACCTGGTCGAAGGTTTCCGGGTCCGGGACTATGCGATACAAGGGGTCAGAGGGCTCGGCGCCGGCGTTCGATGTGGGCGAGCATGTCCTCGAGGGTGCCCCCGTGGGGGTTTCCGCCCTGCTCGAGGATTCGTGCGGCCTTGTCCAGCATCCGCTGATATGAGCCCGGATCCCGGAACTCCATCGCCGCAGTGTGCTGCCACTTGTTCAGCAGTGCGTGGATATCGACGAGGGTGTGGGACTTCTTCGCGTCCTCCAGCACCGACTCCCACTCACTGTCGAACTCCTCGCGCAGCGGCGGCGGCAGGGCGGCGCGCAACGCTTCCGGCTCTGCCGCAGGCACCAGTTGGTGCGCGGGATCGTGATGTGGGGCGGCCATACAGACACGATAACCGCTGGCGTCGACAAATCGCGGTGCCGGTAGGAGACATGGGCGTGCTGTGCGCATTAGAAGCCGACCGTGTCGGGGTCTGACTGGTGACTCGGAAGGCTGGATGGCTACGTCCTCAGCAGCTACGGCGCCACGTCCCGGAACGAGCTCTCTGGTCAGTCGTCGTCGGTCAACAGTGCCAGTGCTTCGCCACGATGCGACGGCATCATCACGGCCAGCTGTTCACGTAGCTCTCGCGGCCACCTCGGATTCGCAATCTGTGCGAACAGCCAAGCTGGGTCCCGGTTGTCCATCCGGAAGATGGCGAGTATGAGCACATCATCCCGGAAGATGATGGGATCTCGTTCCGGCGTGATATGTCCAGAGAGAAAATCAATTGCCAAGTCGCGATCCTCCTGGAAATAGTCCACAATTTCTTCCCTTTCTTTATAATTTCGCTCATAGTCGTTCCGTATTGCGATGGGGCCGCAAAGAATCGATGCCGTTTCGATCGAATCCACGAAGTACTGCGTCTTGGAATTCGGCGAAACTCTGAGCCGAGTGGAGTTGTTCGGAGATTATGCCCGATCGGACCGATCCGAAGCTCACTCGCCCCATGCTCTCTTCGGGTTCGGCTCCGACAGAAATACCCGGTGCAGCCTGATTGGTCATTGCAGGGACCGGCCATTCGAACGAGTCGGGATTTCGTTGCTGGTAATCTTTCAGCCAATCGACTACACGTCCCGCCGATTCGATGTCGCTCACATAGATGACCACGCCGTCCGCTCGCATGCTGGTCGGACCAGAAATCTTGGCCAAGCTGACGCCGGGAAATCGGTCAGAATCCTGCACGATTTGATGAACGATGCCCTTCATCAAATCCGGAGCCGCCATTTGGTGTGCGTTTACGTAGACGCGATATCGGATGTCGATCTGACTATCGCCTTCTCGGGAATAGCGAACGAATTTTAAATCATCCGGATCGATAGTCAGATAGTTATCGGGCGTAAGCAGTATGTACCCCGAGCTGTGCTGTGCAAGCGCTCCGCGCGGATATCCGTCAGCGCGTTCTGGAATCATGTCTACCAGATCCTTGATATATCCCGTCGGGTCCGGTACCGATCCTCGCACGGTACCGCTGTATGCGTCATAGATCTTGAGCTTCGGATCACTGCGCCGGTTCCAGATATCGGCGAGGAAAGAATCCAGATTCTCCCTGGACAGCGCCGGCGGTTCCACTCCATTGCTGCGATAGGAATGTTCGCGAACCGCCATCAGATTGTCGAAGCTGGTATCTGGCCGTAGATTCTCATGCAAGTTGTCGAGCGTTCGGGGCTGGTCGAATACCGATGGGAAGTCGGCGACCGCACGTGCTGCGACGTCCGGATGCAGTGGCGGCGCAGGGATTTCGTCCACTGCCGGACCAACGACCGCGGGATGCCCGCCCCGGTCGGGCTCCGCAACCGGGTCTGAAGGTGTCGGGCGCTCAGGTTCCAGTCGTACCCCGGCTTCCAGCCCCTGCCCGAACTTCACTCGATCGCCATTATCGAGGAACACCTTCTCTCCCGGCTCGATCCTTCGATCGCTGACCCAGGCCCCGTTGGTGGAGGCATCGTCCCGAATCCAGATCCGCCGCTGACGGTCCATGCCGATCGTGGCATGGTTGCGCGAAATCTGCTGGACCAGACCTGGATCGGACGTCAACCCACCCAGGTCGTCCCGTCCGACTCTGATCTCCTCACCGGGCGCCAGCCGAAGCGGCAGCGAACCATCCGGACCGGACAGGCGAAGTACGACCGGCTGCGCCTCAGGGGAGGTGACCGGCCCATCCGGGAGATCAGGGTGTGTGATCTCGACGTTCGTCTCGTAGTCACTGCCGAGCCGCACCCGGTCGCTCTGGTGCAGCGTCGATTCTTCGCCATGGCCGAGTCGCCTGCCGTTGATGAACGTGCCGTTCGACGATCCTTCGTCCCGGACCCACACTCGCCCGCTCTCATCCACGCCGAGGGTCGCGTGACCACGAGACACGGTCGGATACGACGAGAAGTGTTCGGACAGAGGTGAATCGGCACGTCCCAGGCGAACCTCACCGCCACGGGGAATGCGGACCGACGCGTTCCCGAACCGGATCTCGACCTCGCCGCCCTGGTCGCCCGCCGCGCTCGGCCGATCGAAACCGCCACCGCCACCGCCACGAAAGTCATCGCCGCCGCCCCCGGCAGGGCGCCCGCCCGCAGGAGGCTGTCCAGGCGTCCAGGGGCTGGCGTCGGCGGCCACCGGCCGGTGGTGATCCGGCGCCCGCGGGGCGACCATTTCGGGTGCGTGACCCGGGCCGTGCTCGCCCCGACCTCGCTGGAACAATGCTCCTTCGCGTCCCTTCGGAGCGACCTCGCCCGGCCGGTTCGCGCCGCCCGGGCGCCGGAGGTCGCCGACCGGCGACACCTGGCGAAGGCCCCGACGGCCTTGGGCGACGTCCTGGCTACGGCCGTGCTCACCGCCGTGCTCGATGTGCCTGACCAGTTGCGCCGGGGCGACGACAGATTTCCATTCGTTACCGGCGGACGGTGCGGCCTCCTCGGTGATGGCCGGCGGCTTCTCGATTTCGGCCGGCGGCTTCTCCACCGCCGACGCCTGCTCGGGGTGACGCGACGCGGGCTGCGGTTCAGCAGTGACTTGGACGGGAGCAGTCTTGGTGGCTGGGAGCGGCAAGTGCTCCGCGACACCCGGAGCAGGCCGGTCCCGAGTGGCATCAACGGATACCTGGTATCCAGGAGACTCCACCGGATTCTGATCCGGCTTCTGGTACGCGGCCTTCGGCAGTTGGCCCTCGCGCTGGGCCGCCGACTCCGGAGTCGGTGCTGTGCGAGGCGACCAGCTACCGATCTCGGCCGTTTTGGCCGGCCGCTGCACCTGTTCGACCGGACGCCGGGGTACTTCGGACCGGACTGGTTCGACAACGCGAGCTTGGACTTGCGCCGGCGGGCGCTCGGCGTCCGGGGCGCTCCTACCCACGACCGTGTGACTGGTCCGCGCTGCCTCGTCGACGCGGACCGGCCGTATATCGGGTACCGCCGCCTGATGCCGCGGTGTCGTATCAGGCGGCGGCTGCGGCACCGGGTCGTCGACCTTGCCCAGCGACTGCTCCGGCCTGCCGGAGTCTGATGCCGGCTCTACACCGTTTCGGGTGCGGTCGTCCGGCACATGAACATCCCCGTTCCGAACCACCGACGACCCGGGCGGTTCGCCGGATGGCTCGGGCGTCGACTGGGCGCCATTGTGGGGTTCCCGGCCTGTGCGCAGCGCCTCGGAGGCGCCACCCAGCAATCCGCCTCCAATACCGGCCTCGACCCCCTGCATGAGGGTGTCGAGGCCCAGGCCGTGGAACAGATTCACCGACTGGCCGTGCGCTGCGGCGATCGCGTTGCCGGCGATTATTGTGATCGCGCCGCCAACGAGGCCGCCAGCCGCGCCGCCTCCGAGCGCACCGGCCATGCCTGCCCCGAGATGTTGGAAGTATTGGCCGGGCAGGGATCTACGATCGCCGAGGATGTGGCCGAATCCCTGCCCGAGTTTGGCGCCAACGAGGCTGCCGGCGACGCCGCCTCCGGCCCCGGCGAGGGCTGCCTCGCCGACATCGGTCCAGTTGATCCCGTTGCCGTGATGATCGGCATCCATCCACAGATCGGCCACGAGAACCGGCGCGCCACCCCAGACTGCTCCCGAGACAACGGTTTTCGCAATAGTGCGGATGGCCGCCCGCTCCGCGACCGCGGCTGCGGCGTCCTCGGCGACCGCGGTGGCCGCCGCGTCGGCGGCCGCTCGGATCTCCGCCTCTGCGGCCAACCGTTCCACCGGTGCGTCGGCGGCACCCCCGGCGAAGAAGGTCAGGGCGTCCCAGACGAGTTGGGCGGCGAGGATAACCAGGGTGACGATGATCACCTGCTTGGCGTATTCGATCGAGTTCGCGGCATCGTCGCACTGTTTCGCGAGGCTCGTGCACTGGTCGGTCAAGCTGTGCAGATTCGCTGTGTTGGTCTTGCCCAGTTCCGTCAGCGCTGCGGCGGTGTTGCCTGTCGCCACGTCGGCGAGTTCCGAGACCGCCACGACATGCTGATCAGCCAGCTCCGAGCACACCTTCGCAACTTCGCGCAGCGCCGTCGCGCGCCGCCGCAGCGCATCTTCGTCGCCGACCGGGAAAGGCCCCGCCACCAGGCTGACCAATGAGCTTGGCACCTCCGGAGGAATCCGCAGTGTCATCGGCACCACCTAGTGCCGATCGACGATAACTGCACCATTAGTGGGATTCATTCGACGAGTGAGCGCTGTCTGCAGCCTCTAGCAGCACCCGATGCAGGGCTTTCGACTGCGGTTTGGCTGCGTCTCCCATCAACTCGACCTCGGCGAAAGCAGCGGCCACGGCCGCAGCGGGGTTGCCGGATCTCCCCGAGCGCTCGGAGATCGGCATCTCCTGCACGGTCGCACGGGCCCGATGGCCACCGACGGCATCCATGGCATATCCGAGTTCATGTACTACCAGCGCGTAGACAGGCGGTAGTTCGATCGCGACGGGCCATTTCCCGGCTTGCCGTTCCGTCGCGATCCATTCAGCGGCGAGACTACGATCACGGGCGGTGGCCAGGCTCAATACCACGTGCATTCCCGATATGCCGTCACCGGACTCCTCGGTGAAACTGCGGGCCAGCTCATCCTCGGGTAGTTCAGAGATGGCTATTGAGGTCAGAATGAGGACCGGATGCCGGGTGAGCATGTCATCGATCGCCGCAGCGAACTCGGCCACTGCCTGCTCGTCTAGTCCCGGGCTACTGAACCCGAGCACCTCGAGCCCGTATTTTCGCGCCAACTCCCGGGCCAGTTGCATCGACAGAGTGTCCCGAGGACCCCGATCTGGTTGCGCGACATCTTTTTTCGCTGGCTTACGGCCGATCGGCCGGGCTTGCGGTCGCGGCGGGACACCGCGACCGGATTCCTGTGGAGCGGATACTCCGCCCCCCGCCGGACGCAGCCGTGTCCAGGGCGTGGTCAGCGGGCCGGAGTCAGATAGCGCGCGTGTGCCGGCCTCGCGACCGAGATCACGACCGCCGCCGTTTAGCGTCGGAGTGGCGGCGCGCATGCTCACCGACGCTTCCGTGGCCGCATTTTCGACCGATGCCGCAGTTGTCCCGCCGGGTGGTCCCGTATCCGCGGCCCGGATGGAATTCGAGGGCAGCATGGAATTCACAGGCGTATCCGCGCTCGTCGGTGACGATCCCTGCGTGGAGTCGACTCCCGGATTCTCGTCGCCGACGACAACGACAGGGGTAGGAGATTTCGCAACGCCGACGAGCGCCGTCCCCGGATCGGCTCGTGCGGTAAGTTCCGTCGCCCTTGGTACCCGCGAATCAGGCTGGAGCTCGGCATTGTTTGATGGTGTATCGGCGGGAGCGACCGCTGATGGCGGAGCGAGGGTGGCCGACGGCGGGGAGATCGGCTGCACCGCCGCCAGAACCCGGCCCCCCAGCTGATCTTGGTTCTGCAGGGCGTCCAGGAGTCCGAGTAGATTGCCACCCTCGTCGCCGAGGCCTGCGGCAACCTGGTGGAAGTCGCTCACGGTCTGCTGCTCGGCGGACACATACGTGCCTGCAAAAGTCTGGCCGATGCTGTCTTTGCCCCACGGCTGACCGTTCTCGGCGAGTGCGGACTGTAGCTGCTGCGCAGCAGTCGATGCCTCGGCCGCGATCGCAGTGAGCCTGGATGTCAACGCCCGCAGTGGATCCTCGTCTACCCGAAGCGAATCGCCCATAGCGGTCCCCCAGATGTCAGATTTCGCTCAGCTCCGGGGCCGAAGGATGGATCATGCCAACGGTCGTCAGTATGGCTTGCAGAGGTCGACTTACCAGTGCTGGGGATGGACCCCTTGCGGATCCGATCACCCACCGTGTGCCTCCCGGCAGGCAAACCAGCGACAGCCCATGACCGGCACCAGGCACGGTGTAACCCCTGCTGGAAGAAGCGTTTACATGACACTCGATACTCACCGCGGCCGCCGGTCGCGAACTAACGACTCCGCGAGTTTCGGAACCAGGTAGTGCGCCAGCAGGTCTCCATGCTGTGATCAGTCTGCACGCCAATTGTATTGGCGTGCAGACTCATTGGGGGGCGCGTGCCCGCTGGTGATGATCACTCTCGGCAACGGGATCTGGACGTGCTTACATGCAGAATTGCTTGTCGACGGTGTGCAGCGCCCGAGCTTTTAGTGAAAGGGTAACTGTAGCAACGGGTTCAGTAAGTCAAGGGCGGCGAGAAACGGTGTGAACGGGGGCATCTCGTCGGGATCGCAATCGATCGCGATGAATCGGGGGCCGCTCTCGACGGGGCTGGATAGTGCGGCGCGCAATTCATCTGTATCGCGTACCGCGTGGCAGGGCAGTCCGGGGAACATCGCCGCCATTCCTTCGGCGAGCATCGCGCGGTGGAAGCGGTTGCGGTCGTCGTGGTTTTGGCAGTACAGGCGGTCCCGGATCACGCACATGGCGTGCGCGTTGTTATTGAGGATCACGAAGGTGATCGGTAGAGCGTGCTCGATCGCGGTGTGTACTTCCATGCCGTGCATCAAGAATGAGCCGTCGCCGGCGATGACGTAGGTCGGGCGAGGGTTGGCGAACGCCGAGCCGATCGCGGCGCCGAAGCTGTAGCCCATACCGCCCATGCCCAGCGCCAGTCCGAACCTGCCATTTACCGGTAGTTCGAGGTGGTGGACAGCCGCCGCACCCGTATTGCCTGCGTCCGCGAAGACCGCACAGCTCGCGGGCAACAGCTCCGAAATGGTCTCCATCACTTCCCGATAGTGAAGTCCCGGCCCGTTCGCTGCTGGCGGCCGCAACCGCATCGCAGTGACCGGGATTCCGGCGTGGAGAGTGTTCTCGGAAGAGGTTGCATCGCTTCCACCTTCTCGCACTAACGCGGTGAGTTCCGGTAGTGAGACGGCCAGATTCGAGCTGGGCGCGTAGAGGGCGGGCAGGTAGGGCGGCTGCCCGCCGATGGCGGCCAGCGGGATATTGCCGAGCGGAATCTGCGCTGTCGCGGGTAATCGGGTGCCCACTAGCAGGCAAAGGGTGGTCGCCCGTGCGACATCGAGCAGTTCCGGATGACCCATTGTGCCCGCGATTCCGCAGTATCCCGGATCTCGCGGGCCGTAGACGTCCTTGGCGTCCGGTGTCACTCCGACTGCGGCATCCAGGGCGACCGCCAGGTCGCGCAACGCCTCCCGCGCATCGTCTCGCGCGACCTGGTTACCCGCGATCACCAGAGTCTTGCCGGTGGTTCGCGCTGTTTTCAGCGCGGTGCCGACGGCGGCCAAGTCTGCCGGGTCTCCGATCGTGCGCGACGGCAGGTTCCGGCGCACTGTCCGTGTCTTGATGGGGGAGCGCTGTACATCCTTGGGCAGCAAGAGAACCGCCGGTCCACCGCCTAGCGCGGCCTCGACCGCGGTCGCGAACTGCTGTGGCAGGTCCGTCGCATGCTCCACGCGTGCGCAATAGCGTGACACCGTACTGAACAGTGCCGCCGCATCGATGCTGCCTGCCTTGCCGCTGGTGTCCTGGAAGGCGCCTTTGCCTTCTAGATCTCGAGGAGGCTGCCCAATCAGAGCGAGTACCGGTATCTGCGATGCGAACGATTCCGCCAGTCCGGCAACCAGATTCATTGCGCCACCGCCGGATGTCGCGACCACTACGCCCACACCGCCGGTGGCGCGCGCATACCCGTCGGCCATTGTCGCGGCGGAGAACTCGTGTTTGGCCACCACGCCGTGAACTCTCGTGTCGCTGCCTGCGGCGTGGTAGGCCGCGGCATCGTAAACGTCCTCGATATTCGCGCCGTCCACACCGAAAATGTGCCGAACTCCCAGTTCGGCGCATCCCCGCACGAGATATTCGGCCACGCGCCAGTCATTCATACCGACTATCCGATCCCTATGCCACATGAGCGATGCGCACCAACTCAGGTGAGATGGTCAGCTGTCGAGCGGGTGCGGGCCGACGGGTAGTTGATTGGCATGCCGATACTCGAGAATGGCCTTGAGGTTGTCCAGTTCGACGCCGTGGCCCGGTCCGAAGATTCCCCACATGTCACCGACCCACTCGGCGCGGTTCGCTGGCGCTGTTGTGGGATAGGGGTTTTCGCCGTAGTAGGGATGCCGGCAGTTTGTCCACGTGACCACGGAGCCGGGGCGATTGAGCACCAATTCGGCGGGGACCACTCGCATCAAGTAGATCATCCAGAGGTCGTCGCCCTGGTCCCACGCGCAGTGATAGTCGACGGTGAGTGCCTCGGTGTTGGAGACGACCTTCATGAAGATCTTGGTGTCGACGCCGAGTGTATCGACGCCCTGGTAAATATTCGGCAAATCGGTCGGTTCGAAATCGCGTGTGCTGTAGCTCCATTCCGACAGGCTATGAATATTTGCCAGGTAATCGAAGACGTCTCGAGGCGGGCAGTCGATATAGCCGTGGACGGTGCAATAGTTCCGGTAGAAATCTTCGTAGGTGTACTCGCCTTGAAGGACATCGGCACAGCGGGCCATCACCTCGCCCACGCCGATCTGTTCTCCCCGCACCAGACCGGGAATGTCGGAGAGTTTTTTCTCGTCGATCTTCATGGGCCCGAAGCTACACCGGCGCCGACGTCGTGGCGGTATTCCCGTTAGTGGGAAGGTCCTGCGGTCGTCGCTGGAGGGGATGGATTAGTGTCGCGCACAACGACAATCGCGCGGAGCACGCATATCGGAGTCTCGAAATATCGGATTACTGAATGTAATTCGGCAAGCGTCGAAGCGAGAGTTTGTCGGCAATACCCGAACTCCTCAGGAGCTGTTAATGAGTCCGTCATTTTCCGGCTTGCCCAGCGGCCATCAGACAATGCTGTTGGCCCACCGCGCGATGGTCAACGATCTTCCCCGGATCGCCGGGGCTGCTTCGCGTTTGGCGGAGTCTCCGAACACGGCGCGTGCCGCCGCGCTCAGCGGTTACATCGACCGGGTGCACACGCTGATCGTTCACCATCATGGGGGCGAAGACGGGTTCCTGTGGCCGCGACTGCGCAGCCTCGGTGCCGACGAGAGCGCGATTGTGCTGCTGACCGGCGAACATGAAGAGCTGGATAAGTTTTTGGCCGACTGGAGCCGAGTGGCGCGGGAGCTCGGTACCGATGGCGGCGTGGCGGCGGAGTTGGCGCGAATAACGACGGATGTGCACGCGCGGATCGTCGCCCATACCGAGGACGAGGAGTCGGAGTTGCTGGCTCGGCTTGCTCCGGTTCTCGACGATGCGGTGTGGAAAGGCTTCGAAACCCACATGCGCAAAACGGCGCCGCTCTGGACGCTGCGGTTTATGCCTGCTTGGCTCCTATCGGTGGCAGCGCCGGACGAACTGGGCGGAGTGCCGGCGCTGCCGATTGCGCGACTCTTCCGTGGGTGGCTCGCGCGCGCACAGCGAGCGGCACTGGGTTGAGCCGTTGGGATTACCGAATCGAGCAGTGCCTCAATACAATTGGAAATAGAAGATTTGCGGTTAGATATGCATAAGATTCTTCGTGCGTTCAAGGTCAACCGAAGCGTGCGATTCCGCGTTCTATCGATAGCGCTCATACCTAGTTTGTCCCTGCTGATAGTCGGCGGCGTGACGGCGGATTACTTTCTGCGCCAGTCGGAATCGATCCGGGATTGGTCCGCCGCAATCAACAAAACCGCGGGACCGGCGCTGGAGTTCGTACAGGCGGTGCAACAGGAGCGCCGCACCAGCATGCTGGTGCTGGCCGGCGATACCTCTGGCGCGGCGAACCTCCCGCCCGAACGGGCTCGGCTCGATGCCGCCGTTCCCACGATGATGGCTGCGGGCAACGACCTGATCAAACTGTTCCACGGCTCGATCGGTGATGCCGTGACGCAAATGCAGGCAACGTTCGGGCAACTACCAATTATTCGCCAGCGGATCGATCTGGGGGCAGCCCAGAGCGATGAGGTCTATGACTACTACGACAAGGTC
This sequence comes from Nocardia sp. NBC_01327, assembly GCF_035958815.1. NCBI lineage: Bacteria > Bacillati > Actinomycetota > Actinomycetes > Mycobacteriales > Nocardiaceae > Nocardia > Nocardia sp. NBC_01327. The sequence continues at coordinate 235,430 of NZ_CP108384.1, read as the reverse complement.
ATTCAAACGGTGATCGTCGCGGGCCGGCTTGCCGCGCGTACGGCCACGGTGCCGGAGGCCGCCAATGAGCAGGACACCGAGGTCGGTCTGTTCGAGAGCGCTGAAGCGATGTCCCGCAGTTCCACATTGGCTGCGGCTGCGGCGATCAAGGGCGGATTTACTCCCTCGCAGCAGGAGGAGTACAGCAAGCTTGTGGGGTTTTACCACAACGAACTCGACAACCGGGTCAGTGAGCTGACCCCGGACGAGATGGCCAGCTACAGCGCGCTGGTGTCGAGTTCGTCGTGGCGGCAGATGGGGACTCTCGAAAAGAGCCTGCTTCAGCGGACAGTCGCGGTGGTAGCTCCACCCGCCGGTACCTCCGATACGGGATCCTCGTCGTCCGGGTCTTCCGCTTCGGGCGGTTCTACGTCGGGGACTTCCCCGCAGGGGTCCACCACCTCGGGAACATCGTCGAATGGCGGCACCACCGTAAATGGCAACTCCGCCAATACCGTGAACAGTTCGCCGGCTGCGGTGTCTCCGTCGATAGCACCCCTGGTCGGGTGGACAGACGCGGCCGAACAGGTAAGTTCCGCGCTGGTCGGAATCTGGAGCTCCCACCTGCGCTACGCAGGCGAGGTGGCCGATCGGGTAGGCGGCAGGCTGGCCCACAGATCCGTCGTGGGTGGTGCGGCGGCCTTGTCATTGTCTTTGATCGCCTTCATGGCTGCGGTGTTGTTGTCCCAGCGGCTGATAGGGCGACTGCGCCGGTTGCGGGCCGAAACCCTTGCGGTGAGCGAGAAGCGGCTGCCCAATATTTTGGAACAGCTCAGGCGCGCCGAAACGATCGACCTGGACCTGGAAATGCCCAAGCTCGACTTCGGTCGTGATGAGATCGGCCAAGTCGCCGATGCGTTCAATCAAGCGCAGCTGGCAGCCACCACCGCCGCGGTGAACGAGGCGCAGACCAGGCAGGGCGTGCAGTCGGTCTTCGTCAATATCGCGCGCCGGAGCCAGGCGACGATGCACCAGTTGCTCGGGCAGTTGGAAAAGGCCGAGCATCGCCACGATGATCCGGACACGCTGAAGATGCTGTTCGAGTTCGACAATCTGGCGACCAGGGCGCGGCGTAATGCCGAGAATCTGGTGATCTTGGGTGGGGAACGGCCTGGTAGGCAGTGGCGCAACCCGGTGCCACTGCACGATCTGGTGCGCAGCGCGGTCACCGAGACCGAGCACTATTCCAGGATCCACACCGTCCGACTGCCCAACGTGCCCGTGGTCGGCGCGGTCGTGGCCGACCTCATCCATCTCATTGCCGAGCTGATCGACAATGCCGCCACCTTCTCCCCGCCGCAGACCCGTGTAGAGATCTCGGGCGAGTTGGGCGGGGCAGGTCTGATCATCGAGATCTCCGACCTGGGCATCGGTTTGAGCAGAGTCGAGATGGCGCGGATCAACGACATGCTGAGCGACCCACCGGACTTCAATATCGCGACGCTCTCGAGCGATCCGCGGCTGGGTCTGTTTGTGGTGGGGCAGCTGGCCAAGCGTCATCAGGTCGCGGTGCGACTGACCGAGTCCGATTACGGCGGTATCCGCAGTGTCGTGCGGCTGCCTTTCGAGCTGGTCGTCGTGGACCAATCCGTCGAGCCGGCGCCGCCGAACGAATTCATGGCGGACCTCGGCGAACTGCGGCGGGGGGCGCAGGAATTCATTCGAGAGCCCCAGTTGGCGGAGTTGATCGCGCCGAGCCAACCGGTGGCGCGCGAGCCGCAACCGGTCGCCGAGGCCGACATGTTCCGCAATCGGACCATGGCCGAGGTGCGGGGCGAGAGCTCCGGCCCCGCCCAGTACGCGTCGTTCGACGATGGCCCTGTGCTGCCGCAGCGCAAGCGGCAGCCTGTCGCGCCGGCAGTGGCGCCTATGCCCGAGGACCACCCCAGTGTTCGCATACAGCGCGACAGGCCGTCGGGGCAGGGGCGGCCCACCGATCTGTGGACCGCCCTGCAGGCCGGAACGAAGCTCGGTCGCTCGGGCGTGCCCGTCGGGTCGCCGGGTGAGCCCTTGTCCGACAACGAAAGACAGTGGAATGACTGAACAGCACGGCAAGTTCAATTGGATCCTGGATGATTTGACCGGCCGGCTCAAGGGTGTTCGCTATGTTGTGATGCTGTCCAATGACGGATTGATGCTCGGACACTGCGCCCAGATTTCCAGGGATGACGGCGAGCGCTTCAGCGCGATGGCGTCGGCGCTGCACAGTCTCGGGGCCAGCGCGGGACGCCAATTCGCTTCGGGCTCACTGCAACAGGTCATGGTCGAACTCGACGAAGCGATGCTGTTCGTCACCGCGGCCGGTGCGAATGCCTGTCTGGCCGTTCTCGGTGAGGCCAACGCGGATTGGGGTTCGGTGGCGCACGAGATGAATCTGACCGTTCAGCGCATGGGAACTTGGCTTTCCGCGCCCTCGCGTCATAGCAACCAAGCTCAATGATCGAACGAAGACATGGATCGGGAACGGGACTTCTGGTACGACGAGGCGGCCGGTCCTCTGGTCCGCTTGTATGGCGTGACTCGCGGACGGACCCGAGATGTGACGCCCGAGCTGACCATGATCACCATCGTCGTTGCGGTCGGCGGTACTGCGGATACTCGGCTGCATCGAATGGATCCCGAGTACCAGCAGATCGTCGAAATCGCGCAGAACCCGCGGGCGATCGCGGAAATCTCGGCACGACTTGGGCTTCCGGTTCGGGTGACCAGGATTCTGATCGGCGACCTGATCGCGGACGGCTATCTGAGCATCAGCTCGAGGCAGTCCCGCCACGCTGCCGACGACAAGAACGAAGCCGCCGAATTGTTAAGGGCGATACGTGATGGCCTTCTCAAGCTTTGACATGGTGCAACCGTCGAAAATCACTTCGGCGAAGATCCTGATAGCGGGAGGATTCGGTGTCGGCAAGACCACCATGGTCGGAGCTGTCAGTGAGATCGCGCCGCTGTCCACCGAGGAGTTGATCAGCGCCGAAAGCGAAGGCGTCGATGATCTTTCGGGTGTGGAGTCGAAGGTGACCACCACCGTCGCACTCGATTTCGGACGCATTACGGTCAACCCGAGTCTGATCCTCTACCTGTTCGGCACGCCGGGACAGGAACGGTTCCGGTTCTTCTGGGATGAACTCGCCGCCGGCGCGCTCGGCGCGGTTGTCCTGGCTGACATCCGCCGCTTGGATGATTCGTTCGCCACGATCGACTTCTTCGAAAGCCGGCGGCTGCCATTCGTGGTCGGGGTCAACTACTTCGACGGCGCGCACCGTTATCGCCTCTCCGACCTGCGAGCCGCCCTCGATCTCGAGGACCAGGTGCCCATGCGGTATTGCGACGCACGCAGCCGCGACTCCTGCAAGCAGCTGCTGGTCGGTCTGACCGAACACCTGCTCACCCGGCTCGAAAGCGTTCCGGACCAGCCGATTTCAGGAACGCCGGCATCGCCGGCGATTCGATTGGACAGATGATCGACATGACCGTCACCGTGAGTTTGGCCGATGTTTCCAGCTATCGGCCTGGAAATCCTGTCTCGGCTGAGTATTTCGCTCAGTTCCATGACGACGCGGGGTCCGCGTTGTCTGCCATGTTCAATCCGCCGCGTTTCCGACATCATGTCGGCGTGGGCGAAACCCCGGCCGATATGGCCTTTCGGGCAATCGCGCCGATGCTGGTTCGCCACGGGCCGGAGCTGTTGGACGAGGTGGATGTCCTTGTGGTGCATACGCAGCTGCCTGAAACCTGGTTCGTTGGCAATGGTGGCGAGATCGCCGCCCAGTTCGGCATCGTGCCGGAATGGCTGATCGACCTCGCTAATGGCGGCTGCGCCAGCTTCATCCATGGGATCAAGCTGGCCCGGGAGATTTTGCAGAACACCAAGGCAAGAAGCGCGCTGGTCGTCAATGTGACGAATACGGCCGGACAGGTGTTCGCCCAAAAAGGGGTGCGTTCCATGGCGCAGGCGGCGATCCCCGGCGACGGCGCGGGCATCGCGTGGCTCACCAAATCGGATCAGTCTCCGATACTCGATATCGAGACGCGGCACCTGCCCCAATTCGCGGGTGAGATGACCTCGGTGGCCACTCCGCCGCGCCGGTACTGGGAGGCGGGTCCGGGCGAGCATCACATTGGATTCACCGAGTCGAACGTCGTCAAGGTGCTGGACCGCGGCAATCGGATCGTCCCGGAAGTTGCTCGGGCGGTCTGTGAGCGGATTGCGGTGCCGCCGAGCGAACTTGACCTGTTGGTGACCAATCAACCCAACCGCACGTTTCTCCGGAACTGGCGTGAGGAGTTGGCACTACCTGCCGAGCGGCACCCGGACACCTTCGAAGAGTGCGGCAATCTCTTCGGCACCGCCATGCCGATGACTTTCGACCATGCCGTGACCTCGGGGCTGGTGCGGGACGGCGACGTGGTCATGTTCGCGGGGTTCGCCCACGCGGGAGATTTCGCCGCCGCGGCTGCGGTGCGCTGGGGTGGACGGCACTCCGCGGGGGGTGCGTGATGCTGACCGCGCTCGAATGCGCGCGATACCCACTGGCACTCAATGAAAATCCGTATGGCCCTTTGCCGTCGGTCCGTCGCGCCTTGGAACTGGCGCTGGCTTCGACGAACCGCTACCCGGAATTTCTTCCCTATCGGTTGCCGCGGCTTATCGCGGCCCGGATCGGCTGTTCGCCCGCGCAGATCATTGTCGGCGCCGGAGCCACCGGCGTCATCATGCACATACTGCAGGCGTTCGCCGCGCCCAGCGGTGCGCGAGTGGTCATGGCGGAGCCGACATTCGACGGCTACCCGCTCCTGACCGAGACAGTCGGTGGCCGTCCGGTCATGGTGCCGCTGACTGCGGACGGAGCGCAAGATTTGGCCGCGATGGCGGCAGCGGTCGACGAGCAGACTGCGGTGGTCGTGCTGTGTAATCCGCACAACCCGACCGGCACCCGGCTGCACTATGGAAAACTGGGCGAATTTCTCGACCGGATCGACACCCGGATCGCGGTGATACTCGACGAGGCCTACATCGAGTTCGTGCCATCCAATCAGCGCATCGATACCCAGACGTTGCTAGCGGCATATCCGAATGTCATTGTGGTGCGCACTTTTTCGAAGGCGTTCGGCTTGGCGGGCCTGCGCATCGGGTATGCCGTCGCCGACCCCCAGACCGCCGCCCGGATTGCCCACTGGCAGGTGCCTTTCGGCATGAACATTCTTGCCGAAGTCGGCGTTCGGGCGTGCTACACGGCCGAGAATGAGCTGAATGAACGCATTCACGCGATAACGAACGAACGCGATCGGCTCTCGGTCGCCCTGCGCCGGCTCGGCTACGCCCTGCCGGACAGTTCCGCGAACCATATCTTTGTTCCGCTGAGCGATCCCGTGCTGACTCATCGCATCTCCGAGGCCTTCGCTAGAGCGGGAATTCGAGTGAAACAGTATTCGACTGGTATGCGGATCACGGTCGGTGACCGCGCCGCCAACGAGGCCGTCATCACCAGCCTGGCCGCTGTTCGCGACGAGTCGCTCGGCCTCCTGCCCGAAGACTATGGATACTGTCCGGTGTAGAGGTGCACGTCATGGGCGAATCGCCCTCGAGCAGGGGGACATCCCGGCCTTCCTCGGATTGCTGTCGGCGACTACTGGGAGCCTGACGTCTCTCCTGCGTATCGGGGTTGCCGGTAGGCTCTCGGAAGGCAGTGAAGCAGAGCGACTTCCACCTTCGGCAGCGGGATCGATCAGCAAAGCAAGGAGGGTCGGCGTGGACGGGCGAGATCTCGGTGCCGAAGCGATCATGACCGAACCAGGCGTCTTCATGAACGATCCGGCGATACCGAACGAGCCTGACCAGCGGTCCGGCAGATCACGTCAGTGGCCCTCGCCGGCTAGGCGGACCCGCACCGGTGTCACTTTGCAGGCGGTGGACGAGAGCGTGCCCGAGCATCGGGCGGCCCCGGAAGATGCTCTGATCGCCGAAGATCTAGCGGCCGCGGAGGCCTCCAATACCCGTCGCGCCTATGTCTCGGGCTGGCGGCGGTTCGACAACTGGTGCGTCGAACGCGACTATGCGGCCTTGCCTGCCGCGCCCCGCACGGTGGCCCGATACTTCGCCGCCGCGGCCCGTGAGCGCAAGGGTGAAGATTTTCGATACAAGACAAGCACTTTCGGGGTGTGGCTGGCGGCGATCGGAGATCGGCACGCTGCGGCCGGATTCGAGCACCCCGGGCAGGATCCGCTGGTCACACGGACCCTGCGTGGCATCCGCCGGCGTCGTATAGCGGCGGGGGAGACCCCGCGCCAGGCGGCGCCCCTGCTGACGGAACATCTACAGACGATCGTGCAGGTCGTCGGTGATGAGGCGCGGGGGTGGAAGCAACAGCTCACCGCTCGCCGGGATATCGCCCTGCTGGTGCTGGGTTTCACTGGAGCGCTGCGGCGAGAAGAGTTGGCGCAGCGCGAGATTCGAGACTTCTCTCCGGCGGGCGATCGTGACGGGGATTGGCTGGCCATCCACCTGCGCGGCTCCAAGGCCAGCCCGGAGGATCCCGAGTATGTGTACGTCCCACGCGGTCGGACCTCGGCGCGCTCGTGCCCCTGGTGCGTACTGCTGCGCTGGATGGCGGTCGTGATTGCCTATGACACCGCGGCAGACGGTGTGAAAAAGCATGCGGTGCAGCAAAATGCGGCTACCCGGCCGCTCGACCTCGCCGAGGCGACCCGAGTTGCCTCCGATGCCGGGATGCTCGCGGTGCAACGACTGCTACGCCGCGAGGGTTCCGACCTCGATACGCATGTCTGCGATCGGCCATGGCCCCGTGCGCCCCGCACCACGGTGGCATTATTCCGGTCACTGAAGAACGGCATGCTGCCGTACGAGGCGCGGCCGCTGACGGGGGAGTCCGTCGAGCGGGTCCTGCGCCGCCGCGCCGCGCAGGCCGGGATCGACCCCGCACTGGTGGCGCAATTCAGTGCACACGCCCTGCGTGCGGGCGCCGCGACCGAGGCTTTCGATCGAGGTGCCAGCCTGGAGGAGGTCATGAACATGACCCGGCATAAGTCGGTGACCACGGTGCGCCGCTACGACCGCAACCCACGCCACAAACGTAATGCGGCCGCGCAACTGGGCCTATAGCCGTGATTGTCTCCGGCGCAACAGAATTCGATGTTGCCGCACTGCAGTCGCCGGCGGGCTTGGCCCCGCGTTACCGCCGCAGCTGGATACTGTTCGCGCGCTGGTGCCTCGCGGCCGAGCGACGCGTGCTGCCCGCGACCGCGATGACAGTGGCTGAATATCTCGAGGACAATCCCGCCGCGAACAGCACGCAACGTGCTCGTCTCGCCGCAATCAACCAGGCGCACAGTATCGCTGGCCTGCCCGCGCCGGGCCGTGCCGTAGTGCTCCGCCAAGCGCTGAACGATCGGTATGCAGAACTCTGCGCCGGGAAGGCCGCGCGCGTGGAGCGTCTCCTGCCGCGAATTCCTGAATGGGGTTGGACCCGTGGGCTAGTGGGTCGCCGCAATGCCGCCCTGCTCGTCCTTGCGGCGTCCGGGTTGTCCTACGTCCGGATCGCGTCGCTGAAGCAAGGCGAGCTGACGTTGTCACGTGACGTAGCGATCGTTGGCCCTGACCTTGCGACAATTACAGCCACGCACGACCCATATCGGTGTCCGGTGGCCGCGCTCGGCCGATGGGCTGCCGTACTGCGCCTGGTGCCGACCCCCGCGGGTCGTGCTGTGCTCGAACATCATCTGACCCATCGCACCCTGCCTGAGGCGGGACTCGATCCGCGTCACACTGATCTGCCACTGTTCACCTCGTTCGATCGGCGCGGCTGGTCCCCAGCTGCCGACTCCGGATGGGGAGACCTGCAGCCGCTCTCGGAGACATCGGTGGCAGCGATCGTCGCCACGCATCTGCGCGGCCAGTTCCCGAAGTATCGCTCAGCCTCGGGCCCTCGCCCACCGGCGAACGAACCTTCGCCTCCGCCCGCGCATTCCGACATCATTCTCGCTGACAACTGGGAGGCTGGTGTCACCGCACGTCTGCGAGATCATCAGCGTCTCAGCGATATCGGCGAAAAGTTCGACGAGATCGACGCCGAAACCGACAGAATCGCCCGCCTCCTCGCCAATGCTCTGGCGATGGCAACGACCTAGTGGCGCACTGCATTACAGCCTCAACGAGGTCGATATCGACACGGTTCTGCAGGCAGTCCGCGAGGTCGGTTCGGAGATCTGACAATAGGCAGTGATTCGAGCACCTCAGAGCTGAATCACCGAGGGGCAGGTCGGATTTGATCCGACCTGCCCCTCGGCAATGCTGAGATATTTCGAGCGGTACGGTCATCCGGCCGCTCGGGCGTAGTTCAAGATTCCTTCGAATGTGGCGGTTGAGCCCGAGGGTAGATGGTCGCTGTCGATCAGTGAGGCCAGGACCAGGCTGTCCAGCTCGGCGAGATCGGGGGCGCCTGTCACGAGATAGTCGTAGCGCCGGGGTGTTCGCAATCGCCCGAATTTCGCGCGGTCTACGCGAGCGCGATGCGCGGACAGGAAAACCTCGCTGTGCCGCCAGGCCCGGAAGTCGGACATGTCATCCCAGGTTGTGAGTGACACAAAAGTGCACTCCTCGTTCGCGGCTATCAGTTTACGAAGATAGAAATCGTGGAATCCGGAGACATCGTCGAGCGTAGAGAGAACGATGCGGTACTCGTCCTCGATCCAGGCGGCGAGATCGGCTGGGCCGGTGACACAGTTGGCAATGACAAGCATGGTGAGACTTCCTGATCGGCGGCCGGGTGCTCGTCATACTCGAGAACTCATAACCCGTCAGGCAACCTCGCCCTTCCCGTGGATGGGAAGAGTGGTGTCGGGTTATGGCGCATTATTTGCTGGAACCTTGTCCGTCGACTCGGGTGTAGCCCAATTATGAGCTCCAACTCCAGCAGTGAAAGTACGTGCATTGATGGTTGTTCACCACGGCACCACCACGAGTTCATATCGGCATAGAACGCTTCCCGATGAACACGGACGGTTTGGAGAGTTCGGCGGCAGGTATGTGCCCGAGGGGCTCATGGCGGCACTACTGGATCTGGAAGAGGCTTATGAAATTGCCCTCACCGATCACGACTTCATCGAAGAATTGACCGATTTGCTGCGCGAACGGATAGGCCGGCCAACGCTGCTGCACAAAGCGCAGAATTTCGCGGACCTGCTGGCTGTGCCTGATGTGCGGGTCTATCTCAAACGGGAAGATATGGCGCACACCGGAGCTCACAAGATCAATAATGCGCTCGGTCAAGCCTTGCTCGCGCGCCGCATGCGCAAGAGTCGAATCATCGCTGAGACGGGCGCCGGGCAGCACGGGGTGGCGGTAGCGACGGCGTGCGCGATGCTCGGGATGGCATGCACCATTTATATGGGTTCCGACGATATGAGACGACAAGAATCGAACGTCGTTCGAATGAAATTGCTTGGCGCAGAGGTACGTTCGGTGAGTACTGGCGGTGGCAGACTCAAAAGCGCTATCAGTGAGGCGGTTCGGGACTGGGTCACGAACGTGGACACCACCTACTATCTGTTCGGGACGGCGGCAGGCCCGTCACCGTATCCGGCGATGGTGCGGGACTTTCAAACGGTGATCGGCAGAGAGACCAGGACCCAGATCCTGGCATCCGAAGGACGTCTACCGGACTGCGTTATCGCCTGCGTCGGCGGCGGAAGCAATGCGATAGGCATGTTCCACCCGTTCCTGAACGACCCCGAGGTCCGTTTGATCGGCGTCGAAGCCGCAGGCCGGGGCATGGCCACCGGTGATCACGCCGCGACCCTTGCCGCGGGAAGCCCGGGCGAAATGGACGGGGCTTATAGCTACGTACTACAGGACGAGGATGGGCAGATCGCTGGCACCCACAGCATCGCGGCGGGCCTCGACTACCCGGGCGTAGGTCCAGAACTCAGCTACCTCAAAGACAGCGGTCGCGTAATCTACCGCGCCGCAACCGATACGGTCGCCTTGCGCGGAATGCGAGCTCTGAGCCGCAGTGAAGGCATCATCGCCGCTCTCGAATGCGCGCACGCCGTCGGCTACCTCCTGGACCAGGCACACCACGGTGATCTGCCTGTCGGCGCACTGATCGTCGTGTGCATCTCCGGCCGCGGAGACAAGGACTTGGCCATCGCAGCGGATCTGCTCGATTCCTAGCGGCGGTGTCGACGATTGCGTGCCGGTCCACGACGAGCCGCCGACACTCAGATCGAACTTATTTATCGGGTAGGCGCCCTCCTCGCTCGGCGGCGAAATTGGTTGCGACCGAATGTCCGGAGCAGCGGTTGGCCGAGGCGATCACCCATTCCGGTAGGAGATCGCGAAACGCGCCGGCCATGGTCTGCACGGCATCGACATCTGTCCGCCCGACGCGCCGCGACGATCCCGTCGACACTGGGCGCTCGGGGCCGGGCAGAGTCAGCCACCGCATCGTTGCCGCCGGGTAGACCGCGACCGCGTATGAGGTGCCTTGTAGGAATCGCCGGTGCTCAACATCGTTAGTCGGAATCCTTTAGATCCGGTTGGCTGGGCGCGGGGAAAGATCCGGTATGCGGAGGTAGCTAGGTTCCGTGTCCGGCGGCATGGCGCTCGAAGGGGTGAAAGGTGCGACCGCTGAACGCAATTCGACGAGGAGGCGCGCGTGTTCGTCGAGTGCGCGGTCTTCATCGGACAGCGGCTCCCAGGGTCGGATCGCCTGCGCTTTTCCGTCGGTGGCGAGCGCCACCACCACCGCGAGTCCGTGCGCTGAGAGCGCGGGCTGATCGGAGTGTGTGTCGGTGGAAGTCACGTGCACGCTCATGTGCATGCTGCGCGGGCCGGTATAGATCAGCCGTGCGGTCACCTCGACCACATGACCGATGACGATCGGCCGATAGAAGCGGATTCCACCGAAATAGGAAGTGATGACATGCTGTCCGGCCCAGGCGGCTCCACAGACGTACGCGGCTTCGTCGATCCATTGCATGGTCCGACCCCCGTGTACCCGTCCGCCCCAATTGATATCCGACGGCGCGGCCAAGAAGCGCAGGGTGGCGCTCGGTGCGGTGCCCGCGGTCGTGTAATGCTGTGCGGCCATTGCTTCCTCGATGTGCCGGCGCACCGAAATCCGTGCCCGTGCTTGCCGGTTTCGCTGCTGCTCGAGGATGGTCGCCGGAATCCATTGCGGGACTTCGACGGAGCGGCGTTCGTCGTCCATCGCGACGAAAATCATCAGGCACTGGGACGTCTGGACAGGTTTCACCCGTGTCGGGTCTGTCGAGTAGACGGTGACCAAGATATGCATGCTGGTGCGGCCGGTGTGCACCAGGTTCGCGTGCAGCTCGACCAGTTCACCGACAGCGATCGGCCGATCGAGGTGGATATTGCCGACATACGCGGTAACGCAGTAGCAGCCGCTCCACTGGGCCGCGGCCGCATAACCGACCTTGTCGATCCACTCCAGGAGCTTGCCGCCGTCAACCAGCCCTGCGATGCCGGAATCATTTGGTTTGACGAGAAATCGATGAACTGAGCTGGTCACTGTTGGATCCGTTCGGGCTGAACCTTTTCGCGTAAGCGCTTCCCCGACTGCGTTGTCTCGTAGGACAGTAGGGTCCGCATCGGGTTACGGGCGAGTAGGGGCTACCTGTCTCGGCAAGACCGCCGAGTGGTCGGATAGCGGGAGCGCATTGCTGAGTTCCCGCCCCCGCCTGTCACCATTCCCGGTGGAAACTGACGTCGTTGCTGGAGTGTCGACCCAATGAGGTTTCCCAGCCCTGGGAAGGATCTCTCCGTCATCTATTGGCGGGGCCGATACCGTTCGCATATGGGGTAACAACAACCTGGACCAGGTGCGCCAAGCCATCGACTCGAGTGTTCAGTGCCCTCTGTCAGTGAAGGCGGCCCGTTCCGACCCTCAGGGTTCCGGCGGATGTAGGCGTCGGTTCAGGTGAAGAATCGTCGCCGTATCAGCGTTCTATCAGCCTGCTGTCTGCCCGGCCAGGCAATGTCATCGACAGCACAACGGACGACGCGGAATTCCTCAGCAGTCGGGGCAACAAGAAGGTTAAGGAAACGAAAATGTCTGAAGTAGCACTGTCGGAGTTCGTCGCGGCGAAGGCAGAAGAATTCGGCCTTCCGGGTGTCGCCGTCGGCGTGTGGGTAGATGGCGCAGAGGTTTTCGCCACCCACGGCGTGACCAGCCTCGAGAACCCGCTTCCGGTCGATCGGGACACCGTTTTCGTGCTCGGCTCGGTGAGTAAGACCTACACGGCCACGGCCCTGATGGGTTTGGTTGCGGAAGGCCGGGTCGAGCTGGACGCCCCTGTGCGTCGCTACATCCCCGAATTCACTCTGCCCGACGAGCAGGCCGCAGCTGACATCACGGTACTGAACCTGCTCAACCACACCGCAGGCATGGACTGGCGGCAAGACGTCAATACCGGCGAAGGCGACGACGCCTTGGCGGCCTACGCCGCCAAAATGGCCGACTTCCAGCTGATCGGCAAACCGGGCGAACGCGCGTCCTACAGCCAGGCCGGGTTCGACCTGGCCGGCCGGATCATCGAAAAGGTCACCGGTCAGACCTTCGAGCAGGCCATCACATCGCTGGTGCTCGAACCGCTCGGGATGACGCACAGCTTCTACTTCCGCGACGACGTCATGACCCGCCGGTTTGCGGTGGGCCACAACCTCGGTGAGGACGGCACTCTCACGGTGGTGCGTCCGTGGAGCCATGCACGCCAAGACAACCCCGGCGGCGGTCTGGCATCCTCGGTCGCCGACCAGTTGCGTTGGGCCCGGTTTCATCTCGGTGACGGGACCAACGAGGACGGCACGCAGGTGATCGGCGCCCACGCGCTGGCGCAGATGAAGCAGCAGACAGTCGAGCTGCGCGCCAGCACATTAGGCGACGGCTTCGGTGTCTGCTGGTTTCTCAAGGAAATCGGTGGCGTCCAGACCATCGGCCACGGCGGCTCGGCCATGGGCCAATTCGCCGATCTGCTCATCGTGCCCGAGCGAAACTTCGCCATCGTCGTCACCTCGAACGCCGGCCCCGACGCAGGCATGGCCTTCAACCGGACCGTGGTCAAGTGGGCCCTCGAGCACTACCTGGACGTCGTCGAGAAGGACCCGGAGCCGCTGCCCTTCGACGAAGCGCGAGCATCTGAAGTCGCCGGAGCCTATGAAAATGACCTCATGACCATCACCATCGGAGCGGTAAATGCCGGGCTCACCATCGAATGCAAGATCAAGCCGGAAGTTCGCGCGGCCGCTGACACCGAGTTGCCCCCGGACATGCCGGTAGCCGATCTCGGCCTGCTGCCCTCCGACGAGTACATCGTCACCAGCGGCGGTCTCCAAGGCCAGCGCGGCTTCTTCAGCCGTAACCCAGACGGCACCATCCTCGGTGCCGACCTAGCCGGCCGCCTCTTCACCAGAGTCTCCGCCTAACCCCCCGAATCAGGCTGTGCGCACTCTCCCTCGCTACAACGACGAAAAGTGCTCTCCGCCAAGCCAACAGCGTGAGGACGGCTGTTCTGTGTGAGCGAAGTCGCCCGACCGCCGGGATCGTCAATCAATCTGACGTCGCGTCTTGGAGCGTCGACCCAATTGGTTTTCCCAGCCCTGGGAAGGATTTCTCCGTCATCGATTGGCGGGGCCGATACCGTTCGCAAAGTGAGTGACGACAACCTGGACCAGGCGCGCCAAGCCATCGACTCGAATATTCAGTGCCCGCTGCCAGAGAGGGTGGCGCGTTCCGAACTTCAGGGTTCCGTCGGATTTGGGCGTTGGTCCAGGTATGGCGTGCTGCTGTTGACGATCGCAGGGACTTGTCCGGATCTTCCAAGTACTGAATGCGTTGGGAACAGCTAATGTTCGGTCACAGTTGGGTGCTTATTCCAACGGCTGGTGAGGAACCGTCGCCATATCGAGACTGCTGTCTGCGGCAGTCGTGGCGACAAGAAGGTTAAGGAAACGAAAATGTCTGAAGTACCACGGTCGGAGTTCGTCGCGGCGAAGGGCAATGGCCCTGATGCGTTGTTCACCAATAAGACGGTTCTCATCTCCGGCGCCAGCGTGGCCGGTCCCGCTCTGGCCTACTGGCTGCAGCGTTACGGCTTCACCGTCACGGTCGTCGAGGAAGCCCCGGCTCTGCGGGAGGGCGGCTACAAGGTCGATATTCGCGGCGCTGCCATGCAGGTCATCGACCGCATGGGTCTGCTGCCGGAGGTCGGGCGCGCTTCCACCGCCATGCGCGGCGGGGACTGGGTCGACGGGTCCGGCAAGACCCTGGCGACCCTGGGCCCGGACCTGATCGGGTTGCGCGGCCCCGGCGATGACGAGGTGCTGCGCGGGGATCTGGCTCGAATCCTGTTCGACGCCACCAAGGGTGAGGTGCAGTACCTGTTCGGTGATTCGATCCTCGACCTGACCGAGGAGGCTGCTGGTGTGACGGTGCGTTTCCGGCATGCCGACCCGCGGGTGTTCGATTTGGTGATCGGTGCGGATGGTATGCATTCTACGGTGCGCCGCAGCATCTTCGGCCCGGAGGAGCAGTTCGCCAAGCACACCGGCATGGCCGCCTGCGTGATCTCGGTGCCCAATTACCTGAACCTCGACCATTGGGAGTTGGTGCACCCGACTCCCGGACAGATCGTGCAGGTGTACAGCACGCAGGAGAATACGGCGAAGGCGCAGTTCATCTTCGGTGCGCCGGAGCAGTTGCCCGAGCGTGGCGATATCGCCGCCCAGCAGCGAGTGGTTGCGGAGGCTTTTGCCGATGCCGGTTGGGAAACGCAGAACCTGCTGCGCTTGATGGCGGAGTCCCCGGATTTCTACTTTGATTCGGTCAGCCAGATTCACCTGGAGCGCTGGTCGAGCGGCCGGGTCGCCCTGGTGGGCGATGCCGCTTACAGCCCGTCCCCGCTGTCGGGTCAGGGCACCAGCATGGCTCTGGTCGGGGCGTATGTCCTTGCCGGAGAGCTGAATGCGGCTAACGGCGACTACACGATCGCTTTCGACGCCTACCAGACCCGCATGAGCGAGTACGTGGATCTGAACCTGACTCTGGGCTGGACCAATGCCAAGCAGATGGTCGCCGCCGACAAGCGTGGCCTCAAGATCCAAACCACGGCCCTGCGTGTCATGCGCCGCCTGCCGTGGAAGGGCATGGCCCTGCGCTCGATCATGAAGCCCCTCAACCACGCCTCGAATGCGATCAAGCTCGAGCAGTACGCCCCCGCCGCCCAAACCGCCGCCTGACCGCACTCGCAAGCCCGCCACAGCAACCGACCCCCGCCGCGCACAGAATGTGCACCAATCTCGTGCGCGGCGCACCAATAACTGCGCAGCAGACCACTTGTCCTGCCTCCCCGAAACGCACGCCGGGATCCACCGCAACCCGTTGACGTGCTGTTCGTGTGGATCCCGGCCAAAAGCATGCTGGGATGGCAGGTGGGGCTGTGGCGGGCATCGCGATTGGTGAGGGGCGGTGAGCTGATGGTGAGTGTTCGGTGAGGGCTGCGGCAGATGCTTCTCTCATGACAACACAGCAGCAGTTCACCAATAAGACGGTCCTCATCTCCGGCGCCAGCGTGGCCGGTCCCGCCCTCGCCTACTGGCTGCAGCGTTACGGCTTCACCGTCACG
Source organism: Nocardia sp. NBC_01327 (assembly GCF_035958815.1). Taxonomy (NCBI): domain Bacteria; kingdom Bacillati; phylum Actinomycetota; class Actinomycetes; order Mycobacteriales; family Nocardiaceae; genus Nocardia; species Nocardia sp. NBC_01327. The sequence continues at coordinate 219,728 of NZ_CP108384.1, read as the reverse complement.
GTCGTCGAGGAAGCCCCGGCCCTGCGGGAAGGCGGCTACAAGGTCGATATTCGCGGCGCCGCCATGCAGGTCATCGACCGCATGGGCCTGCTGCCGGAGATCGGGCGCGCCTCCACCGCCATGCGCGGCGGGGACTGGGTCGACGAGTCGGGCAAGACCCTGGCGACCCTGGGCCCGGACCTGATCGGGCTGCGCGGCCCCGGCGATGACGAGGTGCTGCGCGGGGACCTCGCCCGAATCCTGTTCGACGCCACCAAGACCGACGTGCAGTACCTGTTCGGTGATTCGATCCTCGACCTGACCGAGGAGGCCGACGGTGTCACGGTGCGTTTCCGGCATGCCGCGCCCCGAGTCTTCGACCTGGTGATCGGTGCTGACGGTATGCATTCCACGGTGCGCCGCAGCATCTTCGGTCCCGAGGAGCAGTTCGCCAAGCACACCGGCATGGCCGCCTGCGTGATCTCGGTGCCCAACTACCTGAACCTGGATCACTGGGAGCTGGTGCACCCGACCCCCGGACAGATCGTGCAGGTCTACAGCACGCAGCAGAATACGGCGAAGGCGCAGTTCATCTTCGGTGCGCCGGAGCAGCTGCCCGAGCGCGGCGATATCGCCGCCCAGCAGCGAGTCGTGGCCGAGGCCTTCGCCGATGCCGGCTGGGAAACGCAGAACCTGCTGCGCCTGATGGCGCAGTCCCCGGACTTCTACTTCGACTCGGTCAGCCAGATCCACCTGGAGCGCTGGTCGAGCGGCCGCGCCGCCCTGGTAGGCGACGCCGCCTACAGCCCGTCCCCCCTGTCGGGTCAGGGCACCAGCATGGCCCTGGTCGGCGCGTATGTCCTTGCCGCAGAGCTCAATGCGGCCCACGGCGACCACACCGTCGCCTTCGACGCCTACCAGACCCGCATGAGCGAATACGTGAACCTGAACCTCACCCTCGGCTGGACCAATGCCAAGCAGATGGTCGCCGCCGACAAGCGTGCCCTGAAGATCCATATCACCGCCGTGCGCGTCATGCGCCGCCTCCCCTGGAAGGGCATGGCCCTGCGCTCGATCATGAAGCCGTTGAACCACGCTTCGAATGCAATCGCCCTGGAGCAGTACGTTCCCACTACCCAGCACGCTGCCTGAGGTCGTAGGCACGTCCCGGCCCGCTACGCACGACGTCGCATCCCGCGTACGAAATGTCCTGCCGCGTACGAAATGTGCGGCAACTTCATGCGCGGCGCCCGAGCTGCATACGTGAGAGGCCACCACCCCCGGAACACGCGCAGGCTCCACCCATTTCGGGCGAGACCTGCGGTTTGACCGCGGAGGGCACACCCGGAATTTCCGGACCGCCGGGCCGTAATGGGGTCGCTGAGCCGGCAGGTCCGGGAGGCAGCCTTGCCCGAATTCGGCTCCCTTCCTTGCCGGCCTGACCTTCCCTACGGCGACGGCAACATCGGCAAGTGGAGCACGTACGAAGTGGGCGGAGACTGGGCCGCACACCGAGTACCCCGAACTACTCTGGCCGATACCCGCGACTTCTTCCGCACATTCATCTGATACGTCCGAATACTTTCCTCGAGGAAATTCCCAATGACTGATCGCATCGACACTCACGCACCTCGTCAGGCAGGCGAACAGCGCGGTCTGCTCGACTTCGACGGTCCCAATGACACAGCCCCGCACCGTAGCCGCGCCGCCACGCGGGCACATGACGAACCGGCCGCAGCTTCCGATGGTGATGACGCCGGCCGGAGCGCTCCCTCGATAATCAGAGGCACGGTGTCATCGCATGTCATCCGCGTGATGCTCGAGGCAGCTGAACAGGTCGGTGTCGCTGAGCATGAGGTCGCCATGATCGGCGGTCTCCGGCGTGAATTGCTCGACGACGACCGCCTTCGAGTCCCATCGATCGCGATGGTTCGCTTGTGGAAATTGATGTACGCCGCAGGTGGACCGGGGGTAGGAATTCGTGCGGCCGATGTTGCCCAGTCAGGACGATTGCACGTCTGGGACTATCTGATAGCAGCGGCACCCACCCTCGCTGAAGGCCTCGGCGACGCCGCACGATTCTCGGCGGCCATGGCAGATCCGGCCGACCACTTCATCGTTGTCGATGACGACCCTCACCTGTCTGTCGTATATCGAAGCGCACCCCACGGCGACATCGTGAGCGCGGCAGTCAATGAATTCACTCTGGGCGTGCTGATGCATCGGGCGCGCGCGGTCCGGGGTGCCGCGGCCGATCCTGTTCGCGTCGAATTCTCCCATCGCGCGCCGCGCAGTCATGGCTATCTCGCCGATGTATTCGGTACCAGCAACATTCAGTTCGACCAGGAGTACAGCAGTTTCACGATGCTGAATGTCGAACGAGCGCAGAATCGACAATCGTATGACCCGGAGCTGCGGCGAATTCTGCACCTCTACGCCCAGTCGATCATCGACACCGCCCAACCCGCGCTGACCTGGAAGGAAACCCTCCACGCCGCAATCAGCGATGTGCTCGCAGACAGCCGAAGCGACGCGGATCTCGAGGCAGTCGCACGCCGGCTGGCGGTCAGCCCCCGCACACTGCAGCGCCGACTGGCCGAGCGCGACACGTCCTGGCGTCGTGAACTCGAGGCTGTCCGCTACCAGCACGCCACTCTTCTCTTGCGGGGTACGCGGCTCCCACTGCGGTCGATCGCCGAACGAATCGGATACAACGACCACCGCGCCCTCGTGCGTGCCGTCCGACGCTGGACCGGGCAAACCCCGGATGCATACCGGCGAACACACCTGCCGGATATAGAGGTTTGACGCGACCGGGCGCCCGGATGCCGCCGATCGAACCGTTGTGATCCAGCATCGGAATGCTGACCGCGTCCGCGCCGTCTTGAACGATATTCACGCCCCAAGGGGTGTGGGTTATTCGAAGGTGCATCAGCCGCCGCCATTACGGGCGTGCAGATCCGCGAATCGCGATGGGCGACTGACGTTTTCTCGTGATTGGCCGCCGACAATAGTGGGGGTGAGCGTGGGATCGGAGTTTCAGTAACGTGTCAGACCACCGGTGAATGGCCCCAACCAGGTAGCCCCCGTGATCCTGCGATCGGTTTGCACTTCGACCAGACGTGCCCCACGCGGAATCCCTTGTCGCATATGATATTCCCTGTCCGACGGCCGGTAGATATTCTGATAGTCGCGGACTCCGTCGGTAGACGGCAGGAAGTGAACCGCATCACCATCATCGATGATTCCTTGGGGAACATACAAGCGTCGGCTACACAGCCCAAGGACTCCGAGTCGGGGTAATCGATGCGCGCTCGACCGCGAGATCAATATGGCCGCACATTCACGAACGGAGCGTAGCGCCCCTCGACGTCTTCCCCGTCGTGATAGCACCGGAACTGGGTGCTGCTCAATACTTTCGTACCGCAGGCGGGGAGTTCTCCATCGACGCCTACTTCGGAGTTCGGAGTGCGGACTGTCGAGCAGCGCTTCAACGTGGCCGGGCGCCAATCCCCAGCGGCCCCGGTACAACGATTCCACTCCCTCGAGGCCTATATCGGCATGCTCACTGCGGCAGGGTTTGTGCTCACCGGTCTTAGTGAGCCGCATCCCACTGGCCAGCAGCGGGAAAACCCTTGGTGGAAAGAGAATTTCAAGCGTCCGCTATTCCTACTGCTGGAGTGTGCGCCGCGCCTCTGACCGGATTGTAGGTGTACTACCTTCATGAACGGTGGTACCCCGATCATCGGGGTACCACCGTTTCGGTGATGGGTTGCCTCGAGGTGTTCAGAGTTTCCCGAGGTCGATGCGGTCGGCCATGGCCTGGTAGCCCGCGTTGTTGGGGTGCTTGTGGTCGCCGGAATCGAAAGCGGGATTGAGCTTTTCGCTGTCGGACGGGTCCGCGACCGCGGCGTTGAAGTCGACGACCGCGTCGTATTCGCCGCTGGTGCGCATCCACGTGTTGAGGTCGCGGATCTTCGCCGCGGAGGTGTCGTCGTAGTACTCGGCGCCCTTCATCGGTAGCAGGGTGGCGCCGGTGATCTTGACACCTGCCCGGTGTGCGGCGGCGATGAGTTCACGGTGCCCGGCGATCAACTGTGCCACCGAGACCTGCGGGTTGGGCTTGTAGGTGGGTAGATCGATCTCGGAGAAGCCGATGTCGTTGAGTCCGCCGAGCACGATCACGCTATCGACGTCGGGCTTGCTGAGCACGTCGCGTTCGAAACGCTTCACGGCGCTTTCACCGAACCACTGCGAGTCGTTGAGGATCAGGTTGCCGCCGATGCCTTCGTTGAGCACCGGGCGTGGTGTGCCCGCATCGGTGAGGCGCTGGAAGAGCCGGTCCGGGTAGCGGGTGTTGGCGTCGTTGGTGGATCCGAAGCCGTCGGTGATGGAGTCGCCGAAGGCCACGACCGTGCCGCCGTGGTGTGCGCTCGGGCCGCTCACCTGGATATCGGTCAGGTAGTACCAGGAGTGGGTGGCCTCGGTGAAGGAGCTGGCGGCAGGGTCGGCGACGTGGTTACCACCGGTGCGGTAGGTGCTGGCGTAGGCCTGGGAGTGGAAGGTGGCGGGGCCGGTCGGGCCTGCCAGGTACAGGGTCACCGTGACCGATTCGAGCGGGGCGAGCTGCAGGCCGGCGGTATCGCTGGTCAAGGCCTGACCGGCGGGGATCTTCGCGACAGTGTCGCCTTGGAAGGTCAAGTCCCGCAGGGTATTCGACTCGACGCCTGCGCCTTGCGCGGTGCGGGCGATGGTGGCGTGGTCGATCCGCAGAGGCCCGTTGCCGTAAAGATTGGACAGGGTGATGCGGGCGGCGGTGCCGCCGTCGGTCACCCGGACTACCTGTCGGACCGTCTGATTGTCGAAACCTGTTTGGGCCCAGTTGGGTTCGAAGCCGATGCTGGGCAGCTGTGGCGCTGCTGACCAGGCGGCATCCCAGGCCGCAGCGGTCTCGGCGGTGGTGTGGGTGGCGGCGTACGCGCCGATCCCACCGACGACGGCAATGGCAACGGTGCCTGCAGCGAGGCGTAAATGCCAGGCGTTCTTCATCGGAGTCCCTTCGAGAACCTTTAATGGGTCTGTGGTCCCATTAAGACTTGGTGACAGTAGCACTCAACCAGGCTTAACGGAACTTCATTCCCGTTAGAGCGCCGTGAGGGTTCGACCCACTGCGCACCGCTCGCCGGAAGCGGTACCCGCAGTTCAGTGCGCGGCCGTAGCCAGCAGTGGCTGTTCGTGGCGCACCACCGGTCTCTGTGATGCCAGTACCACGCCGATTGTGAGTCCGGCAAACGTCAACGGCCGTAACGGCTGATCTACCAGTAGCCACGCCATGACCGCGGTCACCACAGGTGTGGCGAAGAACAACTTCCCCACTCGCGTGACGTGCCAGCGCCGCTGCATCGCATTGAGCAGCAGTAACGCGTCCATGGAGTTCGGGGTGAATCTGCACGTCGCACGCATCAGCAAAGCTCGACCGCGTCGGCCCGAACGCCGTCAAAAGTCTTGGTGGCAAGCGGGTTTCGGCCAGTACTGGATTTCAGGGCATGGCCGCACCCTGCGTCCCGGCCTTTCGCTGACCCCGCACCCCGCACCCCGCACTTGGTCCTGGGTCCGACTGCGTGCAACGCGGTCCTGCACCCCGCAGTGCGGGATCTGGCCGCTGTGCAGATTGCCACGGAGCTGAAGCACCTGGGCGTGGCGCCGAAGAAGACACTCGATGAGGTCACCTCAGTGGTCGCTGCGCTCGAGGCAGGTGAAAAGAACAACGCCATCGCTGCCTCCACTGGGATTTCGCATCACACGGTCCAGTCGATCCTGGTGGCCTTCGAGGCTCTCTCCGGAGCTGGCGAGGGTGATACGACCCAGGGCACGCTGCTCGAGCTCAGGAAGTGATTCCGTTGACGAGGGTGAGGCAGTCGACCACCCACACGCTGACTACCAGGACGGACACCCCCGGCAGGTCAGGGCAGTAGTACAGAAGAGATCGAAGCTTGTGGTGGTTGCGTTTGGGTGCTGATGTTGCGTTGGCATGGTGGTTGCGGGCCGGGCTTCGCGTGTCGAGTCGGCCGCTCGGCGGCCTTTGTCGCCACGCGATAGCCAGCGGCCCTATGTTGGTGCCTCCGGTTTGCTGGGCGCGTTGCGCGCGGCTGTTGCGTTAGAGCGAGCGCCAGTCTTGGGTGGTTCATAAGTTGGATCGGCGGCCGCCGGCTAGGTCTGGGGTTCCGAGCGCTCGCGCGTTCGTGAAGAGAGTCGGGAGCTTCCCCGGCTTAGGTGAAACAGGACGTCGGAGAAGGGGTCGCGCGCGAGGCCGCCCAAGAGGGCACGCAAAGCCCGCACGCTGCGGGGTCGATGATTCGTGCTGGTCCGCGCCATCAAGGCGATGGAGGTAGATAGATAGGCAGCTAGCTAACTAGCTAGTCGCGCGGTGATGCCGCGCGGGCTTACGAGTTCAAGTGGGTGAACCTGGACTACCGACCGGTCGGGCGACCTTTTGGTGCAGGTAGCGACGGTTTGTGCCAGAAACCGGACGGTGTCCTCGGTTTCGATGTGCTGCGGATTTGCTGACCCCTATTCTGCGGGCATGACGACTCCGAAACCATGGACGATGACACTGCCGGGTGCGGCGGTGGTGGGCGGGATGGACTGCGGTGACCCGGACGGATATCCGGTGATCGCGCACCACGGCGCGCCGGGCTCGCACGTGGAAGGTGTTGCTTTCGCTGATGAGGCCGCGAGAGCGGTGGGGGTGCGACTGATTGCGCTCGATCGGCCCGGGATGGGCATGTCGACGCTGTCACCACGTAAGCAGGTCGCCGATTTCGCTGACACCGTGGCGGCGGTGGCCGACCACTTCCGGGTGGATCAGTTCGCGGTCCTCGGCGCTTCCGGTGGCGGCCCGTACGCCCTCGGTGCCGCGGCGCGGCTGCCCGACCGGGTCAGCAAGGCGGTGGTGGTGAGTTCTCCAGCCCCATTCGATGAGCGGGCGGCCACCACAGGCGCCGGTGGGGTCAAGCGTGCCGGTGGACTGATGATCCTGCGCCGGTTTCCTTTCCTGGCTCGTCCGGCGGCGGCACGGATGGCGCAGGTAGTGCGTAAGCGCCGTGGACTGTTGGCGATGATCGCGCAGATGTCCCCGGCTGACCGGGAGCGTATCGCTGGTGATGACTGGTTGCTGGAGCAGTTGGCCGCGAACATCCAGGAGGCGTTCAAGACCGGTACGCGGGGTGTGGCGGTCGATTTCCAGGTGTTGTTCGCCAGGGGGTGGGGATTCGACCCCGCGGATATCACTGTGCCGGTACAGATTTGGCACGGCGAGGCAGACGGCAACGTACCGATCGAAGATGGTCGCCGATTGGGCTGGATGATCCCGGATGCTGTGTTCGAAGAGGTTCCAGGTGAGGGCCACCTGTTGTTCGTCGATCACGCCGCCGAGATTCTGAAGTCGTTGCTTCCGAGCTGATTCGGTGGGATTTCAGGGGGCGGGGATGTGTTGGGCCATGTCCTGGCACATCGGGCAGTCCGCGACCACCGGGGTGGAAATCTCCGAGAGCGGTGTGATGTCGATGAGGGCTTGGGGGCGGTCGCCGGCCATGAGTAGGGTCCAATGCCCTATGAGTTCGATCCATGGCGAGGTCGGGGAGAAGCGCACGTGAGCGCGGATGGAGGCGGTTTCGGCTCGCCCTGAGGCCAAGTCGAAGCACGCGGTGACCACGGCGATGCGGTCATCGACGGAGAATTCGGGGTTGTGGTGACGCCAGCTGGCCAGGGGGGAGGTGGGGGCGGTGAGCCATTCGTGGATGAACCCCGTTTTCAGGTCACACAGGGCCAGAGCGTGGCCGGGTGCGATGGGCATGTGCCTGATCGCGGCCAGGGTGAGGTCGGGGCGGGCGGGATTGATGCCGCCGGTGATGTCGGCGACGACGGCGCGCACGACCCGGCCGGTATCGGTACCGGTGGCGCGGGCAGCGAGGAACAGGTGGTGTGGGCTGCCGTCTTCGTAGGTCTTGGTCGCGGTGCCGCACCAACTGTCGGTAGGCGCCTGCGCGCCGAGCTTGGTCACATTGAACATTGCCAGGAACGTCGAGCGGTCGTCCCAGATATCGAAGTGACTGAGCATTTGCGGGATGGTGTGTCCGGACAGCAGATCTCCGGAAGGGTCGCGGAACAGGAACTGCGCGGGCGGGGTCGCGGTGACCACACCGGAGGGGGTCCAGCTCAGTGCACCGATGATCGGCATCCGCGGTAGCGGCTCGGCCAGGGGCCCGGCCCAGGCGGCGACGGCGTGGACGTCACCGGACGGTCCGAGAACGGGTACGGCGATCAGGCGTTGCATGTGCTCGTCCGGGCCGGAGGGGAAGTATTTGGAGGCGGTTTGGCCGGTGCGGCGCACTTCTGCGACGAGGGTCGGCAGGAGCCGGTTGACGGTGCCGTTGCGGGCGATACTGGCGCGGTTGAGGCGGGAGAAGTTGCGGGGGACGTTGCCGTCGAGGATCAGCGAGGGCTCGGTGTCACCCATGGTGTCGATGACTACCCAGTGCCAGCGGGGTCCGTCCTGCTCCGGGGTGTCGGCCGCGGGTGCGGCGGGCGTGGGGGCAGGTGTGGAGGTGGTGGCGTCGATCGGTCGGTTCTTTCGCATGACTGACCTCCCTTTACGTGGGCAGGATCGAACCCCACCCACGGCGTGTTTGCCTGTGGGCGAGGGATCCTCGGGTGATGGTGGGGGTGAAATGCAACATGGGCGGTCTCCCTTCGTCGGGGCGTCGGTATCCGATCAACGACAACAACCCCGCGATGTTCGCGGGCTTGCGGTCTCGGATGAAGTTTGCGACGCCACCGAGGGACAAACCGCCCAGCGCAAGATCAGTACAGCACCCCGATCCCGTGACGTCAATCACCGATAGCTAAACCGTCTATGACCAGCTCAACGGGATTTCGGTCGTGATTTCGATACGAGAAATGAGCAACTATGACCGATACTGGGCTCCCTGTGGATCGGCTGCCGCATGCCCCGGGCCGGCTACCGATCCTGGGCGATCTCGCCTCGGTTGATCGCCATCGCCCGACCCAGCACGAACTGGAGCTCTCGCGCAGTTTGGGCCAGATCTTCGGGCGCAAGATTCTCGCCTCGCGGGTGATCGTGGTCGCGGGCGCGGCACTGGCGACCCAGGCGTGCGACGAGAGGTACTGGGCGCGATGCCTGGCCGGACCGGGAGAGGTGCTGCGGGAGATCGTGCCCACCGGATTGTTCACCGCCAAGTCGCGGGATCCGTTGTGGGGCAAGGCGCATCGCATTCTCACCCCGGGGTTTACTCAGGGGGCGATGCGCACTTATCACGAGGCTATGGCGACTGTCGCCGATGATCTCGAGGCCGAGTGGGACAAGGCGGCCGGTGGCCGGATCGACGTGCACGCATCTATGACCGCGGCGACCCTCGAGGTGATCGCGCGCGCCGGTTTCGGCACGAGGTTCGGGCTGCTCGGCGCCGCCCCGGCGCAGGCAGAGCAGGCGCAATGGTTCGTCGAGGCCCTGGCCCGGATCCTGCGGTGGGCCAGCGATCAAACCAACGATCTCCCGATCGTGGGTGCGATCCGCACCCGATGGCAGGCCCCACGCGTGAACCGCGATATCGGCGCAGCCCGCAAATACGTGCAGAACCTCATCACCGAACGCCGCGCCAGCGGGCGCACCGACACCGACGATCTACTCGGACTGATGCTCACCAGCCTCGACCCGGAGACCGGGGAAGGGTTGCCCGACAACAACATCGCCGACCAAGTGCTCACATTCCTAGTGGCCGGTCACGAGACCACCGCCGCGCTCCTCGAGGCAGCACTGCACTACCTGGCCGCCGATCCTGCCCTGCAGCAACGCCTCCGCGCCGGCATCGAGTCCAGGGGAGGGTTCGGGTATGACGAGGTCGCGGGCATGCGCGATATCCGCAACGTCCTGAGCGAGACACTGCGACTGCATCCGCCGGTGCCGGGGTTGTTCCGGGTCGCGCGGGAGGACCGCATCCTGGGCGGGTACCGAATTCCCCAGGGGCAAGCGGTGTTTGTGCTATCCCTCGCAGCGCACCGCGACCGGCAGGTCTGGGGTGAGGACGCCGATATCTTCGATGCTGACCGCTTCACAGCAACCAGGCGGCGTGCCCACCCCGACGCCTGGTGGCGTCCCTTCGGGGCCGGTCCTCGCGCCTGCATAGGGATGGCTTTCGCCCTGCACGAGGCCACGTTGCTGCTGGCGAGAATCCTTCACAGCTACGATCTGGCACTCCCTGTCGGTGCTCAGGCACACCCGGTCGGTGCGCAGGCGCGCGATGCTGGTTCGGGTCTGCGACTGTACGAGCGGGGCAGCCTGCGCCCCGAACCCTATGAGCTCATCGCCACCCATCGCTAGTCCCTGCGATCGAAAGGCATGCCTTGACCTGGTATTTCATCGAAGCCCTGGCGCCTACGCCGGAACCGATGACCATCATCAACAAAGACGGCGCACCCAGAGAGTGGACCAGTCTGCGGTCGCTGCACCGGCACGAATCGGTGGATCTCGACGAGCTCCTCGAGGAGGTGCGCCGCAGTGACAGTGGCGCGGTTGTGGATCGGGTGGTGCGGGCCCGCGACGGTCGCGAGCGGTGTGTGCGCGTCGTGCCGGTGCTGGGTCCGACCGGTGATGTGTACGGGCTGCACCTGTGGCTCGGCGGCCTTGACGACGAACCCACCGAGCATCGGCCGGCGGCGGCGATGTGTTTTCATCTCGACACTCTCGCCGCGCAGCTGACCGAGCAGTCCTGGGCGATGTCGAATCTGCCCGGCGATATCGCCCCGCACCCGGGCACCTTGTCGCCGGCGGAGATGTTCCGGCGGGTCGTGCGGTACGACTCGATCGACGAGTTGGTGACCATGGGGGTCACCCCGGATCCGCACGCCATCCACGACCAGCTGTTCACCGTGTTGCACAATGACGGACATCTCATGCAGTGGCAGGCGGCCGGGCGCGGCCGAAAAGACGAGCAGCACACCGGGATGCGCGGGTTGAATTTGGATATCACCGATTTTCAGGCTCCGGCGATCAGCCCCCTCGAGGCCCTAGGCTTGACCGCGGACCGGCCCGCTGACGGACCGGCGGCGGCGCTGCTGGCCTCCACGGAAAGTGTCGCCCGGCCGGTGATCGCCGAATGGATCGGCAAAACCCCGACGTGGATCGACTGGGAAAGAGAAAACGGGGACACCCAGGTCTTCCACCCCGAGGACTGGGACACGATCCGCGCCAGCTTCCAGGACCTGGGACCCGATGAGGAACGCACCACCGCGTGCCGGATCCGGGCGCACAACGAGTCCGGGTGGCAGCCGGTCACGCTGATCTCCCGGCGTTATCCCGGGGAAGTCGGGGCGAATCTGCACGTGGTACGCATCAGCAAAGCCTGACCCCACCTGCTTGGATGCCGTCAAAAGTCTTGGCGGCGCGCGAGTTTCGACAGCCCTCGTTTTTCAGGCCGGGACGCACCGTGCGTCCCGGTCTTTTTTCGTGTGTTGACGTGGGGAACAGAAAAACAAACCTTTCGACCTGTTGTGTGGGGCGGTATGTGAGGTTTACTCTCAAGTCAGCTCAGCAGATGGCAACACATCAGCAACGCTGAAATTGCTTGAACTGAGTGGTCCAGGGTCTGTAGTGGCAGCCCTGAAGGTGTAGCTGGTCTCCGGTGTTCACGGAACCTTTCCGGCTCGCATTCCTTCATTTCGATCCCCCCGTACCGGTTGTTTCGGTGCGCGCGTCGGGATCCTCCTGCCACCACCCCGAAAGGGGGCCCTGATGTCTATTCGCGCACCCCATTTCCGTAGCAACCTCACAGTCACCCGGCCCGTCATTGCGCGGGTACGGGGGTGCTGGCGGTCCCGTCCGGCCCGGCCAACCTCGGGGCCCGGCACGGGCGGGACCGCCACACAACAAGCCGCACGCATTCGCGTGACTTCTCCATTTGCGTTGGTGTGCAGGGTCTTTGCCCTCGCTGCCACTGATACGCGGGCGCAGTTGCATACGGCATATTGCCGTGCGCAGCTGCGCCACGCCCAATGTGCTGTGACACCAACACCACCGGCTCCCGGCCGCCTCGATATGCAGACCGTGCCGATCTTCGGCGGTGTCGTCGGCCCCCGAAATTGGGGCCCCTCCAAGCGTTTCGCGCAGGTCACCCGTTGCATCGAAGGGACACAACAATGAGCATCTCGCGCAAGCACCGCACTTTGATCGCCTTGGGCACCTGGCCGGCACTGCTGGCGGTAGCGACCGGTGTCGCGGCCGCGACCCCCGGACAGCCCGGCATGGTCTCACCCGGGACCGGGCAACCGGGCATGAGTACCGCGCCTTCGCCTCCGGCCGCGGTGGTGCAGACCCCGCCGCCGGCGAGTATGTCCGATTGGGTTCCGGACCCGGTGACTGTTCTGCCGGTGCCGAATCGGCCGAAACCGCAACAGCAGGTCGCACCGCAGCAGCCCTCACCGCAGCAGGTAGCGCCGCAGCGCAGTGCCCCGCAACCGGCCGCCCCCCGTCAGCAGTGGGTGGCCCCGCAAACCAGTGACGACGAGACCGATCAGGTTGCCGATACTCCCGCCGATCCGGTAGCGCCAGTGGTGACGGCGGATCCGCACACCTTGCGCATCGGGACTTCGGTGGTCGCGTTGCCGGAGCAGGTTGATCAGCGCACCCATGACAAGGCGCAGGCTTACACGGATTTAGCCGAGTGGAATCTCGCGGCGTTCGGCGACACTCTCGGCTTGCCGGGCACCGATTCTGATCGTATGGCCGCGGCCGCGCTCGGTGGCACCGTAATCGGTGCTCCCACTGGTGCTTTGCTCGCTGCCCCGGTCGGTGCCGGAGTCGGGTGTGGTGTCGGTGCGGCGATCGGCGCGGTCGCTGGCGCCTTGATCGGTGGCATCCCGACCGCCGGCGCACTCGCGCTGCCGGGTGCGGGTATCGGTGCGGCGATCGGATGTGGTGTCGGTGGTGTCGGTGGTGGTGTCTCCGCCGCGGCCGCGGGTGGTCTCGCCGGTGGCTTGGCCGGTGCCGGTACCGGCGCGGTGATCGGCGGCGCGGACCGCAATGTCACCCTGCCTACCGATATTCCACCCCTGGTCGACGCCCCCGCACCCGTTCCGGTCGATGCTCCCGGACCGGTACCGGTCGATGCCCCTGCCCCCGTGGCGGATCCGGATCCCGCACCGGCTCCGGATCCGGTGCCGGTGCCGGTGGATATCGCTCCGGTCCTCTCGCAGGTCGCGCAGCAAGTGGACGAGTCCGTGCAGCAGGTCGCTGCTGATGTCCCGGCGTTGCAGGCTCCGGTGGATTCCCTCGCGGCGGCGGTGGCGGCGATCCCGCCGGTATCTCCGGACCAGCTCGGCGCTCTGGCCGCCCCGGTGAACGATGCGCTCGCAGCGATTCAGGGCGCGATCGATCCCCCTCCCGCCCCCTAATCCGAAATCCGAAACAGCTTGTGGGAAGGAGTGATCGAGATGACCGCGACCGAGAGCTGGCGGGCCTGGCTACCTGACCATGCCGTTGATCCTGGTACTGATTTTCCGGAACTGCGGGCGCAATTGGAGCAGTTCGTCGACAACGACGATCCCATGCGCGAGATCGCCGCGGACATGCACCGGCGCGCGCACGCCCAAGCCACACACCGGCACATCACCCGCATGGCCCTCGGCGGCGGGTTGGCGCTCGCGCTGGTGGCCGGGGGAGTGGTGCTGCTGACCTCACACGGCAACTCCCCGGCCGCACCCGCCCCGAAACCGGTGGCCGCGACGAAGACGGCGGCCCCGTGGTGCGCCGAAACCCACAGCCCCACCTTGGTTGTCGGCAACGGCAAGGGCAAAGCCCCCGGAACCCCCGGAGTCACCGGCCCGGACCTGATCCTGTTCCAGCAGTACCAGTGGTACGTCGCCCGCAACGCCGACGCCGCGAGAACCGTCCTGTCCGCTGATGCGGTCGCCGCCGATCCCGATCAGGCACGCGCCGCGGTCGCGGCGGTTCCGGCCCATACCCAGCACTGCGTATCGGTCACCACCCTCGCGCCGGACCGGTTCGACGTGCAGATCGAGGAGCACCGACCCGACGGCACGGCCCCACGCTGGCAGCAGACGGTCACCACCGCCGAGCAGGACGGGCACACCGTCATTACCGCGATCACCGCCGGTGGAGGGCAGTCGTAATGCTGCGCATCAACTTTCTCGATCCCATCCTCGGCGAACATGACGCCGGGACCTTCAATACGACCGCACCCGTCGGTGCACCGACCGATCTACTGCCGGCGGGTGCGGGACCGAAATCACTGATCCGCGTGAATGTTCCGTCGATACTGGTCCTCGGCTCGGGCGGGGGAGTCGGTGTCACCACTACCGCCCTCGGCCTGGCCAGCGCAGCCGCGACCGGGCAGGGCATCCCCGACATGGTCGCGGTCGATGCCACTGCTTGGGGCGGAGACCTCGGGCGGCGCGGTTGTGACGCGCAGGCCACCGTCTCGAGCGTGCAATCGTGGCTGTGCACTCCGCAACCGGGATTGCCCTCGGCGGTCACCGCGTGCTCCGGGCGCACCTCCACCGGTGTGCACGTCATGACCCGCACCGCCGACCCACTCCCGGGTGGGGACACCTTCGTCTCGGTACACCGACATCTCGAAGACGCCCACATCACACCGGTATTCGACGGCGGCGGACACGTCGGGTCCGCCCTGATCGCCCCGCTGATCGCTGATCCGCGGATCGGTTTGGCGATCGTGGTGGCTGCCCGCGCGGACTCGCTCAACTCCCTCAACCACACCCTCGGGGTGTTGGTGGACCGGCACGGCGAATGGCTGATCCAACGCACGGTGATCGTGGTCTGCCGCCAGATTCCCGGCAATTTCGGTGCCGGCGCGGTCGAACACGTGCGCGCTCACCTGCACAAGTGGGTCCGCGACGTGGTCGACGTCCCGTACGACCGGCACTTGGGCGGCGGCGGGGCCTTGATCTGGGAGCGCCTGGACGACGCCACCCGTACCAGTTTCCGGCTCGTTCTGGGAGGACTGCTATGAGTACCAACGGTTTCCGATACGGTACGGCGGCCGCGGCCGCGCTGCTGTTGACCGGGTTCGCTACCGCGATCGCCGCCGCCGACCCGGATGCGAGCAGCTGCCCGGCGGTATACGCCCTGGGCGTGCAGGGCACCGGTGAATCCTCACCCGATGCCGCCCCGACCACCGATACCGGCATGCTCAGCACGGTTTTCACCCCGTTCATGGCGGCTGCCCAAACCGCCGGGGTCGCCGTTGATCGCGCCTATATCCCTTATGACGCGTCTTTCGGTGGCATGGGCCCGTCCACTGCGACCACGAACTACGAAACGTCGGTCAATGATGGGCTTACTGCGCTAACCAGCAAGGTTTCCCAGGTCACCGCCTCATGCCCGTCGACTTATCTGGCGTTGACCGGGTATTCGCAAGGCGCGCATGTGGTTTCGATGCTGGCGCAGAAGATCGGTGCCGGTTCCGGACCGATCCCGGCGAGCAAGATCGCGGGGGTGGCGCTGTTCGGCGACCCGACCCGCAACCGCTCTGCCAGTGTTTTCCCCGGCGCACCCGACCGGACCACTCCGGAACCGGTGCCCGGCACCTCCGGTGGTGCGGTCGGCGCGGTGGCCGCGGTGAACGATATGTCCGCTCAGGGCAGTGGGATCGGTCCGCAACGCGATATCGCAGTGAGCTTCGGTGATCTCACCGGGCGGGTCGCGTCCTTTTGCTCCCCTGGGGATTTGAGCTGCGATGCCCCCGACAATGCCGCGCTGCTGCGAACGGTCGCGAATGTCGCCGGGCAAGTGGAGATCGGCAACGACCCGATCAAGTCCCTTGCCAGCATCACCCAAGCCCTGGGTTTGACCGCGATCAAGGCCGCTACCAACGTGATCAACAGCAACATCACCGGCACTTCCTTGGCCAGTTTGAGTCTGAACCCGGGCAAGTCGATCTCTGCGTCTCTGGCGGAAGCGTCGGATCCGCGTACCGAGGTCGATCCGACGGATGTCCTCAAAGCTGTCCTGAAGGTCGGGACCATCGCGATCAACGCGATTTCCACGGTGGTCAAGACGGTGCTGAATCCGGCGAGTATCGCCGAGATCGCGACCGCGGGCCTGGCCAATCCTGTTGCGGGCCTGGCCGTTCTTGGCACCAAGCTGCTCTCGGCGGTGCCGGAGCTGATTCCCCCGGCGACCGCGTCCCGGCTGATCCAGTCGACCTTCACCGAGGTGGTCAACGACGTCAAAGACAACACCGACCTCCTGGATGTCGGCACGTGGACCAAATACTCCGATGTTCTTCTCCGGCATGGCTCCTACCAGCACGATTCGATCTCCGGAGACGGAAAATCGGCCACCAACTGGGTGGGTGAATGGTTCGCGGCCGCCGCGAGCGACGTCTCCGGTCTTGTCCCGGCCGCGACCAAATCCGCGCCTACCTCCGGCAATCCCAGCGCCCCGACTACCTCGGTGGTGCCGAGCGTGACGGCCGCTCCGACTCCCGGACCGTCCGATTCCAGTGCTGGTGGGGCCACCACCGGCGAGAGCAATTGAGCATCCGATGCCCAAACGCACATGCCTAGGAGGTGGGACCGATGGTGGTAGCGCACAACGAGATCGGTCACCGAACACGCAACCCGGTGCGGTCATGACCGTCACCCTGGAGCAGACCCCGCTGCCGGTGCCCCGCGGCAAGGCCCGCACCCGCACCGCTGCCCGGCGTGCGGAAGCCGCCCAGCTGAGCAGTGTGCGCAGCCGCAGCCTCGCGTTCGCGGCGTTGCCGCCGGAACCCGGACGCCGGATCGGGGTGTGGCACAAGCCCGTCAACCACCCCGAAACCCATGCGCCGTTGCTGTGGTTGTTGGGTGCGCATGGCGGCGCCGGAGTCAGTACCCTGGCCCGCCAACTCGCCCCGGCCGCTGATTGTGCCCGGATGTGGCCGGCGGTCCTGGGCGATGAGTCCCCGTTCGTGGTGGTGATCGCCCGCGAAACCATCGAGGGCCTGACCCGCGCGCACGATGTTTTGCGCCAATACCACTGCGGGCAAGCCGGTCCAGGACGGGCGATCCTGGTGGGTTTGATCACCGTGGCCGCCCAACCCGGTCGGGTGCCGGCACCGATCCGCCGCTACAAGGGCGTCATCGCCGATTTGGTGCCCGAGGGCGCGCTGTTGCGGCTGGGCTGGCAACCGGCTTGGCCGTTGACTTCGATCCGGGATCTGCCGGTATGGCAGCCGGGAGAGGAAGCACCCGCCAAAGGGCGTGACCCTGTGGCCGGAGTGCGCGAGCTCGGGGACACCCTGCTCGCCACCGTCACCGCCCTCATCGGCGGCCCTACGTCGAAAGCGAAAACCTCAGGAGCGCAACCATGATCACTCACCTGTCCCTCGCGGCTGTCCTAGCGGTCGAGAATTTGAACCCTCAAGCCCCTCCCGGATCCAACGGTTTGCTGCTGCTGGGTAACTACCTCAAGTGGTTGGCCTATTTGGTCGGTTTGCTCGGAATCGTCTACGGCGGCGCCAAATTCGCGGTGGAGAAATGGAACGGCGGGGTGTGTGAGAGCCCCAAGATCGTCGCTGCGAGCTTGATCGGCGGGGCGGTCGTCGCCGCGTCCGGGGCGTTGATGACTCAAATCATCAATGCCGCAGGCAGTTGAGCTGTCATGCCCGCGTTGCTGGCGAAGGACATCGAAGACCTGCCGCCCACGGTGAGTGGCCCGCTGACTCAGCTGCTGGATTACGGGCTGTGGTTCGCCGAGCTGGTCTGTCTGTGCTGGCTGATCGTGGCGGCCTGCAGATATTTCGCGTTGCGGCATTCGACGGTCGAGACCTTCGCTGAAGCCCATAACGCGGTCGCCAGGAGTCTGATCGCGGCGGTGCTGGCCAACGCCTCCATGCCCATCGCCATCGAAGTACTTCAAACGCGGTGACAGCACCGACACGACAAAGAAGTAGGGGATTGTGATGCGGAAACTCGGCCTCCTAGCCGCCACCCTGGCGATCACCACCGCTGTAGCAGGCTGCGGCAGCGCCACCCACCACACGGCGTCGCCGACCACCGTGCCGCCGGATCCGGGGCGTGTACCGGCGCAGGTGGTGTGGAAGTCCTGGGAAGGGGTGCAACTGCCCTACAGCATCGTCGATGGTCCGGCCACGATCTCCGGTGCGGCGGCCGGGTATTCGCACACCCCGCAAGGTGCGGTGCTGGCCGCGATCCAGGATTCGTTGCGTACCAGTCTGTCTCCGGATTCGTTGTGGTCGCAGGTCGCGGCGCAATCGTTGGTGACCGGGCCCGGCAAAGACGCGTTCGTCCTCGCACGGGCACAGTTCTCGATCACCGGGCCCGCCGATCCGAGGATCGCCCCGGCCGTTGCCGGATACCACTTCACCACCTACACCCCAGGGCGCGCCGAAATCGCTCTCTACACACGGTTTCCCGACAAGTCGCTGGCCGCCTACCACCACCTCATGACCTGGACCGGCGGTGACTGGCGACTGGTCCTTCCGGATCCGGGCGCGAAAAACCCGGTGATGGAGTCCATTCCGGCGTTGCCGAGCGGCACCGTCCGATTCGAGGCCACCCGATGAGCGACCAGCAGCCTGAGCCCACCCCGGAGGGGTCGCGGCGTAGTTCGATGACGCTGATCCTGGCCCTCGTCGCGATCGCTCTCGTGGTGATCGGCGCGGTCCTGGTCGCGGTAACCCGCCACAGCGACGCACACGAGAGTGCCTCGGCGACTTCGGTGCCCGGGTCTGCTGCGCCGGTGGGGCAGGAACAGACCGGGTTCGCGGCGCCCGATGTGGATGCGTTCGGGCGGCGTGTCGATATCCCGAACAACAGGAACGGGCAAACCCTGGTGCAGACCTCCGGGCCGCGGCAGGCGGGAGATCCGTTGTGGCTTACCGCTGCCCCGACCTTGCCTGAGCAGGGTGGTTGGCAACGCGTATTCGGAGTCTCGGTGCCGTTCTCGACCTCCGACGGGCCGACCGCGATCAACGACGGCATCCCGAGCGGCTACTCCCACACCCCGCAAGGTGCGGCCCTCGCCGCAGTGTTCATCACCTGGGAGGCGTACGCGCGGCCCGGCGACTGGACGTTGCGTGAGCGAATGGAGGTCATGACCGACGCCGATCACATAGCGTTCGACCGGCTCAAGGCCGCAGGCAAGGTTCCAGAACTGGCCCCGGCAGGGACCACTCGCTGGCTGGTCGCGCCGGACGCGTACCAAGTCGAATCCTGGTCTGCCGCCGGGGATCTGTGCGTATTGCGGCTAGCGACTAAGGCTGAACCGGCCACCACAGGCGGCGGGCAACGGTGGCGGGCGTCGCAGATCGTGATGACCTGGGACGGTCAAACCTGGCGGCTGCGATTGGCTGCCGATCGTCAACTGCCCGCGTCCTACGTCAATTCGTTGGAGGGGTGGACGACATGGTGAACCTAACCTGCCGCCGCGGGCGGCACATCGTGATCGCGGCGCTGGTCGCCGTGCTCGCGGTCCTGGGACCGGCCGCCAGCGCGTCCGCCGATCCCGACCCCAGCGGCGGCGCAGGCACATTCGGATTCAACACCGCATGTGATCAGCTACAACAGGGCTTGGACGGAATCGGAATTTCCGGATTGCCCAGCCTCGGTGATGTGGTCGGCGACGGCTGCAAGATCGGCAACGTCGTCACCCACCCCGAAGCTGCCGCCACGGCTGCGGCTGACAAAGCGTGGGACAGTTCGTTCGGCAAAGTCGTGTCCATGCTGCTGGGTGGTCTCGCGCAAGGGCTGGTCATTTCGCTGACCTGGTGGACGAAGATTCCCACCTCGGACGTGGTGTCACAGTCGGATCTGTTCGGCGAGATCCGCGCCTACACCTTCCAACTGCAGATTCTGTGCTTGGCCGGGTCGATGATCATGTGCGCGATCCGCTTGGCCATGGCCCACCGCTCCGGTGCTGCTGCCGAGGCGACCGAAACGTTCCGGGTGCTGGCGCGCAGTGTGTTCGCGTCCGCGATCTTCTCCACGGTGCTGGTGTTGGGCACCCAGGCCGGGGATGCGTTCTCCGACTGGGTGATCAACGCCGCCACCCATAATGACGCGAAAGGCGCGGCGGAAGCGATCTTGCAAACCCAGACACTGATGGGGTTGAGCCCGGGTCTGGTGTTCGTGATCGTGATCGTCGGCATGATCGGTGCTCTCGCTCAAGCTGTTTTCGCGGTCGTGCGCGAAGCGCTGCTCGTGCTCGTGGTCGGCATCCTCCCCCTGGCGGCCGCCAGCAGCGGAACCCATACCGGCAAAGGGTTTTACGAGAAGCTCACGGCCTGGTCGCTGGCTTTCGTGTTGTACAAGCCGATCGCGGCGTTGGTGTACATGATCGCGTTCAAAACCGCTGGTACCGGTGGCACGAAGGTCAATGCCGATCTCGGGGCCGGGCAGGTGCCCAGCTCTGATGACGCGCAACGGGCGCTGGTCGGGGTCGTGTTGCTGTGCAGCGCCGCTCTGGTACTGCCCGCGGTGATGCGCCTGGTCTCGCCCCTGACGTCGATGGGTACTGGCATCTCCGGTGCTGCTATCGGTGCCGGTGCTGTCGGTTCCGCTGCGGGCTGGGCGATGAGCGGTGCGAACCCGACCGGGGCCGCGTCCTCCTCGTCCGGCAATGCCGGCGGACCGTCACGAGGCGGACCCCCCGGAGGCGGCGGCGGTGGTGGCGGTGGTGGTGGTACGCGCCCGACCGGTGCGCCGAAACCCAGTGGGGGCGGAGGTGGTGGCAGCAGCGGGTCGGGTGGTTCCTCCGGTGTGAAGGGTGCGGCGGGAACATCGGGGGCGGCCAAGGTCGGGGGGTCGGCGGCCGCTGGTGGGGGTGCGGCGGCGGCCGGCCCAGCCGGTGCGATCGCCGCCGGTGCGGTCAAAGCGGTCCGATCCGCACACCGGTCCATGGAAGCG
Source organism: Nocardia sp. NBC_01327 (assembly GCF_035958815.1). NCBI lineage: Bacteria > Bacillati > Actinomycetota > Actinomycetes > Mycobacteriales > Nocardiaceae > Nocardia > Nocardia sp. NBC_01327. The sequence continues at coordinate 198,782 of NZ_CP108384.1, read as the reverse complement.
ATCGTCGGCTCTGCCGCTAGCCCGGTGGCTCGCCCCAGCGGTGCTGGTAGTGCGGCGGTGCCGCGATGAGCAGCGAGCAGGTCGAACGCACCTACGGGCAATGGACCCGCCCTCGGTCGGAGGGCATGTGGGGCATGGGGTGGGCCGTGAGCGTGGCCGCGTTCGCGGCGGTCGTGATCGCGCTGCTGGTGGTGATGTTGGTCGGTTTGATGCCCGCCGCAGTGGTGCTTCTGGTCGAAATCATCGTGTTGGCCCCCATGGCAATAAGTCGTGGTGGTCGCACCGGATACGAACGGGGACTACTGATGATCGGATGGTTCCGCACCTGGCTGCGGCGCGAAAACATTTACCTCTCCGGGGTTTTCAGCCGTCTGGGCACGTGCAAACTCCCCGGCCTGATGGCCTCCTCGAAACTGTATGAGGGCATCGACTCCGCCGGGTACCGGTTCGGCATGACCCACATGCCCGCCCACAACCTCTACACCGTCTTGATCCGCTGCTGGCCGCAAGGGGCACGTGCGGTCGATCAGGACACCATCGACCAATGGGTGGCGTCCTGGAGCCAAGTCCTGGCGACCCTGGGCGAAAAGCCGGATGTGGACGCGATTTACGCGGTCATCGATTCGGTGCCCGAGACCGGGAACAGGCTCGCGACCGAGGTCAACCGGCTCACCCGCGACAACGCTCCCGCTCCGGCGCGCACGATGATGGCCCAACTGGCGCAAACACTTCCGAGTGAATCGGTGCGCATGGAAGCGTGGCTGTCGGTCAGCTTCCACGCCACCACCCCCGCCCGCCGCAAAGACCCCGCCGAACAAGCCGAAGAGATCGGGCGCCGGCTGCCGCTGATCGTGGCCGCCCTGTCCGAGGCCGGGGTGCGGGCGCGGCCGATGACAGGGGAGGAAGTGACCGCGCTGCTGCGGCGCGCGTGGGATCCCGCGGCCGAGGCCGACCTGGAAGCGGCCGCCGAGGCGGGCCAGTCGCACGGGTTGACCTGGAACGATGCCGGCCCTGTTCATCACGATGAGCGGCTGGGCCGGCTGGTGCACGACGGGGTCGTCTCGATCACCTGGGAAATGGATCTCCCTCCCGCCGGTGTGGTTCGTGAACGGGTTCTGCAACGGTTGCTGGCCCCCAACGATCAGCTCACCCGCAAGAGGGTCGCGATCATCTACCGTCCGCATTCCTCCGGAGATGCCGCCGAAATCGTCGACGGGGACTACAAAGACGCCCTGGTCGCTGAGCAAACCCAGCGTGGTGTCGGGTCCGCGACCGCGACCATGCGCCGCCAGTCCACCGAACAGGCCCGCCGCGAGCAGGCCGAAGGACACGGGGTGACCCGGTTCGCGGCGCTGATCACCGTGACCGAACCCGCCGGCGCGGATGATCCTGCGCTGGAAGCGATCACCAAGGATCTGTCCTCACAGGCGAGGTTGAAGATCCGCCGCTGCTACCGGTACCAGGCCGCCGCGTTCGCCGCCTGCCTCGGGGCCGGGGTGCTGCTACCGGAAATGGCGTCCCTACCCAAGGTCGTGAAGGAATGACCGGGCGCCTACGCCGGAGCACCGCACGGACACCGGCGAAGAAACCCACCCCGACCAGAACGAAGACCTCCGGCAAGATTTCTCCCCGGGACACCGCACACACCGCGAAAAAGGCGACAGTCCAGTCCGATTCGATGCCGAAGACGTCGACGGGTGGTTTCGGTACCCGGGTGCTGACCGACGCGCAGCGTCTCACCTGCGAAACCCGGGCTGCGAACGGGAATCTGGTCTCGGCGGGGTGGGCGCGGGTGCAGCTGCGCACCGACGACAACCGGCGCCTGGCCGCCGGCCGGCGTGCCGCAGACCCGAACACCGCAGTGAAGAAGGGCGGAAAGAAAAGGGCCGCAGTGCGCGTCACCGCCACCGGCGTGCCCGGCCCCGGCGGCGGCATCTCGCGCTCGGTCGCCGCACCACCGGAATACCGGGCCACGACCGCGCAGGTCGCGGGCTTGTGGCCCTGGTGCGTGGGCGCGGGCGCCCCGGTCATCGGCACCCCTTTGGGCAGGCATCTCGACACCGGTGAAGTGGTGTGCTTCGACCCGATCAACTGGTTCCGGCGCGGCGGGTTCATCACTGCCCCGAGTCTGTTCGTGCTGGGCCTCAACGGATTCGGCAAATCCTCCCTGGTGCGGCGCATCGTCCTGGGCGGTATCGCCCAAGGCGTCACGCCCCTGGTTTTGGCGGACGTCAAACCTGACTATCGGGAAACGATCGCGATGTGTGGCGGCCAGGTCATCGACCTGGGCTACGGGCACGGCACTATCAATCCGCTCGACGCCGGGGTGATGGGCGTCGCGATCGACCGCTTGGAGGAGGGCGGGTTCGCCCTGGAAGCGCAGAATTTGCGTGCGGAATTGCGGGCCCGGCAAACGAATCTGATCGGTGGTCTGGTCGAACTCGTACGCGGGGAGAAGCTGCACGACTTCGAAGACACGTTGATCTCCACCGGCCTGAAACTGCTGCTCACTCCCGAAACCGAAGGCGGGCAAGGCTTCACCGCTGCCGCCCCGCCGCTGTTGGAAGACCTGGCGGCGGTCATCGCGACCGGCAGCCCGGATCTGTGGCTGGACGCGGCCGCGCGCACCGACGAGCACTATCAGGACGCGATCATCCCACTGCGCCGGTCGCTGCGCGCCCTGACGGAAGGTCCGTTCGGGTCGGTGTTCAACGGGCACACCACCACCCCGATCGATATGGACTCGGTCGGTGTCTGCATCGATGTTTCCCATATCCCCAAGGGCGATAAACGGCTCAAGGCCGCTGCGATGCTTACCTGCTGGAGTGCCGGGTTCGCCTCGATCGAAGCCCTGAACCTCCTGGCCGAGGTCGGATTGGAACCGCAACGCTATTTCCAGGTCGTCATGGACGAGCTGTGGCAGGTCCTGGGTTTGGGCGATTTCATGATCACCCGCGTGGACGAGCTCACCCGCCTGCAACGCTCCCTGGCCACCTCGCTGATCATGATCAGCCACTCCATCCGCGACCTGCAAGCCCTCGGCGCGGCCGCCGACAGGGCGGTCGGATTCCTCGAGCGTGCCCGCGCGAAAATTTTGGGTGCCCTGCCCGCCGATGAGCTCGCTGCCCTCGACGGCGTCGTGAAACTCACCGCCGCCGAAACCGCCATGGTGACGAGTTGGTCTGCCCCACAAGCGCTCACCGGTGAACCCGTGCGCCCCGGCGCGGCCGCACCTCTGGCCTCGGGTGTCGGCAAATTCCTGCTCAAAGTCAGTGAGGACCGCCGTCCCGGCATCCCGTTCCTCATGGAGCTCACGCAGGTGGAGATCGAGTCCGGGATCCACGAGACCAGTCAGCGTTTCAGCACCTTCGGCGCCGCCGAAGCTGAGGAAAAGGTGGTGTAGGTTCCCATGATTCTTGTCGGTAGTCCCATCCATTTGTCGGTGATATGTCGGTTCCGACAGTTCGACGGGAATTCGGTCCGGCGTGTCAGCGCCCGACCATTGGGTGCCGGTTGCCGAGTTGCCAATCCGTGCAACAACTCTCGCTCTCCGGCCCGCATCTATTGCCATCTCGAATCCGAACAGCCTCAGTGCAGCTACGAGCTGGTCCGACTCAAAGAGAGCGACAAATCGATGAGAAGAATCCGGCGACAAATCGGTGGGAAAGCCCCATGGCTCACGCACGAAATGAAGGCCAGTACCGACAACTATCTCCGGAACCTACAGGTGGCGTCATGAGTGCACCACAGCGCCGGTACGGGCCGGTCGATGAACGCGTCCGCCGCGCCGCGGTCGACCGTGTCCGGCAGCTTTCCCCCGCCGGCATGTCGCGCACCGCGGCCGCGAAAGTCGTTGCCGCAGACATCGGCCGCCACTTCAACACGATCCTGCTCTGGGTGTCCGCAGATGACGGGCCACCCACCGGGCGCAGCGTCCCACGCCTGGAAGCGGCCGTCGCCCGGTTGCGCCGGGAGCTGGCCTCCTCCCAGCAGCTCAACCAGGACCTGTCCGACGCACTGCACGACTCCTCCGGGGACCGGCCCCAGTCATGAAGATCTTCGCAGCCCTCGCCGCGCTGTGGATCACCGCAGCGCTGATGCTGGTCGTTTTCCTCCTGGACGACGACTCCACGTGCGGCACAGCTGTTCCCGCGCCTGCGAGCCCGGGGGCGCCGTTGCCGGCGGGATCGAAGGTGTATCCGGTCGCGCAAGGGGTGTTCACGATCACCGACGGGTTCGGTGCCCGCGGCGGCGCGCATAAAGGCACGGACTACGCCGCACCCGAAGGCACCCCGATCTACGCCGCGATGGACGGTGTCGTGCACGACTCCGGGCCCGCGTCCGGGTTCGGTGACTGGATCGTCCTGGACCACAACATCAACGGCGAGATCTGGTCCACCGTCTACGGGCACATGTATGAGAAAGACCTCCTCGTCCACGTCGGCGACCAAATCGCTGCCGGACAGCAGATCTCCCGCGTGGGTACCAACGGCGAATCCACCGGCCCGCACCTGCATTTCGAGGTCTGGACCGCCGGCGGACGCAACGGCGGCGGCACCCCGATCGATTCCGTTCCTTGGCTCGAAGGCGCCGCGCAACCGGGCGCAGGACCGGCCCCCACACCGGGTGCCACTCCCGCGCCGGGTGTGACCGTTGATCCCGCTGCCGCAGCCGGGACCGGGACCGGGATATCCCCGACTACACCGGCTCCGGCACCCGCGCCGACGACCACAGGTAACAGTGCTGGCTGCGCACCTGCGGACAGCGGTGGCGGGGTCGACAATCTCCAACCCGGTCTGGTGCCACCGGAATTCGAGCCGTGGTACCGGCGCGCGGGGGCGCTGTGCCCGCAAATCTCCTCCAGTCTCCTGGCCGCGCAAGGCCGCCAGGAAGGCGGATTCAGCCCCGAAGGGGGCGCGAACACCAGCGCGTTGAGTCAGACCGGCGCGCAAGGGCCCTCGCAATTCGAGCCGTACACCTGGACGAGCTGGGGTGCCCCGGTCGACGATCAAGGCACCCCGATCGGGCCGGTCGGCACCGGCGATATTCACAAACCCAGTGACGCGATCATGGCCCAGGGCCGGTTCATGTGCCATATCGCGGAAGCGGTGGACGGCTGGATTTCCTCCGGGCAAGTGCATTGGTCCGGTGACCGGCGCGAACTGTATGTCGCCGGCTACAACGCCGGTGAGGGTGCGGTTCTGAGTTCGGGTGGATTCCCTACCGGCAGTAGCGATTACGTCACCCAGACCCGCCCGTATGTCGACAACATCCTGGCCATGGAACCCCAATACCGGCGTGCGCTGAGCTGAAGGAGCCTGCCATGAAACGCACCCTTGTCCTGGTCTTCGCCCTGGCAGTGCTCGTGCTGCTGGGCGGGGCGCTGATCACGACCACACGCCACCACCCCGCCCAGCACGCAAGTACGCCGGGTGGGGACGGTGACTACAACCTCACCGATCCGACCCCGCATGGTGCTGGGCCCGCGGTCGCGGCGCAGCAAGCCCTCATGACCATGTTCTCCTGGCAGCCCAGTCGTGATGGGTCCGCCGGAGCCGGGCTCGCCCGCGCGAAACCCTGGCTCAGCGGGCAACTGGCCGCCTCCGCTGAGATGCCCCCGGCGACCGGGATCAAGCCCCTGACCGAGTGGGCGCAGTGGCGTCAGGGCGCCGATGTGGTCACCGCGACCGCGACGACCACCGCGATCAGTGCCCCGGATATCGGGCGCTGCGTGGTCAAAGTCGCTCTCACACAAATGGTTCTGCATCGCGACGGGTCCAGTAACCGCTGGCGGGTGATGGACATCGATGCCCGCACCACCGACAGCCCGGACGGGTGGCGCCTGGAGGGCTTCACCGTCACCGATTCGCACTAACCAAACCTGTGAAGGAGAACCCGATGGCTGTTCGACCTATCCGCTACCCGGTTCCTGTGCGGCGCGCGTGGCGCCGCTGGCAGGACTATCGAAGGCGTCGTGGTGGTCACCGATCGCCGCGATGATTCGGCGCTGCCGACCTACGCCCGCCTCGGTGCGCCACCCGGGTTGAAAACTCGCCGCCAATTGCGGGCACAGGGGCGCTCACCTGGCAGCCAAGAGGTCGCAGGGTTGTTGAAATTCCGGCGGCACGGCCGCGAGATCGTGGCCTACCTGTTCGATATCGCGGCCTCGGTACCCAAGCGGTCAGCCACTCCCGCACAACTGGCGGCCTTGCGAGAAGGCAACCGGGAGCGGCAGATACAGGCCGCCGAACGGCGCGGGTACTCCCGCGCATCACTGACCGTCGAAGGCGATCCCGGGCCGGGATGGGACAGCCCCACACCACCGCAAGGCGCGGCGGTACCCACCGCGCAGATCCAGACCCAAGCCCACAGCCCGCCCGAGACAGCGGCGTCCCTGATCGTCGCCGCGACTACCCCGAACCAGCCCCACCCGCCGCCGGTAGAGACCGCATCCGCGCAGTCTCTGCCACCGGACACAACGGCGGCGGCAACCCCAGCAGTGAAAGCGCAGGTGCAACAACCCGATTCGAGCACCACAGCCACTCCTTTGACCCCGATAGAGAAAGGGCATGTCATGCCAGTACACGAAGAAGAACAGATCGTTGTCGAGTCCGCCCAGCTGGTGCAGGCCTCCGCGCTCGCGCTGATCTCCGCCCGCCAAGCGGTCAAGCAATGGGCGGTCGAACGCGAACGCGAAGCCGCAGAGCGCCCACCGGCACAGCAGCAGGAGCAAACCCCGCCTCAGCCCCGGCGAGGATTGTTTGGTCGGATCCGCTCCGCCATCCACAACGCCACCCGCGAGCGTCCCCCGGCAGTCCAAGCACAGCAGCAGGAGCAAACCCCGCCTCAGCCCCGGCGGGGGTTGTTCGGTCGGATCCGCTCCGCCATCCATAACGCCACCCGCGAGCGTCCCCGCACAGTCCAAGCACAACAGCAGCCGGTCCAAGCGCAGCAGCAGAATCCGGCTCCCGCACAGCCGCATCCGGTCGAGGCCATGGTGGCAGACTGGGCTGCCAAGACGGCGACCCATGAATACGCCGTCAAGGTGGAACAAGGCTGGAGAGCTGCGGCGAGCGAGGCCGATCAGCGGATGCGCGCGGCCGGTGTGGACCCGGATCGGGTGCGCGTCAAAGCCGCTGAGATCGAGCAGGGCGCGCACGTTGCCGCCCAGCCGACTCTCGATCCTGAGCGCGTCGCACAGCTGGTCACCGAATACACCCTCAAAGAGCTCAACGCCGCCCGCGCGGTCATCGAACAGCAGAACCCGACACCCCAGCAGGCTGCCACACCGACCGCAGCGACCGCCGCGCCGGCGAAGGAGGCTGCAGCGCCGAAGGCACCCGCAGCAGGCACCGATCCGGCCGCAGCGAAAAAGGCTGCTCCAGCGAAAAAGGCCACGGCAACGAAGAGACCTGCGGCGGGCAAGGCTGCCGGGACCGGCAATGCGGCCGGTGGCTCGGCGAAGAAGACCGCGGCGAACCTGATCAATGACACCCAGCCCACTCCGGACGCGAAGGCCAGCGCGGCACAACAACCCGCGGCCGAACCCACGGCCCAGCAGCAGCAAGCCACCCAGCAGGCGGCTGCGGCGACGGAGGCCCCGTCGGCGGGCGTCGCGCCGTGACCACCCGCCGCGCCGCCGCAAGTGGGCGGGTCACGGGCGACGTGGCGGTCATCATCGCCTTCGCCGCTGCCGCAGCCCTCCTCGGCGTGGGTTACGGCAGTTGGCGGATGGCCCTGGGGCTCACCGGATTCGGTGACCCGACGTGGGAGGCGTTCACCCGGCCCAGCAGTTGGCCGGGCGTGGCCGTGGTGTTCGTCGCCCTCGCCGAAACAGCGCTCCTGGCCCTCGCCGCCCGCACGGTGCTGGGCCGGGTCCGCCGGCATGAAGTCACCCGCCGAGCCCAGGTCATGACCCCGCCGCGCCGCCTGTCGGAGGTCAGCGGGCACAGCGCGACCGAGAAGGCGCGTCGGCTGCGCCCTGATCTTCAGGTGGTGCGCGCCTCCGATACCGGAATCGAGCTCGGGCGCACCGTGATCGGCGATATCCCGCTCTACGCCTCCTGGGAAGACGAGCTGATCATCTTCGGCGGCCCGCGCACCTACAAAACCGCTGGTATGGCCATCAGCGCCGCATGCGCGGCCCCCGGACCTTTGGTGACCACCAGCAACAAACGCGATTTGCACGATCACACCCGCGGGGTACGCGAACGCGTCGGCACGGCATGGGTGTCGGACCTGCAGGGCCGCACCGGCGAACCACAACAGGACTGGTGGTGGAACATCCTGGCCGGGATCGACCGCCTCCCCGCCGCCCGCAGGCTGATGTCCTATTTCGAGGCCGACACCAACGTCCCGGATGCGCGCAACGGCAACTACTTCGAAGGCGGTGCTTTGGAATTGGCCGCCCTGCACCTGCTGGCCGCCGCAGTGGCCGGTGGGGACATCATGCACGCCTACAGCTGGCTCGCCGCCGAAGATTCCCTGCTCCCGGCCCAGATGCTCGATGGCGCCGGCCGCGCCATCGCCGCCGAGAAACTACGCACCGTGCAATCGCTGAATTCCCGCCAGCGCGACGGCCTGTTCGACATGGCCAGGCGGTTGTTGGCGGTGCTGAACGACGAGCAGTACGCGGCCACGGTGCTGCCCCCGCAGCGCACCTTCTTCGAGGGCGACTTGAGCCCATTGGGGATCTGGAATCCCACCCATAACCTGCCCCAGTTCGATCCGGGCGCGTTCGTGACCTCCCGCGACAGCCTGTACCTGCTGAGCCTGGAAGGCCCGGACTCGGCGACCGCCCTCGTCACCGCCCTGGTCGGGTCCATCCTCGATCACGCTCTCAAGATCGCGGCCCGCTCACCCGGCGGGCGCCTGCCCACCCCGATGGTCGGTGTCCTCGATGAGGCCGCGAACGTATGCAAACTGACCCAATTGCCCGCTCTCTACAGCCATTTGGGCTCCCAGGGCATCGTCCTGCTCACCTTCCTGCAATCACCGGCCCAAGCCAGTGACGTGTGGAGCCCCAACCAGCTCGACCAGTTGATCTCGGCGTCGAACTGCCACGTCTACGCCGGCGGGGTGGACGACCTGAAATATCTGCAGGGCTGGTCGGAGAAGATCGGCGATCACGATGTGGCCCGCTGGGCCGACAGCGTCGGGCGCGGCGGTGCCTCGCGCAGTCAGTCCTGGTCGCGTGAATCGACCTTGCCGGTGTCGCTGCTCTCGGAACTCCCCAAAGACCTGGCTGTGGTGTCCACGACCGGCAATGCGCCTGTGCTGGTGCGCAAATCGCTGTGGTGGGACGGCCGATATGCCGACGCGATCAGCGATTCCCTGCGCCACTACAGCCCGCCCGCGACGACGAAGGAGCTGCTATGACCCTCGACCTCGGCATGGACGACGCATTCACCGGCGGCGACGGCCCACCCCCGCCCCAGGAGGAAAGCGAGGACTACAAGTATCCGGACGTCGGGGTCTGGGTCACCGAATGGCTCGCTCCGGCAACAGCATTGAAACTCTCCGACGGCGGCCGCGGCCGCACCTGGTGCGCGAAATGGTTCGAACACCCACCGATCGTGGTCCGGCTCAACGAGCTGTGGCACGCCTGGGAGAAAGCCGTGCGCTCCGGCGACGATCACGCCCTGCACGGCTGGTACGTCTACGACTACGACGCCACCATGCGCGCACTCACCGACGGCGAATACGGGCCCATGCACGCCTGCAGCCCGACAAAACATCGCGACATACCGTGCCTGCCGGTCGAACCGGTCCCGCCCGGGTTCTTCACAACCAATACAACGACGCTGATCACGGTCATTTCCGCACCCCCTAGATCCGCCCCGACGACGGAGGAATAGATCCGATGGGGCGCGGGGATGTCGTGGAGCTGGCCGGACAGCGGGTGCGGCTCGAGGAACTGCGGGCGCACCCGCACCGGTACACGCGCCTGTTCACCGAAGCCAAAGCCGTTGACGGACACGGTCGTTGCCTGTGCCGCACGGACGAGCCCCGCCGCCTGGTGATCCGGTGTCTCAATACCCGCCACTTCCTGGCCCGCTGGCCCGGCGACGGCGCCGAACACCAGGACGCGTGCCCGTTCCACCAACCCGACCCCACCCTCAGCGGCCGCTCCGCGTACGCCGACAATGCCATCGTCGAAGGTGTCGAGGGCACCACCATCCGCTTCTGCACCCCGCTACTGAGTACCACCGCCACCGCGGCCGCCGAGGGCGCAGCCGAGGATCTGCGCGCGGCCGCCGCCGGCAGCGGCCGCCGCACCGTCGGGCTGCTCGGCGTCCTGCATTTCCTGTGGGAGAACGCCCAACTCAACACCTGGCGCCCCGGAATCCACCGGAACTGGGCCAGCGTGGTCCACGACATCTCCCACTGCGCCCAGGACTGCACCCTCAGCCGCCGCGCCCTGACCGAGGTGCTCTACCCAGTCCCGCCCTACCGCCCCGATATCGGTCCCGCCAACATCGCCGCGTTCGAGGCGTGGCTCGACCGGCTACGCAGCCCCCGGGACCAGATCCGGCGCGGACTGCTACTCGGGGAACTGGTCGAAGCCCACCCGACGAAGTACGGAATGTCCTACAAGATCAGGCATCTGGCCAAGAAACTGTTCCTCTCCGAGCAATTACATCAGCGCATCCTGCGCTCCTACCCTGCCGCGTTCGCCCGCGCCGCGACCGAACACAGTGGCCGCCGTATCGGCTTGTTCCTGCTCGAGCGCACCCCGAAAGGGCATGCGGTCGTAGCGGATGCCGCGATCATGCTCACCACCGGCAGCACCTATATCCCCGCCGATTCCAGCCACGAACTCGTCATGGCGGCCGCGCTGCAGCAGGCCGGACGCACGTTCCTCAAACCGGTCCGCTACGACCACACCGCGCTGACGCTGCCGGACTTCGTCCTCACCGACACCACCGAGCCCACGGTGGTCGAAGTCTGGGGCCTGGACAGCGAAGAGTACTTGCGGCGCAAGGAAATCAAGATCGGCGAATATCAGCGCTGCGGTACCCACCTCATCGGATGGCGGCCACCGGAGCCGTTGCCGGACCTGGCCTTACCGAGGTGAAGTTCTTCCTGGGCACCCATCAACCGCACTGGGTCACCACCGAGTCCAGCCACGCAGTGCCCGCCGAAGACGCGATGGAGGCGACCGAGGAGGCGCTGCTGTTCATAGCCGGAGTCAGGCACACGATCAACCGGCTGTAGCCCGCCCTGCATCAATCGACACCGAGCGCGCCCCACCGTTGCGGTTCTTCGATTCTCAAGGCGCGCCGACGATCTCGTCGAGTGCGGCGCGAGCGGCCTCGAGGAACTCACGTTGTGCCGTCATGAAGGCGCTCCCGGCGGCTTCGACGATTCCGCGGCGTTCGTCGAGATCTGCCGCGGCCTGCGCGTGCGCCTCGGCGAAACCCCGGACATCGCGAACCAGGGCACCGAGCTGCTGGATCAACCTCTGCCCTACCTCGGCAACGCTGGTCGGGCCTTCGAGGGCGACCAGGTAATAGACCTGTTCGGTGTCCTTGAACAGGCTACGAATCGCGGCCAGTCGAGCCTCGTCCACCGCTACCGGTGCCGGCGCGGTGTCCAGTTCGCGAAAGTACTGCTGGTCGGCCCGATCCGCGGCACTTATGGCCGTGAGCAGATCGAGGTACACGCTCTGACGGCGTTCTCGCCGCCACCGCAGATGCTCGAGACGTAACTCCCGCAGTTGGCTGTCCTGCTGCGTCAGCTCTTGCCGCACTTGCTGCCGCTCCGCCACGGCCTGCCGACGCCCTTCGGCCCTGGCCGCGATTGCGGCGGTCAGCACCGTCCCGAGAACCGTCCCCGCAATTCCCACGGCTGCGATGAGAACGCTGATCACACCAAACCCCCGTCCCGCACCGACCAGTATGCGGGTGCGGCCACCTCCGAGTCCGTCCATCGGGCTCCATATCCGTCCGAGGTTGTATTAGAACCGCGCTAAAATACTCAATTAGTCACGGCCACAAGCGATTGGGTTCGTGACAAATTGGTTGTTGCGTCAGGCTTGTCGGTACCTGCTGCGATGCTCGAGACTGAGATCGCACAGGAAAGGCAGGTGAACACCATGGACAGTGCCGAAGGCACTCCTGCGGACCAGGCCGCGGCGACGGCCGATGCCGACCCTGCCGATCCCTACGTCGTTGATCCGGTGTTCGTGCTGCGGCTCGCTGCCCGCCGCGACCGCCCGCTGGTGCCGCGGACCCGGGTGGAATACGCCCGGCGAGTGGCCCTGTTCCTGAGCTGGCTGCGCGATGCCGGCCCCGACCACCGGCATGCGCTCATCACCCCGGAAGGGCGCGATGAGGCAGTGCGGGTCTACCTGCAGCATCTGAAGAGTCTCGGGCGTACTCCGAGCACCTGGAATGTGACCCTGGCGGCGGTCAATGCCTATTTCCAGTTCCTCGGGCTCGGCGGCACCGCTGTTGCCCCTGCCGAGATCCGCCGAGTCCTCACCAGCCCTCTGGGAATCACCGAGCAGTCCCAGCTGATCGCGACCGCTCAAGAGCGCGCAGCCCACACCAGGCTGTTCCGCATTCGCCGGGCACGGAATCTGGCGGTCGTGATGGTGCTGCTCTACGGTGGGCTGCGCGAATCCGAGGCCGAGGCCCTCGACGCGGACCATGTCGTACTCGATGGCCCCCGCAGTTTCGTGCTTGCGCCTGGCCGCAGGGTCTACCTGCCGCGTCGTGCACGCACAGCGCTAGCCGAATGGGACGCCGAGCGCAGGGAACTGCTGGGGGACCTGCGGATCAAAGCATTCTTCCTCGCGGGGGACAACGACGGCACCGACTGTGATCTCCGGCGGCTCTCGCAGCGGCAGATCGAGGACGTCGTGCGCGACCTCGGCCGTGAGGCAGGGCTGCGTAATGGGGACGGCATCGGCCCCGGGGTGCTGCGCGCCACTCACGCCCAGCACGTAGTTGCCGATGAATCCGACCCGGCGCAAGTCGCGCGCCGGTTGGGTCAGGTCAAACCTGATCTGCCGCAGATCCATGCATTGCGGGCCGCACCGCCGATCCAGCATCCGGGGCGGGCGCGACCTGCCGATCGTGAGGACACTCAGCTCGCCTTGGATTTCTGATCCCCGGGGTGCTGCGATCGTGGGTCGGGAAATCGCGAGATGTAGTCGTGGGCGCGTTGCCAGGGGTCGTGGGCGAATTCGCGGCGGCCGCGCATCCAGTACCGGGCGCACAGCTCGTCCAGAGCCAAATCGATCGGCCGGGCCTGATAGTCGGGGCGGGGTTCGGCCGCGCGGGAGGTGAGGAGAAGTTCCGGTTCCGGTGTCCATCCGGAGTGATCGAAGGCCCACACCCCGTTCGAGGCGTACACATGGCCGGGGTTTTCAGCACCGGTAGGCCATAGCCCCATCGCCCCGAATCCGTTGTGGCAGGACAGGAACGCATACGCGAGGACGTGACATGCGCCGGCCGCGAAGAAGTACTGATCGTCGCGGTCCCAGGCAAGGCGTTCGTCGGCTCGCTCGAGGGGAGTCCGCCGGAACACCGCGCACGGAACGTACATGTATCGAGTGTATTGCGTTGGCAGGGTGACGAATTGGCGATTTCGACTTCTACAGATGTGCGCCTTGGTCGGTCCCGTGACCGAGTTCCTGTTCGGGTGGGGTGGCGTCGTGTTCGGGTTCGATGTCCTGTTCGGGGTACGGGTGAGCTGCACGCCAGCGCTGTTCGAGGGCGCGTTCGGTGGGGGAGAGGCCGCGGCGGCGGGCGCGTTCGGTCTGTGCCTGCTCGAGTCGTCCGGCGGCCGTGGTTCGTTGTACTTCCCGCCGTTCTCGGGCAGCCTGCGTCCGCGCATCTGCAGCACGCGCTGTGGCGAGTTCGGCGGCCCGCACGGTGTCGCTGTCGCGCGCGAGCATCGCCGCCCATTGCGCTTCGGGTACACCGGTTTCGGTACGGGCGCGGGCTGCCGATGCAGCGGTGGTGCGGGCGCGAGCTTGCAGCTCGGTGCGGATCGCATGGGCAGCGGCGAGCTCGGTGGCCGCGTCCCGGCGTGCGGTGCGCCGGTAGGTGGGCAGCTCGTCGAGAACGTGCTGGGCTTGCTGTACCGCGAGCTCGGCGCCGGCGAGCGCGTGTACGGCCTGCTGTGCTGTGGCGGAGGCTTGTTGCGCTGCGCGAATGCTGTCGCAGTGGACGTCCAACTGCTGGTGTTGGGCATGCGCCTGTGCCTCGAGGGAGCTGCGGCCGGTGTTCGATAGCTCTGCCGGATCGAGAATGGTGGCGGTGTTGCGCAACTGCCGGATCGTGGTATCGAGGGCGCTCGAGGTGAGCATCCGGAAAGGCTGCGTCTGCATCTGCTGGTGCAGGTGCAGTTGCTGCAACACACCGATTTGGTGCAGCAGATCGGTGGCGTGATCGGCGACCGCGCGATCTCGTCCGGGATGCTCCGGAGGCAGCGGGGTCGGGGTCGGTGCGGTGACCGGTTCGCCGGTCTCGAGGTGGTGCTGGGTGAGGATCGTCGCGGCGCGTTGGGCGAACACGGTGGCGGTATCGCGGCCGCGGACCAGGCGTGGTTCGGTCGCGGTGGTGATCTCGGTGATCAGCGCGGTGGTGTCGAGGCCGGCGGCGCGGGCATCAGCGAGCACGTCGAGGAGGTGTTCGTAATCGCGTCCGTCCACCACCTGTCGGTGTAGCCCGGCAGGGAGTTGTTCGGCGAGCTGGTAGCGCGCCCAGTCCCGGCCCAACACTTTCGCGCAGTGTTCGTAGTCCGCGTGCATCCGGTCGATCCGGATAGGCAACTCCGCGGCGTTGTCGGTGCCCAGGGCCAGGGCGTCGGCGAGGTTCGTGATGGCGGTGACCCGGTCGGGATTGGCCTCGAGTTCCTCGACCTTGTCGGTGAGGCTGAGGCGCTCGAACAGTGCGGCGGCGTAGTCGGCGAGCTCGCGGTCCATGCCGGGATGGCGGGGTGGCAGTGCGGGAAGTTCGGGTACTTGCAGGTCGCGGACCGCACTGAATTTGCCTTCGCTGCTACGGGCGGGCAGCCCGAGTAGGCGGGCGATGTGGCGGTCGGCGCGGGCCCGCAATACTGCGGCGGGATCGCCTGTGTCGTCGAGGGTGTCGTCGGTGGCCCGCCAGCGATCGGTCGCGATGAGCCCGACCAGCGTGGTGGTGTCCACCCCTGCCTGGTCGGCGAGGTCGAGGGTGTCCAGCAGCGTCGGATAGTGCGGGGAGGCTTGCACCTGCTGGGCCAGATCTACCGGCAGGGCCCGCTCGAGCAGATCCTCCAGGCGGGGGTGCGCGAGGAGGGTGCGGGCGTAGTCGTAGATCTCGCGGGTGCGTTGCGGGTCGTCGGCTCCGGCGGCGATTTCCTCGCGTAGTCGTTGGGTGGCGCTGATGTTGTCGTCGTCGCGTGCGAGTTCGCGGCACCACACCTGGTAGTCGGTGAGTTCCTCGCCGGGGGCGTGGTCGAGGTCGGGTTCGGGCAGGGTGTCGGTGGCCAGGAAGATGCCGTTGTATTCGCTGCCGCGGGTGAGTCCGACGTAGGCGAGGCTGCGTCCGAGTGCGGAGCCCATGAGCACATACGCGCGTTGGACGGTCATTCCTTGGGCGCGGTGCACGGTGCTGGCGTACCCGAGTTCCACCGAGTCCCGCACGTACCGGGCGGGCAGATGGACGTGCCCGCGGTGAGTGATGCCGACGACGGTGAGGGACCCGTCTTCGTGCACGGTCCGCACCCGCCATTGTTCGCCGTTGTCGACCGGGTTCCCGCGGCGGTAGCCGCCAGTGATACGCAGCCGGTTGGTGTTGCGGCGGGTGACGATCAGATCGCCCGCGTGCGCGGAGTGCTCGTCTGCCAACAGTGCACCGGCGGTGGTGGTGTCGAGGTGACCGCGCAAGCCGTAGGCGGTTTGGGCGGCCCCGTTGAGCAGGTGCACATCGTCGAGGGTGGCGGCCATCATCAAACTGCTGACCCCGGCATCGAGGTCGTCCAGGTGCGCGGTAAGGATCTGTTCGCGCAGCTCATCAGCCATCCCGGACACGACGCGGCCCGCGTGTTTGTAGAACTCCCAGGCCTGCTCGGCGTCGCCGTCACGCACATCCAGGGACGCTTGTGCCTCGTCCGGATCGGTGAACCGCACGACTTCTTGCAGGTGGGGTGCGGCGGTGTCGCGGGCGATCAGGCGCAGCATGCCACCGGCCTCGACAGCGGACAGTTGCGCGGGGTCGCCGATCCAGCGCACCACCGCCCCGGCGTCGTCGGCGATGGTCTGTAGTGCGTGCAGGTTGTGGGTGTTGGCCATGCCTGCCTCATCGACCAAAAGCATCGTTCCGGCGGCCAGTCCGGCGTCGCCGCCGTTGCGGATGATGGTGAGCAGGGCGTCGATGGTGCGGGCGGGGACCTCGATTTCCTCGCCGAGGATGCGGGCGGCGCTCTTCTGCGGGGCGAGGGCGATGACGGTGCGCCCGTCATCGATCCAGGTGCGGGCGACCGCGCGCATGGCGGTGGTTTTCCCGGTTCCGGCGGGCCCGATCGCGACCGCCAACCGGGTGCCGGAGGTGCACAGGTGCCGCACGATCTCGCGCTGACCAGCATTGAGCTTCTGTCCGGTGGTCGCTTCGGTAGCGGCGATAGCGGCATCGACCGCGGCGGTGGTGACGAACTCGGTGGTCGGGGTGCGGGCGGCGTCGCACAGCGCGGTTTCCGCGTCCAGAACAGCTTGGCTGGTGTAGCGGATGGTGGTCGCGGCGCGGGTGCTGTACACGTTTTCCCCGTTGCGTCGGGCGAGCGCGGCGGGTACCGGGTCGGGGTCGATGCTCAGTTGCAGGCACTGCCCGCGCACTGTCGCGACGAGTTGTTCCACGGCTTCGCGTTGGGCGTGGTCGGAGTCGAAGTGGCACAGGGCGACTCGGTCTTCGGCGGCGGCGCGGATGTGTACTTCGGTCCAGGTCGGGCGTCGGCGAGACACGGTGTCGAGCACGTCGGCGACGAGGCGTTCGGGGTCGTACACGGTGCGCTCAGCGGAGGAAGCCGCCAGTTCCAGGCGGTCCAGGAGGTTGCTGTCGTTGGCCGGATCCAGCAATGCGGCGACCTCGGTGGCGGCGGTCTCCCGTGCGAGGTCGGTGTCGAATTCATATAGTCGCAGGGCCTGGGCGATCCCAGCGCGGATGCGGCTGCGTGGTGCTTCGGCGATCCCTTTCGCGCCGCCGAGCGCGATGCCGGCGGCCAGTGCGGCGTGCTGGGGGTCGTAGCCGCGCACGGCGTCGGGGTGGTTGCTCAGGTAGATGACATCGCGTACGAACTCTTCGGCGGTGCGTCCGTCATCGAGCAGGGTTTCGGCGCGCTGCGCCCATTCGGCGAGCATCTCCCGCAACGTTTTCGGGAGCGGTTTGGCATCCCGGGTCGCCAATGTGGCGGCTTGGGTGAGTTTGATCTGGGTCGATTTGCTGGGGGAGTGGCCGTGCTTGGTCCGGTAGTCGCGGACTAGTTCCTCGGTGGCGCGCAGGATGTTGGGGCGCCGGGAGAACGCGGTGATCATTTCCTCTGGCACGTCCGCGATTTCCAGGACCGGGGCCTTGGAGATACCGCCTCGGTAGCGTTCTTCGAACCGCAGGCCGAGGCGCCGTTGCAGCATGCCGGTGAGGGTGGCGTTGTATTGGCACGACAGCGACACTGTCGCCGAATAGAGGGCGCGCGCGTCGAGGGCGGACCATTTTCCGTCGTCGCCGAGCACTCGTGCGGATACGACAGCGTGCGTGTGTGGATTCATGTCGCCGGTGCGGTTGTCGAAGTGTTGGTACAGGGCGAAAGTCAGTCCGTCGGCGTCGATTTGGCGGACTCCGCCCGCGCCGCGGCGGGCCAGGGCGTAGGTGTCCTGCATCCGGTCCAGGGTGTCTTTCATGGCTTGCTCGTGGCATTCCCAGATCGCTTGGCGGGTGTCGTCATCGCCCAATCCCCACAGGATCGACACCGATTTTTGCGGGGTGAACACGCAGTCGTAGGCGGCGACCGCGTGCCCGAGGTGCCGTTTCTCATCGGCGAGGGCGCCGGTGATCTCGTGGTCGGACGGGTCGTGCCCGAGGTCGTGGCTGAGGCTGTCGCGGGCGGCGTTCTCGCGCAGCAGGGCCCATTCGTCCTTGCTGGGGGAGCGGCCGTGGGCGAGAAGGAATTCGGCTTTGCCGTGGGCGTAGGCGGCGGCGATATCGGTGGTGCCTTGGCCGCGCCGGTGGTGCCCGCTACCAAGTTTCGTGGCAGCAAGTGCATCTCGGACCGATCCGCCCTCGCCCAAGACCTCGAGCATGATGTCGTCGGCGCGGGGGTGGATTCCCTCGCCGTAGAGGGCTCGCATCTGGGCTTCGGTGACCTCGCCGGTCACCTCGAGGATCTGCGCGCCGCGCCCGAACCATCGGCCGGCCGGAGCACCCGAAGCGGTGTAGTAATCGGTGAGCCCTTGGCCGTGGGCGCGTGTTCGGTCGCCGGTGGCCACCTGTCGTGTGAGGTAGGTGTAGCCATCGCCCGCGTGGATCGGGTGGATGGTCATCACAAGATCGAGTGTGCGCGCCAATTCGCAGCATCGGAAGGGGGTAGACCCAGAAATGTTGGTGAAGCAATACTATTGATACCCAGGACTATTGGGGTTGTTGTGGTGACTGATGGCTTCTCGGGGAAATGGTGTTAGCCAACAATTCAATGTTGTGGTGATTGCCCTGAAGGCTTGTGTGTCGCATGGCGGTGTAGTGGGCCCAGGTGTGTGCGGAGAGTGCCGCCCATCGACCGGCGGTAATCGGGGAAAGTCCGAGGAGTTCGGCCAGGACGGGGGTGGGCATTTCGGCGGCGAGTTGGAACATCGCGGCATGGCGGGCGTGGTGGGGGCGGATGCCGTGGGCGACGAGTTCGCCGCGGATGTTCTCGGTGACCAGGTGCTTGCCGGGCAGTCGTCCGGGGAACAGCCATGTGTTGTGGTTGGCGTAGGAGGCGGGGCCGCCGTGGTGGAGGTGCTCTCGCAACAATTCATCGAGCGGAGCGGGCATTTCGATGGCGACCGTATCGAAGGTGACGGTGACCGAGTCCGCGAGCAGGGTGAGCTGCTCGGGTCGCATCCGGCAGATTCGGGAGAGGGGTTGAGCGAACAGCAGCATGAACAATCCGGCGATGCGGGTGTAGCGGCGAATGGTGGTCTCGTGCAGCAAGGTTTCGATGTGTTGCCAGCGTTGGTCTTCGGCGAGTTCGACCTGTAGATCTGGGCGCGCAGGCGCCGGAACACGCAACTGGTGGGTGAGTTGGGTGCTGTTGGTCCAGTCGATGAACCGGGCCAGGATCGGGCCGCGTCCGGGGTAGCGGGCCAGGTAGCGGTCGAGGTCGGCTTGGGTGGTCGCGGGGAGTTCGATGCTGTGTTCGTCGAGCCAGATCAGTAGGCGGATAGCGGTCAGGATGTTCGCGCGGGCGTTTTGGGTGGCGCTTCGGGTGACCTTGTTCTGGCTTTCGAGGTGGCGTAATCGGCGCAGCAGGTGCCATTGGGCGAAGCGGTGGATGATGTCGGCGTGGTGCTTGGGCATCAACCCGACAATCTCGTTGAGCCAGTGTGTGGTTCGCGCGATCAGTGGTTGATAGGGCTCGATCACTCCGGTCGCGGCGAGTAGGTCGCGGATGTAGTTGATGGGGCGAGTGCTGGGCAATTCTTCGAAGGTGTCGTGGGAGATCGGCAGATCACCCAGGGCCATCGCGCGCAGAATTTCCGGGCAGGCTGAGGGTTTGGTGAACCATTGCACCGTGCTTCGTGGGCGTTTTCCTGCCATCCAGGCATCGAAAACCGGCTGCAGTTGTGGATGGATTTTCCCGGTCCTATCAGCGAGCAGTGCGCTGGCCCGCTCGTGCAGGGTGCATGGAGCGCAGTAGCGGCCGTAGTGGCGGTCCTCGTGTCCGCAGCGCGGGCAGGCGTAGATAGGTTCGTTGCCGGTGCAGGTGGCGCAAGCGGGTCGGTGCTGGTGATCGTAGAAGGCAAGTACTTTCGGTTCTTCGCAGCCCGGGCAAGGTTTGGGTGCGCGGAGAAACCGCAGCTGACAAGTCTGGCAGACCAGATCATCGAGGATGGGGCGAGTGCAGAGCGCGGTCTTGCCGCAGTGCGGGCAGAGTGTGCGCGGGATCTGCTTGCGGGTCACTCGTTGTGCTCGTAGGGGCGGCGAACGGTGGCGCGGATCGGACGCAGATCGCCGATGCCGAGCCCTTCCTCGGTGTTCGCGTCGGTGCCGGTGCGGGCCTGCTCGACCTGCGTGGCAACAGGTTCGAGCAGGTCGTTGGGCTGGCAATCGAGGATGTCGCAGAGCGCGGCGAGCAGGTCGGTGTTGATGCGCGACGGTGCGTTGGTCACCAACTTGTGGACGTATTGGCGAGTCATATGGATGCCGCGATCGGCCAACAACGGCACCATGTCACTGGTGTGAAAGATGCCGCGAGTAGCCATCACCTGACGCAGATGCCAGCGCATCGCGACTTGTCGAGGACTCACCTGTTCTCCTGAGGGACGGTGGTTTTGGGCGCGCGAGCATAGATCCGGTGCAGGGCGTTTCGCAGGGTCTGATTCTTGAAATCGTTACTCACCGAGGCGTAGATCGCGGTCGTCGAGGCGTAGCGGTGCCCGACCTGATCCTGCACGAACCGCTCCGGGTAACCGAACTCGATCAGATGCGTGACATAGGAATGGCGCAAGCAATGCAGCGTCAGTTCCGGTGCCAGCCCGGCGCCGGCGCGGGCGCGGGAGAACCGACGTTCGAGGAAAGCGCCGTCGACCCGGGTGAGGCGTTCGGTGATCCATAACGCGGGATGATCGGCGGGGCGAAAGATCGTGCGCGCCTGCTCGACCCACTGCCGCATGCCCGCCACGATCCAGTCGAATTCCGGCACGGTCAGCACCGTGCGCCGCCGCGGTGTGCTGCCGCGGGTGGCCTTGCCGTAGCGCACGTGCAGCGATCCGTAGGTGCCCCACTCGGGCATGTGTGGGTTCGGGCGCAGGTCGACAAGTTCGAGTCGGCAGAGCTCGGTTCGCCGCAATCCGTAGGCGTAGGCGGTCTTGATCATTTGTGCATCGCGCAGTGCCGCGAGCGCACCTTTGCGGCCCGAGACGGCGATCCGCTCGACCCGTTCGTCGAGGTAATCGAACAGCTGCTGCACCTCGTCATAGGACAGCGGCCGCCGCGTGGGGCGACCTTCGTAGTCGCTCAGATGCGCGACGGTGTTCCACTCATGGCAGACCTGAGAAGGGACCTGCCCGAACCTGTCTCGGCACTGGCGCACCCATTCATAGCGAGGATCGATGAGGTAGTCGCAGAACATTCGCAGCACCAGGTGATAGCCACGGATCGTCGAGGGAGCCAACCTCCCACCCGAGACCGAGGTCAGCGAAACAGTGAAATCCTCT
This sequence comes from Nocardia sp. NBC_01327, assembly GCF_035958815.1. NCBI lineage: Bacteria > Bacillati > Actinomycetota > Actinomycetes > Mycobacteriales > Nocardiaceae > Nocardia > Nocardia sp. NBC_01327. The sequence goes on along the minus strand of NZ_CP108384.1, from coordinate 177,382 downwards.
ACGTCCGAGGCCGTCCAGGACCACGGATAGGAACCGGTGAACGCGGCGAATCTGCGCAGCAACGCGGTTCGTGGACCGATCGTCGAGAGCGACAATATCCGTGATTTCTGCTGGTTCTCCCAGCCCGTCAGCATGGCTTCGTATACCGCTGCCGGCTCGTCGAGATGACGCACTCCGGGGACGAGAACCAGCCCCGCGGAACCAGGAATATTGGACAAAATCCGCTCCCGACTGTCAACGGAAAGGCGACAATGTCGCCTTACGGTAGCAGCGAGACTGGGTGCGTCAGCGCGTTCTGGGGAAACCTGAACCTGTCACGAAAACCGCCATCCGATAGTCCCGCTGGTAGCGGCGAAACTGTCGCTTCTAAAGCGATAGTCCGAGTTATTCACAATAGTGCAAGAGGTGTGTACGAGATTGAGGCTTTAAAGGGGGGTAGAAGGGTGGGATACGTGCAGGCAAGGGGCGTGGGATCGAAAACGGGGGCGCGGAAGGGAAAAGGGGGCGCACGGTATTGAAAGTGGGGATGAGTAGGGCGGTACGGGCGTACGGTGAAGATCAACAACTGTTCGGGCAAACCTCAGCTACCGGCCTTCCGGGCCGCTAGCCGGCGCGAGGGGCCGCGACCGGCCCCGGTCTGGGAGGGCTTAGCAATGAGCGGACAGCAGAGCACAGGGGACCGGGTGACCGCCCGGCAGACCGCGCGAGCGCGTATGGCCGAAGTCGCGGCGGCCAACCGCAAACGCGAGGAGGAAAACACCGGCGATCTGACGGCGTTCCTGAAATCATCGACGGCGGTAGAGCGGGCGGCCACGCGACGCGATGCCGCGATAGCGGCGGCCAACGACACGTACACAGCGGCGGGCGCGGCTGCCGAGCGCGAGCAGGCGGACGCGCTGGCGCGGATCAAGAACCGCGGAACGAGCGAGACGGACCTAGCAGAGCTGGCCGGGCTCGACGTCGTGGAAGTGCGGCGACTGCTGCGCCTGGTCGCGCCACCGAAGAAAGCCACACCGAAAGTGGTGAAACCGCCAGCGACCGCGCCGGTCGCGGTGGCTGAGCCTGCGGCCGTACTCGAGTAGTTCGTCTCGGGGCGCGCTGGCACCCAGACCTGGACACGCAAAAAGCCCCTGTTTGGACCAGTCCTTAACTGGTCCAAACAGGGGCTTGTGTTGCCGCGCGGCAAGCGGCGTTGGTTGCCTGGGCACGTCGTTGTGCCTGCGGGGTTAGGGGCTGGGGTTTTCACCTCTGGCGAGCGCGACGCGGTGACGCGTGAGGTCCAGCAGAGCGTTGCTCAGCAGATCGGTTTTCTCGTACCAGTTGGCGGAGGATTCCGCGGTGAGGGTGAGTGCTTCTCGGAGGATGTGGATTTCGGCTGCGGCGGTGCCGGTGACTATGAGTTCGGGCCCGCATCCGACGAAAAGTTGGTATCGGGTGCCGTGGGGCCAGAGGCTGGCGACGTGCATGGTGAGGTCGGGGGCGAGTTGGACGTCGTAGGTGATGTGTCCGTCGGGGTAGGTGCGCATGTTGAGTGGTGGTGCGAGTGCGGTTACGGGGTGTACGGCCATCGCGGGGTCCTTCGGGGTTATTGGCGGGCGCGGGTGGTGAGTGTGATCAGGCGGGAGCGGACGGTGTACCAGTCGCGGCGGGCGTCACCGGCGAGTTCCTCGAGGTCGGGGATCGGGGCGTAGGCGTCGGCCATTTGCGTCATGCGGGTACCGATGAGCGCAAACCGCCGGCGGTAGGCGTCTTCGACGACTTGGCGGGCACTGGACCATGTGGTGATCGGGTTGCCGAGTGAGTAGACCCCGGCGACCCATAACGCGATGCGGTCGGCGGACAGCATGAGCGGGGCAAGCTTGTCTCCGAGTCCGCGGGCAAGGGCGGCGACGGCTTGCGGGGTGGGTTGCTCGCCGCGTTGCTCCACGATGATTCGGATCATGACGAACACGGATTTGCTGAGGTGGTCGGCGAGATCATCCGCGTGTACCAGGGCGAGGACTTCGACGGCTTCCTCGCGGGTGAGGTTGAGCAGTGCGGCAATGAAATTCCACTCGGGAGACATCGCCGCGTGAGTGCGGCGGTCGGCGTCCGCGCTGATCTCGGCGAGTACGTCGCCGAGACCGGCTTCGGTGGGTCCGGTGGGGTGCTCAGACCGGCGGATGGGGCGAGCGGTGCGGGTCATCGAGTGAACCTCCTTCCGGCGCAATGGAATCGGCGGTAGTGACGAGGGTGTTGGGGCGGTGGGCGTGGCCGTCGAGGATGTAGGGGCTTTGGGTGCGGTCGCTGTGGTGGGGTTTCTGGCTAGTGGGCTCGCGCAGGCGGCGCAGGTCGTCGTCGAGGGCGTTGCCGTGGCGTACCAGTGCGATGCGAGCGGTAGGGAAGGGGCGGTCTTGGTAGCGGGTGGTCCGGAAGTCGGGTTTGGACACGCGGCTGATCAGCGCGGTGTCGGTGTCGGCATGGATTTCCTCGACGGTCCAGCGGGCACGGTTTTCGGTGCCGTCTGCGCTGATGGTGTGCACGGTGTCGCCGATGTAGATCGCGGGGTCTTTGCGCTTGCTGGGCATGGTGGGTCCTTCGGTTTGTGGGTTCGCCGCTGTCTTCCCGAGCGGGCGCGCGTCCGGTGTCGTACCCGGCCGCCGGCCGGGTACGGGCGCGGGGTGGGCTGGGGGCCGGCCGCTCGGGAAGGCAGCACGGAGCCCCAGCGCAGTTCCGTACGGCTGGCGGTGCGGTAGGACGGGTCTGTGGCGGGCCGCTGGTATGCGGCCCGCCACAGCGGATTTAGTCGGTCGGTCGGGTGGGTTCGGGTCCGGGGCGCTGGTCTTGGGTGAGCTGGTCTCGAACCTGCTTTTCCATGACGTCTATGTGCAGCTGCTGGTAGGGGGTCGCTTCGTAGTCGGGCAGTGGGGCGGGCGGTTCGATCTCGGGGAGCTCAGCGGCCTTCCACATGCGCAGGAACAGTGCGACGGTGGTGGTCGGGAGTGGCAGTGTCGGGGCCGTGGGCAGCGTGATGAGTACTTCGACGGCGGTTCCGGGGCGGGTGTCGGCTCCGGCGCTGACGCGCTCGAGGATTTCGCGGCAGTGCGCCCGGTAGAGCGGTCCCGAGCACATTCCGGGATGGGTGGGTATCAGCAGATAGAAGGCGGCGTCGAGGGTGCTGTGTTGGTCGGGGTGGCGGGCTTGTGCGGCGCTGATGGCTTCTTCGGCCCACCTGATCCGGTCATCGTGGGTGGAACAGTCGGCGTGAACGGTGTCCCACATCGTCATGACTGCGGCGGTACCAAGGGTGTCGCGTTGTTGCATGGGTGATCACTCGATTCGGTGTCGGTGGTCGGGTAGGTGCGCGGCGGGGACCGGCGGCAGTGCTGCTCGGCCGGTCCCCGGTACTCGCGGTTAGATCAGGGTGAGTTGTTCGGCCGGTCCGGCGGCCGATGCGGACGCGAATTGCGTTGCGGCCGGTGCGGGTTCGGCGGTGTAGCGGCATCGCACGGGGTCGCCGTGGTGGCGGCCGCAGCAACGGAGGTCGCGGGACAGAAGGCGGCCCATCCTGGCGGTGCGGGCGCGGACTTCGCGCTCGTAGTCGTCGATCTGGCTGCCCGCAATCGCGTCGTAGTGGGAAAGGTCGGCGGTGTGGCCCTCGGGGTCGATCTCGGGCAATCCGGCGGCCTGCCACATACGGAAATACAGTCCAGCGGCGGCAGTGCTGAGCGGGACGGCAAGGCTGACCTTGCGCAGGACAATCAGCACTTCGACAGCGGTTCCGGCGCGGGTGCCGCGACCGTGACCAGTGCCGATCCTGGTGAGGATCTCGCGGCAGTGCGCCCGGTAGACCGGCTCGTTGTTCATGAGGGGGTGCTCATGCTGGAGCAGGGAAAAGCTGTGCCATATCTCGTCGGCGTGGGCGGGGTAGCGGGCTTGGGCGGCTTGGATTTCTTCCTCTGCCCAACCGATCTGCTCGAAGATTGGGCCGCATGTGGTGGTGACCTCGGCGAAAATCTCTTCGACGGTCTGATCGGCGGGCAGTGTGCCTGTGGTGTTCCCAGTCATGGGGTTACTCGATTCACGTTCAGGGCCGGGGGAGTGGCCTGGGAATGGAAAGCACGGGGGCCAGCTGTGTTCGACTGGCCCCCTGCGCTAGTGGTGCGGTCTGCCGGGTGCGGCGTGGTCGCTACATCGATCGGAACGCGGTGCACAGCCACCGGCGCTGGCGGTGCTCGAGGCGGGCGGCGATAGCGACCGCGCGCGGGGGGCGGGCGGGCTCGCGGACCCATACGGTTGCGCACGCTTCGATTACGTCGGGGCGTGGTCGGCAGATGTGCAGGGTGTGTAACTGACGTTGTCCGCGAGTGGTTTTGGCGCGGGTTTCCAGGGACGCGATCATCGGCCGGGACAGGTGGTTACGGAGTTGGCGGGCGGTGCGCCGGTGGTCGAGAACCTCGAGGATGTTGGCGAGTAGGTGCCATGTCTGCTCGCGGATATCGCCGTTCTCGCTCCACATCGGGAACGGTCCGTGATCGATCGGCGGGCGGGCGGGCACAGCCTTGGGGATCGGCTGCACCGTGCTGGTGCGACTCTCGGTGGGGGGCTCCAAACGCGGGGCGGGCACAAGCCTCGGGCCTGGTGTGGTGACGAGTGCGTCACGGTCGCAACGGGATTCGGTGCGGGTGTAGACCATGGTCAGAACTCCTCACGGCCTCGTCGGCCGGGTATCAGGTCTGGGATGGGTCACTCGGAAAGGGGACCGGGCGCACTCGGCGTCCGGTCCCCATTTCTTTGAGCGGTGGCTACTCAGGCGGTGGCGGCCTGGGCCTGGGGGTGCTCGGTGTGCCAGCGCTGGTGGATCGCGCGGACGTAGGCATCACGCTGGGCCTGAGTGGTGATCGGGTCGTGTGTCGCCAAGGCGGCGTACTGGGCGTCGAACCAGGTGCGGATGGCGTCGCGGGCGGCGCAGTAGCGGATTTCGTGGCGCAGGACTGCGAGCAATTCGGCGCGGTGCCGGTGAGGTTGCGTGAGCTTGGACATGCTCACGCAGTACTCGCACGTGGCTTCGGCGGTGGTCGTGGTGTGCATTGTGGGGCTCCTTGGGATGCCTGCTCGGGTAGGGTGGTGCGGGCATCGGGCCGCTAAGGACGGCCCGATGCCCATTTCCGGGGTGGTGGTGGCGGGTTACTCGTCGCGCGGGGCCATGACGGTGAACACGGGTTCGCCTGCGTCGCCGGGGCCGATGTGGATTACCAAGGTGATCGGGCGCGGGGTCGGGTCGTCGCTGTCGTGCACCAGGCGGTAGACGGTGAACTCGAGCCGATTGGTCTTGAGGGCCTTGCGATGGCGTCCTGATGCGATGGCGAAATGGGCTTGCATGATGACGTCCCACGCTCGGCCGGTCTCGCTCTGGCCGTGGCCTCCGTCTTCGGGCCAGTGCACCGCTTCGACCCAGGAGTGATGTGCGATGACGAACGATTTCCGAAATCCGGCTTCGTGAGCGAGTTCGATGTAGTCGTGGAGCACTCCGTCTGCGATGGCTTGGGCTCGGCTGTAGGTGTGGATGATCTCGGCGTTTTCGAACATGGGGCTTAGTTCCCTTCTTTGGGTGGGGTGCAGGGGCGTAACCAGTCCGGGCCGTGTCCTTGGCTGGCCCAGATCTTCATTTGGTCCGAGTGAATCGGGTTGAATGCCTCGCTTCCGCCTGCGGCGAGTACCCGCGCGGTAATCCATTCCGCGTAATGCGCGATAGCGCGGGAATCTTCCGCGTCCAATACATGTGCCGCGAATTTGTGTGCGGCGGCGTAAACCCATGCGGTGTCGTATCCTGAATCTGTGGCGCTATCCTCGATGTCGGGGAAGCCTTTATCGCCTGTGTCCGGCATGGGCTATGCCTCGAATTCGATGTCTTCGGCAGAATCGGTGTAGGGGCCTCGGCCGAATTCGTCCGGTGGTGCCGAGTAGCCCTGCCACAGGGTGACTACTCGGTAGGACTGGGCACCGATACGCGGGCCGGGGCATCGCACGAAAACGATTGAAATCCGCTTCTCTTCGGGGGTCCTGAGGTGGGCGGACATGTATCCGGCAGCCTGGCGCAAGCTGTGGTAAGGGCCTCCCCACTGCTTCCAGACCTGGCGGCCGTCCTCGTCCTGCACGCGGTGCAGGACCCGGAAAGGCCAAATTGAGGGTTCCCAGTAGTCGCTACCCATGAGGGCGCTCCTTTCTGTCTGCGCGCGGGTATTTCCCGTACGCGAGAATGAACAGAACTGGTGATGTTCTGAGCTGGGGAATCCACTGTGAATTTGTCAAATTACATAGGTAGCGGGGGTGGTCCTCGCCCCCTTTGGAGTGATTCCCGGTCCCGCACCTTCTATCTCTATTCTAGAGTGTTTTACGCATATTCGGGTCGTTTTCGCTGATGTGTCGGACCTGTTCAGTGGGTATTTTTCGGTGGGTTCGGCAATGCGTGTTGCCTGTATTTGGCGGAGATTCCGGCAGATTCGGGGCTTGACATTCGCGCCCCGTTCCTCTGGGCTGGCTGCCCCCCGGCGAGGGCAGGGGTTCCGGGGGCAGCGCCCCCGTGCGTGGCCGCCAGGCCGCGGAGCACTACCCGGTTCGGACCGCAGGGGGGATGGGGTGTTGGTGGGTCCCTCCGGTCGGCTGGGCGTCTCCGATCACGGTGCGGTGCGGCGGGGCAAGGGCGCTTTTCCCTTGAGCCGTCGTGGCGCACCGTGATAGCCCTGCTGTGCCGATCGGAGGGGCACGCCGACACCCGACGGGACGAGCACCGCGCGAGCGCAGCTCGCGGACCCCGGCCGCCGGCACAAGGGCAACGGTGCGATGCCGGCTGGCCCGGTGTGGACGTACGTCGGCTCGGTGGTGAGCCTGCGGGAGCTGCGCTAGGTCGGGGACGGCTGGCGGTCGCGGCAGCCCTCGCACTCCGGGGGCCGGAACCGCATAGGTTCCGGCCCCCTTCTCTGGCGTGTGCTGTTAGGTGTTTTGGGCGTCGGCCTCGGCGAGCGCGTCGGTGAGGGTGATTTCGCCCATCACGGCGCGTTCGATCGGGCCGGGCTTGTATCCGGCAGCGGCCAGCACCCGCAGATAGCGGGCGCTTGCGTTCGCGTCGCCGAGGTAGCAGACGTGCGGGTTGGCCTGGGTGATGCGCCAGTAGTGCGGCTGCTTCTCATTGGGCTGCATACCGGCCTCGGTCGCTGCGATGAACGTTCCGGCGATCAAGATCAGGCCACGCTGATCGGTGGTCTTCTGCTTGTCGGCGGGCAACGTGTCGTCGTAGCCGCTGACGCTGGAGAGTTTCGCGAAACGGCCCATCCCCGAACCGATTCCGAACCAGTCGGCGGCGAACCCTCGCGCGTGCTGCTTGGTCAGGGCGTCGGGATCGGCCAGGACTTCGTGCGCGATCCATTGGATGAACCCCTTGGGCAGGGTTTTGCGCTTGAGGAGGGTGGCAGTGATGAACAGGCGGCGGGCCTCGGTGTCGATCCGTGCGGCCTCGTTGGCCTTGCGGGCGCGCCGGTTCGACTCGCCCTGATCGGTGTTCGGAGTGCCACCGGCGCGGACGACTTTCAGGCCAGCGCCTTTTCGGTCGTTGCAGTAGTGGTGGGCTTTGATGGTCGGTTCGAAACGGACCTCGTCGGCGTGGTGCAACCCTTCGGCCGGTTGGGCGGTGGGGTCGAGATAGGTGCGCTGATCGACGCTGTCGGCCTCGACCGGCTCCCCGGTCGCGATGAGTATCGGCTGTTCCTCGTGGCTCAGTACCAGTGACCAATGCGAAGGGCTGGTGACGTCCTTCACGGTGGCTTTGCGTCCTCCGTGGGTGGCGAGTTCGCTGATCGGGGTGGGCTTGTCGGTGTCGTAGTAGCGGGGCTCGTGGTCCAGGATCGTGTAGCCCTTCGCCGCGAAAGCGTCGCGGGCCTGGGCCAGTGCGGCGTCGGCGCGGCGGCGACGCCCGATCGCGATCACGCTGCGGTCGAAATCATCGTTCGCAGCGGCTTTGACCAAACGGGTCATTTCCTCGTCGCTGGGATCGAGTTCGGCGGCCACCGCTGCTTGCACGATGTCCAAGCCCGCCATCTGGGCGTCGCGGGCCTTGTCCGGGGCCTTCGCGGTGCGGATTCGCTTGACCGCGTTGACTTCCTCACGCGTGACGGTTTTGAGCCGTTGGGCGACCTTGGTGACCGACATCCCCAGATCGAGCATTTCATCGACTGCGCCGATACGGTCGGCCTCGGTCATCGCCGCCCGGTGCTCGTTCTCGTCCCACTGGGTGCCGATCTCGTCGCACCGCTGCTGCTTCGGGGTGTCGCCTTGGGGCGGCGGGACCAGGATCACCGGGCACGGCCGGTAGGACACCCTCCGGGCGGCCAAGGTGCGGCGGTGGCCGACGCGAACCTGCAGAAAGCCGTACGGGTTGATCCATGCCGTGGGGCTCTGCTCGAACCCGTTCTCGGCGATTGAGCACAGCAGATCGGCGGTGAGGCTCTCGATGGCGTCGGTGCGGATGTTGCGCCCGAACACCAGGTCGTCGGGGTCTACCTCGAGCGAGACGCGTCCGGTCACGGTGGCGGCGAGTTGCGCGGTGAGTTCGGTGATGCGTTCGGGTGTGAGTGGCACGGGCGGGCGTTGGCGGAACTCCTCGTCGGTGTAGAAGCGCGGCGCGGGATCGGTCGGAACTGGTTGCGGCGCTGAGGTTTCGGCGGCTTCGGGTGGGCTGGTAGCGATGGTCATCTCAGAGTGCTCCTTGACTCGGTGGTTGGCACCTGGCACCGGGCCGCTAAGGATGGTCCGGTGCCAGGTGGTGCGGGTCTGGTTCGGCAAGCAGGGGATTCGGTGAACGCGCGGCGGTGCTCGCGCGGACCGGGGGCGGTGCCTCGGCGGGGGTGGTGTCATCGGCCGTTGGGTGCGCAGGCTTTGCACCATTCGGCTTTGCGGACGTGGCTCATCGGGCTGTCGTGGCGGCAGTCGCCCATGGCTTGGGCTTCGATGCCGCATCGGGTGATGACGCTGTGCATCCTGGCTCCGTGCGGGTTGCGGTACTCGCGCAGCTGCGCGACCTTGTGCACGGGATAGCCGTAGAGGTAGCGGGCATCGGTCACGTCACGAAAACTGTTGTCAATCAATGTGTTTCATCCCTTCTAGTCGAGGCCGTGCCAGGTGTAGCCCCGGACCCGGTCGGGGAAGGGTGGGGTGTCGATTCCGGCGAACGGGGGCGCGTCGAGTGCGGCGTAGTCGTGGGCGAACTCGGCGATTCCGGCGAGTTCGGCGCGGTGCTTGCTCAGGTGCTGGTCATACGCGGTTTGGGTGCGCACGATCCGGGCTTCGGTGGCGCGGGCGGCCACTGAGGGGGCGAGGTCGGGGTAGGCGGCCTCGGGATGGGCGTCGGCGTGCCAGCTGCGGGTGACTTCCTGGCGCAGTTCCCGGGCTCGCTGCGCTGGGTCGGGGGGTTCGGGGAGGGTGGACATGCGGGCTCCTATCGGATGGGGTCATCGGTGGGTGGAATCGAGCCATTCGCTGTACTCGAGGGCGTTACGGCGCTGGTACTGGTGCACGCTCAGGCCCTCGTATTCGGCAATGTGGTACTCGCACAACAGGTCCGGGTCCGGGTCCTGCGGCTAGTCCTTCGCACGCCACGGGCAGGGGGCGGCCATGACGGGTCCTTTCGGGGAGGTGCTCTGTGCGTCAGGTCCGGCGGGGTGTGAGGCGCTCGCGGCGCAGCGCGAACTCGAGGAATCCGGTGGAGACCTCGTCCAGACGGACCCAGGTCTCCCAGTTGCCTGGGCTGTGCACGATCACGCGCAAGTAGCCGTCGCGGTCGCGGGCCAGAGTGATCAGGTCGCCGTCGACGTCGGGCAGATTGACCAGCACTTCGCCATGGTCGTGGTAGGGGATCATGGTGCGTCTCCCTCTCGGGGGCGGACGTAGGGGCCGAGGTAGACCCGCAACCGTTCCAGGGCCAGGAACGGGTGCTCGCCGCGCTCGCCGGGGCCGTGCTGGTAGAAGTCGTCTTCCTCGCGGTCGTAGATCTCGCTCACCACGATTGCGATGGCTTCGCGGATCTCGGGGGCGAGATACTCCACGGTGGCGGGGCGGGGGGCGGGCTGGCGTTTGGGCATGGGGATCGTTCCTTCGGTGCGGGTGGCCGGGGCGGGGGTGCCGCCCCGGTCGGGGCGGGTTAGTGCTGGGTGTGGCTGCGCAGGAACGTGGCGGCCACATCTCGGGGCGCGAGCTGCTGAATGACGGCAAGGTGCAAGGTCTTGGCGACGTGGTGCTCGGGGTCGGCGGTGCACGCCTTGTCCAGCAGGACTTCGGCGGTGGTGCCGTCGCCGTAGCGGGTGTAGATGGTGAGCGCCGTCAAAGTGGCGGCGTGGGCCTGGTCGGGGCCACTGGTTGCGGTGGTGAGCAGCCCGTAGAGCACGGCGTCGGCGTCGGGGACGGTGGTGGGGTGTAGCCGGTCGGTGCGTCCGGCGGCGATCTCGTAGAGCTCGTCTCGTACCCGGTCACAGCGCAAACGCACGATGAGGTCCGCCAGTCCGAGCGGGTCGCTCTGCCACAGCGAGTTCATGCGGGACATGTAGATCAACACCGCGTGCAACTCGGCGTCGTGGTGCTGTTCGTGCCGATTGGCGCGCAGTGCGGCGGCCAAACGCTCGGCGTGCTTGCTCTCGGCCTCGGGCAGGGCCTCCCGGACGCGCCGGGTGAGCCAACCGTCCTTGCCGAATGCTCGTTTGGCGGCCCAGCGGGAAGGAAACAGGGGCGGGGGGATGGTCACAGGAAACCTCCGGTGATGTGGGGAGGGTGCCGGGCCGCTAAGGCCGGTCCGGAACCCTCCCGGGGATGGGGTTTGCTGATTCACTGTGAAGTTCTCAAAGAACCGAATTGCGCTGGTAGCAGCCGGTTTCGGCTACCGCCTCATCCTATCTCTATCGTTCTATGTTTTACGCATATTGGGTAAAACATTTCAGATAGAGTCGGCCGGTATTTCGGGTGGGGGCGGTCAGTATTCGGGGAGTTCGTCGTCGCATTGGCGGCCATCGGCGGTGAGGGCGTCACCGGTGACCGTGATGTGGGTGAACCGGTAGATGATCGTGGATCCGCCGTAGTGCTCGATACCCCATGCGATGTAGCTCAGGGGAACCTCGGCGGCTTCGGCGACCGCGCCGACGAACCGGATCACCTGCTCGAGGAACTTGGTTTCGATGAATGCCATGCCGTCATCGAGGCGGCCCCAATCGCTGAGCCTGAGAGCCTCGTGGGCGATCTGGTGCAGCTGGGCGAAGGTGATGCATACCCCGTGCCGCTGCTTGCACTTCGGGCACCTCTGAATGGTGTTGGTGCTCATGGCTTCTCCTATTCGGGGTGGTTGACGGTGAGGACGAGGGCGGTGGCGTTGTCGGCGTGGGGACCGGCGGCGCGGACGGCCCAGCGTGTGAGCCACTCGGCGGCGCGGGTGGCGGTGCGGGCCTGGGTGAGCGCGTAGCGGATGGCTTTTTCGGGGAGGGCTTCGTGAATTCCGTCCGTGCACAGCAGGATTCGCGCCGGATGCCAGTCCGGGCGCGGCCCGGGGTGCCATCCGGCCCTCTCGGGCACGGTGTCCAGGGAGCCCAGCGACCGCGTCAGCGACCAGGGCGCGCCGAGGTGGGCGAGGTTGTGATCGCGCGTGAGCTGGATGAGCCGACCATCGCGCAGCAGGGCATAGGCGCGGCTGTCGCCGAGCCACGCGGCTTCGATGTCGTAGGTGTCGGCGTCGACGGTGAGCAGTACCAGGGTGGTGTCCGGGAGCTGGAACGGGTAATCGGCGCGGTCCTGGTCGTAGGTGCGGTAGACCGGGTCCGGGGCGTAGTCGGCAAGCACGGTCATCATGGCGCGGGTGGCATGGATGACGTGCTCGGGGGAGTACTGGTTGTCGGGGAGGGCGGCCAAGCGGCACGCGATATCGGCGGCCGTGTGCGCGATCACGTCGGATCCGCCCCCGGCTCCGCCCATCCCGTCGGCGACGACAGCGACCGCGTACCCGCCGCGTAAGTCGTAGGCGTAGTCGGACTGGTGGGCGTCCTCCTGATAGGCGCGCCCGCCGACGAGCGTGCGGGCACCGATGTCGAATGTGGCGTGAACCTTGGTGAGTATCTCTGAACTGATCATGACTCTATCCTACCGTCTTTTACTCATATTCGTGGCGGTTTAGGTGCATGTCGCAGCAGGTCAGTGTATGTTTTTCTGTCAGGTTCGTGCGCGGGTCGGGGACGGTGTTTGTCCCTGGGTGGGGGCGCGTGCGCCCCCTGGGGCAGGCCACCGGCCTGCCCCTTACGCCTGCCCTTTCGAGCGCAGAGGCTCGCGGGTCAAGGGTGGCCACCGGCCATCGCCGTAGGCGACGCGACGCAGGAGCGCCCTTGACGCGGGAGTGGCGCCGATTATCATGCAGGCGCCACCACCCAGGGGCACGCGGCCGCAGGTCGCGCAGGGTTTCCGCGGGCACCGCCCGCGCTCGGCGACCAAGGTGCCGGCCGCACCGGAGCGGCGAAGGGTGACCGGTGCGTGCGCACGCTGGCTGGAAGATGAGCCCGCGGGAGCTGCGCTAGGCCCGGGAGGGCGCGGTGTCGCGGTAGCTCTACTCGGTGCTTCGCCGGCGGGTCGCGCGGTGGTTTCCGGGCTGGGTTTGCGCGTCTCACCCCACCCTGGTGTGTAAAAAAGTAGAATTTAGATATGGCTACGGTGAGTTTCACGACGCTGACCAAGGAGTTGTCGGCGCACGTCAACGCTGCATATGAGGACAATCAGCTCTTCGTCGCGCAGCGCTACGGTGCGCCGGTGGCGATGCTGATCGGCCATGATCTGTGGCTGACCGGGCAAGAACGGGCAGTCGAGCCCGCCTCGCACACGGAGAAGAACGCCCGCTGGGTGCGGGAAAACCTGAAGGTCATCCGCGATGGTCTGGCGATCGGCACGCACACCGTCATAACGGTCGATGCCGTACCGAAAGCGGTGTTCGTACCGTACGAGTGGATGCGCACCCAGTTCGAGGAGCTGGGATTGCCTGCGACGCAACATGATCCGGACTGCGCGATGGTGATCTACCGTAACCCGCGCACGGTCGAGGACCTCGCGGCGGAGTTCGCCGGCACCGAGGACCCGGACTTCGAAATGGATCGGCGGCTCTCCGCGGGTCCGGCGCGGGTGCCGGCGGTGCGCCGCGAACGGTTGCGCGCGGTCATCTACGTCCATGACGGGGTGGTCGTGCGGGTGCGGTCGGTCGACAAGGCCGGAACCTGGGAGGACCTTCCCGGCCTGCACAGTCTCGCGCCGGTCTCGGCGCCGATGACAGCCGCTCGTATCGAGAAGACGCTGCCCGGGCTGGGTATCCATCCCCGCGACAAACGCGAACCGCGGTGGGGAACCTGGCGTGAATACATCGACCTGGCTGTCGAAGACTGAGCCGGGCTTTCGGCCTCACCCCAGCTCGAGGCATGTGTCAGGGGCAATGTTGTTATCGCACAGCGAATCCGATCGAGTTGCAGGCGGCACCCGAGCCGCGTCGGTGCGTGTTCTCGGGCTGAGCGGGCGTCCCGATGTTGTTATTGCACAGTCGCTTCAAGCGGTCACAGTCGGCCCGGCGGTGATCATGGCGGTGCGGTTGTGGTCATGTACGGCGCCCGGAAGGGCTGTTGCTGGCACGGGCAGTCCGGATCCAGGGGCGGCCGGTGGTCCAGCGCCTGGCACGTCCCGCATCGCGTAAGACGGTGGCCTCCCCGGACGCCGGGGACCGGGCAAGAAATCCATCCGATGACCACTGCTCCCGGGGTAAGCAGGAAGTGGCCGTTGAGGCAGTGCACCAGCTGCGCTTCGGCGTAGGCGCGCCCGTTCCAGACGAGCTGGTTGGGATCGGTCACGACGACACCGTCCACCGCGTAGATCGGCCGGTCTCTGCGTCGTCGAATTTCGGCCACGCCTTGGAGGGTATCGAACACATGATCGATTATTGTGCGTGTCATGGTGTCATCGGGTGATCAAGTGTTGCTGGTGATCGGTGGGCACGACGTGTTCACAGTGGTCGAGCTGATCGACGACTCGCAGGCGCTCGTGCAGAGCGCGCAGGTGTACAGCGGCGAAGATGATGCGGACGCGAAAAGGCGGTGGGAAGTGGGCCGTTATAGGTTCCCGGCGCCGATCGCCCGCTGGTGCCGGCCGGGGTGTGAGAACACGAGCAGGCCCGGACGCGGGGAAGCGTCCGGGCCTGCAGTGTTATCGGGGTGGGGTCAGGCTGAGTGGGGGTGGCGGCGGGCCAGGATGCGCAGGACGTCGTCGCGGCTGATGGCGTCGAGGTTCTCGGCGCCGGCTTCGGTGGTGACCCATTCGGAGATCAGCTGATCCGGGACGGTCCCTGAGCCTTTCGCGCGCTCGAGCAGGCTCCGGTAGGCGGAGTACGGCATGCGCAGGGTGGCGGTGAACGTCACGGGCATCTCGTCATCGACCGGGCGCGGTACCTCTACCGCTGGTGTGGCGGGGTCCAGGTGCAGGTCGTCCCACATGTGTTCGGCCCAGTCGGGGCCGTAGGTGTTCAGCAGGTCGGTGTGTACGGCGTCGGCGCGGTCGCCCAGGTCATCCTTGGAACGGCTCATCGCTGTGCTCCTCCCACTTTTCGAATACGGTCAGGTCGCTGCCGGTGAGTTCGCGGGCCCCGATGATGAGCAGGGTGAAGTGCTCGATTTCGCGGCACGCGATCACCAGCGGTCTGCCCGCGGTGGTGCGTCCTGCTATCAGTGTCACCCGGATCGGCGCTCCAGTCGATGGGCGCGCCCAGCGCCGTGGGGCGTTCAGCGCTTGGTACACCTCTTCCGGGGTGACTCCGCGCAGGGCGTCGATCGCCCAGACCGGCAGCTCGAATGGCATGGGCGCCACCCTATTCGCCCCGCTCGCGTACAGGAATTCACTCGCGAGCCAGGTCCCTGACCAGCACCGCGGGGACGCCGCGGGCCGCTGAATGCCGGGTCGGGTGATCTGGGCCGCACCAGGAGCGGGTTGGTCGTAGGGTGGCGGCGTGGCAGGGGAGAAGCTCACGCAGCTGCGTGCCGATCTCGCACGGATCGACGACGAGATCGAGGCAGCCCTGGCCGTGGACGAGAACGCGGACACGGCCGCCCGCGAAGACCAGGCGAACGATCTGATGGACCAGATCGGGGAGATTCTGGACTACCAGGGTGCGCAGGGGCAGGACGAGATCAAGGCCCGGCCCCCGCGCGAAGACCCCTCGGCCTCACCGGGACAGCTCTTCTAGGTCTGCACCGTCGCGCAACCGGTATCTGGGCTGGTAGATGACCCGGCGAGGGCGGTGCGATGCTGATCTTGTGGTCGTGGTGCTCGGCGACGTCGGCGAGCCGGAGGACTCCGCACTCGATGCGGGCCCGGCCCGATCCTTGCCTGCGCCGGCCTGGCCGCCACGGCAGATCCGGACGCCGGTCACCGATATCCCGCAGATGGCCGCGGCCGCGCATGCGCGGGGTGACACCGATCGGGTGATCCTGGTGGACGTCGCGGATCCGCCGGTCATCGCGACACCGGGGCGAACTACCAATCAATGGCTGCTAAGTGGTGCTTTCGCTGTGTTCCCGGTGCCGTGCCGGTGGTGCGGGTGGTGGCGTGATGGTGCGTGCGAATGCCCGCCGGAGCTGTGATCGGCTGACGCACCACCATGCAAACCGATCGGTCTGTTACCTCGGTAGGCTGCTGCGTATGGCGCGCGTTCCGGCGCCGATGCTCGCGACGGCAGGCCCAGCCCCCGCCGATGACGACACCCGGTACGCCTACGAATGGAAATACGACGGACGTTGTATAGCAACGGTTTCCGATGGGGCATGCCTGATGGTCAGCCGTAACGGCACCAACCTGAAACCGGCGTTCCCGGAGATCGCGCAGGCGCTGCTGACCTTGGCTGCGGGGCGGGAGCTCACCCTCGAACAGCGAACTCGTCACCCCGGACCGCAATGGCATTCCTCGCTTCGGAAGGATCAGCCGCCGCCTGGGCGCAGCCCGTCCGAGCGCGACGCTGCTCGCCGAGATCCCTGCCCGGATGTACGCTCGATCTACTCGGCATGGGCGGGGAAGACCTGCGCGGGCGGACCTACCTCGAGCGGCGCGAGCACTTGGACCAGCTGCCCCTGCCGTCGAACGGACCGATCCTGTTGTCCCCGTTCTACCAGGGGATACCGGTGTCGAGGATGCTGGAAGTCGCTGCCGCGCACCAGGTGGAAGGTATGATCGGGAAACGCGTGGACTCGGTCTACCCCGGTGTAACGCGGGGATGGCCGATAAATGCTGCCCTCTCTTCGGGTCGTCAGGGCGTAGCGTTCCGGCGATGACTGAACGTCCGGCTGCCGATCCGACTCTCGACCACATCGGTGAGATCCCCGAAGAGGACCGCGGGCGGATCTATCAGATGCTCGTCACCTCGCAACACCAGCAGAACCCACCCCAGTGGACGCCGGACGGCAAGGTGATCGCCGATGTCTGGATCATCGAGCAGCGGTTGCGCGCGGACCGGCTGGCCAGCGACAAGCTGACTGCCGCGACCCGGCTGCTCACATGGGCAACCGTCAGTCTGGGACTGACGACCCTCGGTCTCGTGATTGCCACGTTCGCGCTGGTGATCGCCACGCTGCACCACTAAGCCTGGGCAGCCGTGGTGAGATTCACTACAGCTGCGGCCTACGGCACGCGGTTGAGGCACCTCTGACATGCCTTGTCACTGAATCGGGCCGGTGGCCAAAAGTTCAGATCGTGCGCTTCCTGGTACTCCATCGCGGAAGTAGATAGACCGCACAAGGTCACCGATCCATGCCGGTCTTCTTGCTCAGAGCGCTCGACGGCGTGGGCCCGATCAGCTTCGGGGTAGTCACGCGACGTGCCCATGAATTGCCTGGTCACATAGCGCACCTGCACCGCACTGTCGTAGTAAGGCATCTCGTGACCGTAGCCAGTGCCGGACCAGATCGATGTAGGACACCACCGAACGCTGGGACAGGATCTTTCGGATATCGCGTGACGCGCTGTGCCGATTACCGACGTTCCGTGCCGTGTCGATCGGGAAGCCGTCGTGAGCGGAATCCGCAGTACTACTGTCGCGCTTGGGGATTCGAGGGTGGGGATGGGATCGTCCCCGCAATCGGATGCCTGGGACGGTCGCGCGAACCGTTCCGTGGCCACTTCGCCCGGTGGCCTTCATGGTCTCGCCTCTCAGCCGGGATGAGACCGAACACAGAATACCGCCCGAAGTGCCGGCGGGAGGACCTCAGACTCCCTTCCCGCCGGCACCGGTTAAGCCCTGGCGGGGGATAGGGCGATCCTACGATTACCGGCTCACCAGTCTGCGCTCCCAGAGCTCGACAGAACCGTGTGATTGACTGGGCGCCATGCGAATTGGCGAAGCGAAAGCCGCCCTGATGGCCGGATTTGCCCGGCAACTCGCGCTCCCCAGTGGCGCCACCGGCCTAGCGGTGACCCAGCTGTTGAACGTGGCGAACCGCAAGCTGATGGACGGCGCGGCCGCGGCCCTCGCCGCCCGGCCGGGCGATATGGTCGCCGATATCGGTTTCGGTGGTGGCCACGGGTTGCGGGCACTGCTCGAGCAGGTCGGCCCGACCGGCACCGTATACGGCATCGATCTGTCGCCGACCGTGATCGCGCAGGCGCGGAAGGTCTTCCACAAGCCCATCGGCGAGGGCCGGCTGAAACTGCACCACGGCCCGATGGACGAACTGCCGCTGCCGGATGCCTGCCTGGCCGGAGTGACCACCGTGAACACCGTCTACTACATCGAGGACGAACCACTGGCCGCGTCGCTCGAGGAGGTGGCGAGGGTCCTCAAGTCCGGTGGCCGGCTGGTCCTCGGTGCGGCCGATCCGGCTTACCAGGCTGGTCTGCCGTTTCGTGACGGCATGATCAGCCGTGCACCGCAGGAGATTTCACAGTTCCTCGAGGAAGCCGGATTCACCGTCACCGACCATCGGCGCATCGGAGAGGACGACCGCGCGTTCCACGTCTACATGGGCACCCGGTGATCGATTCGGGTGGCCCGTGCCCGTCCCGTCTCAGGGCCAGGGCCACCACGCGAATCGGCGCATGCGCCGACGAACCCAGGTCATCGGATGAATGCGCGACAGCGCTCGCCGACCGGCGGGTGCCGCACGCACCAGGACCGAGACCACCACGACCCAGCCGACAATCACCCCGAAAATGATCATCTGAGCGTCGGTCTGCAACCAGCGATAGATCAACATGACCCAGTCTGTGAGGTCATACCTTCTGACGCACACAGGGATTGTCGGGCCGCCGGCTTATGGCGCCACCGCGGCGGGGTCGTACACACCAGGGCACGGTGGTGGGGGCGGGTGTGTCCTGGAAGTACCTGTAAGTGGTCGGCGGGATGTGGCTGAACAGTCGAAAGCAGCCGTACGTAACTGCCTGGCTGAGTGCTCGTTTTGTGTACGGAGCGTAGCCGGGACGACCCGGCGCTCGGTGCCGCACGACCCAGAACTTATCGGAGGTTGAAAACAAGCCCTTCCCGCGTTATCCTCTTACACCTACGATAATGTCAATAGATTCATAGGTCGGGAGGACTTCATGCCTTGGTACCAGGAGATCGCCGCCGATCTACGCGAGCGTCTCTCACCCTCGAGCCCCGATCGTGAACCCCAGTGGAATATCGGCGACCAGTTCTGGACGATCTCCGAGATCCAGAACCAGTACACCGACGACATCCGCGGCGAGCCCTCGATCACCACCGCGATGGCGGCGAAAAACGAACTGGAAGACGAAGGGCTCATCAAGTCGCAGCAGGGCCTGGGCACCTTCGTCATCGCCACTCGCTCACTGCGTGAGGTGGATGTCCCCGCCGGCCTCGCCACACTGCGGGCCGGCACGGCCGAACAACTCGCCCGGCTCGACACCCTGCTGGCGGCACTGGCGGTGCCCACTCACTCGGTGACCATCGACCTGCGCGATCCCGCCGACGACAACGTGTACTTCGTGCTCACCGATGCCTTGGGCGAGTGGGCGCATCGGCAGCGGGGGCTCGCCGAGCAGGAGGACCAGGAGCCGGACGGTGGCAACGCCATGAGTCGGCGGGAATGGGCCGACACCGCCGACAGGCTCCGTGGGCTCGTCGGAGAAGCGATGTAGGAAGAATTCCGGAAGTGCTTGCGGGCGGTGTCAATACAAATGGCACCGCCCGCAAGCGAAAGCTGCGCCGACCCACGCCTCGTCCGAATCGCCTTTCACCGCAACGGGTTTCACCCGAGCGACGCGACGGCGGACCCTTGGACGGGCAGGTCCAGCAGATCGCGCACCTGGGCATCGGTGACCGGCGTGAAGTCCTGATATCAGCCAAGGCATGCATTGAGGCGTGGAGGCCCCCGAATCGGCGGCGGCCACACACAACCATTGCGATGCATTCGCCCTGGCGTCGGGTCAGATGACGCGCCCAGTGAATTGCCGAGCATGAGGACAGAATGCGTTGTGGCTCAGTCACATACTCCGGATAGCCTCCGAGCAGATTTCGGCGGACGCAGGCCCTCAGCGCTCAAGCCTCGGATTACGAACTGGGCGCTTCGTGGGCCGAGTTGCCCACGAGGGGAACCGATTCTAGCGGGAGTACCCGAGGTTGCGGCGTGGGCTCCTGCTCGGGCCATGGTGACCGTGGGTCGGTGTGGTGTCGTGTTGTGCCTGGGGTCGCCGCCGGACCGCAGTCGACGCAGGATGTGCGAAGCCAGCCTGGGCAGCGTCCCTCACCGCCTTGTCGTCTGCGTCGTGCGCCTGGCTCCGGGTCCGGCGCGCGGTGGCCCATGCTTGGTTACGCAGATCCATCAGTGCATCGAACTCGACATCGACGCCGGCCCCGGTTTCGAGCCGGTGATCGATGCACTTGAGTCGGTCGATGAGCTCGTGTGCCTGCTGCACGTTCGGTATACGCGTGCTGGCAAGGGTGTCGATGACGGCGCGGTACTGCGGGGCCACGCAGCCCCCGAAGCTCGGACCGAGGGCGCTTCGGCCCTTCGTCGCGGTGAGCAGGCGACGCACGGCCTGCTTCTCCTCGCGCTCGCACAGGTTGGTGACGTAGGTGTAGAGCCGAGGTAGCGCCCACATCGGCAGGGAGTCCGGTTCGAACGCTTCTCCGCGCCGACCAATGTCGTCCAGGGTGGCGGCCACCTGGGCGTAGTCGGCGAGGCATCGGGCCGCGCGCACCTGATCGCACGCCGCCAGCAGCCGGCTTTCGAAGTAGGCGTGGAACTGCATCGTCCGGCGCGCCTGATCGTCGACCGCGGCCTTGCCAGCCGCCCGCAGGTAGCTGTACAGCATCAGTGCGCGAAACTCGTCGCTGTCGCTGTCATCGAGTGCTCGGGCGATCGACTCGAGCGCCACTAGCTCCGATCGGATCCGCTGGTAATGCTCCAATGCGCCGGGCTCGCGCACCGCGCGCAGCTGGTCCCACAGTCCCAGCAACTCGTACTCGAATTCGCTCATCCCCCAGCTCCTTTCGATTCACGCCGATGCTATCGGGGCGACGCGCGCCGTAGTGGAAAGAGCGGCAGCGAAGTCGCGGATTCTGGCGGTCCGGCTGCATCGTGAAGGAGGCGAATGAAGACCTCGCCACGTGTTGATTATTGTCCGGTGCTGGTACTTCGGGCGTAAGCGTGGGCTGTATTGAGTAGCAGCCCTTTGAGAGAGTCGGTGGTGTACCGCTCCGCGCGCGCCATGAAAGGTATGGGCGGGCTGGGCGCGCTCAGCGTCAGGAGCGGACGGTAGTCGAAATCCTCGCCCTCGACCGTCTTGACCTTATGGCGAGGAAACGGCGGGTAGGTGGGCTCGTCCTCGATCCATTTGGTGTGCTGGCGAATACCTGTGTCGAAGAGCGCCTGGTCCAGATCATGCACGAGCACGAGCGCGTAGCGCCCATCGGTGAGTAGCATTTCCCCGTTTCCCTTGGTGGCCCAGCCGTCTGCAGGAGGACGAAGCCACCACCCATGCGCCACGATCTCCACAGCGTGAAGGCACCATTGCCGTGAACTGAGGAATCCGGTCTTCTCCTTCACCGCTTTCGCGCCGATTACCCGGCATACCGGTTCCGGCGCACAGCCCCTCCGCTCGAGCAGTTCTAGGAACTCCGCGACCAGCCTCACCTTCTGCCGACGGTCGCTGGCGTCGGCCACCGCAGCATCGCGTGCGGCGGAATCAAGTTTTTCCAGCTCGTCTTCCAAATCACCCATCGCCCGATTCTCCCACCGACCTCCGACAGTTCCTCCGGATCGGCTGGACCGCAACGGTATTCGCGAACAAGGACACCTGCCCGATGACGCAAACCCGGCACCACCGCCCTGAGGGCCCCGCTCAAGTTGTCGGCCGGGGCCGGTAAGCCTTCGCCGAACTCTGCGACGAAGCGTGGCCCGGAGTCGGTACGCGCGCCGGATTCATTGACAGTCAGATGTAATCTAGTTCGGACCAACCACCGCCACGACGTAGCCCGCATCGGCCTGTGTCGACGATCGCTGGTCACATCCTTTACTCTTGCCGCGCAACGGTTTTAGCCCACTCTGGTCTTCGCGCGCCGTACACGTCAGTCCTGCAGAGAACGAGACTCCAGTTCGGCGAGATACGCAGCGGTGGTGTCGGCTTCGGGTGAGCCCATGTGTCGGTAGATCTCGACCGCGGCCCGTAAATCGCTCACCGCTGCCGGGATGTCGCCGAGAGCGGCGTGGCAACGGCCGGTGCCGTCCAAGGCTCGGGCCTGGTTTTCCTGGCTGCCGACCGTGCGGGCCATCGCGAGAGCCTCGGTGAAAACTGCCAACGCCTCTGTCGGTTCACCGCTGCTCAGCAACACCAACGCGACCCCGTTCAACGCGTCGGCTTCTCCGGCAAGGCTGCCGACCTCGTGATAGATGATCAGGGACTGCTGCAACAAGTCGGTGGCAAGCTCGTACTCCCCACATTGCTGGCGCATAACACCGAGGTAGTTGAGAGCGTCGGCTTCTCCGAGACGGTTACCGAGTTCGCGGCAGACGTTCAGGGACTGCTGCAACAAGTCGGTGGCAAGTTCGTAGTCCCCACATAGGTGGCGCACAACACCGAGGCCGATGAGGGCGTTCCCTTCTCCGTCGCGGCTGCCGAGCTTGCGGTACATGATCAGGGACTGCTGCAGCGCGTCGGTGGCAGACTCGTACTCCCCGCATAGCTGGTGGACTATACCGAGGTTGAAAAGTCCGTCGGCTTCTCCGTTGTGGCTGCCGAGCTCGCGGTAGATGATCAGCGATTGCTGCAACACGTCGGTGGCAGACTCGAGCTCCCCGATGAGCCGGTATACGCCGCCCAGACGGGTAAGAGCGTTGGCTTCTCCGACGGGGTTGCCAACCTCGTGGTAAATGATCAGCGATTGCTGCAACACGTCGGTGGCAGCCCCATACTCCCCGGTTTTCTGGCGCAAAACGCCGAGCGCGGCGAGCGTGTTGGCTTCTCCTGTACGGCTGCCGATTTCGCGGCAGATGACCAGGGACTGCTGCAACGTGTCGGTGGCAGCCCCGAGCTCCCCACTGACTACCTGCGTCGCGCCGATGGTGTGGAGGACGCTGGCCTCTCCGAGGCGGTTACCGATTTCGCGATAGATGATCAGCGATTGCTGCAACAAGTCGGTGCCAGGCCCGAACTCTCCTCTGTCCCTGCGCATGACGCCGAGATGGTGGAGAGCATTGGCCTCTCCGAGGCGGTTGCCGAGCTCTTCGTACAGGGCCAGCGCTTGTTGGTGCGCATCGGTGGCTTCGAACCGGTCGCCATTGAAGCGCCGCATATAGCCAAGTGAGATAAGGGCGTTGGCCTGACCGAGTCGATCGGCAAGACTGCCAGCGGCCAAGGCAGCTCGGTGGTATATGTCGACTGCCAGCGGCCACGGCCCATCTCGCTCCAGCAAACCCGCAAGCGAACCTGATAGCTCTACCAAGCGTGAGGGCTGGCGGTCGGTGACGTGGTCCAGGCAGGCCAATAAGTTGGCACGCTCGGCGCGCATCCACGTCAATGCGCACGCCTGGTCACTGAACTCCTGAACCTCGACACGCGGGGAAACAGCGGCCAGGCAGTCGGCAACGGGTCGGGTTCGCGGGCCCAGGAGTCGGTCCGCTGAGGCGGCGGACGCCTGGTAGTAGTCCAGCAGTTGATCCAGGGCTCGTTCGTTGCCGTTGCTGTCTGTGTCGTTGTCGGCGAGTGTACGAGCGTAACTGCGCAGCAGATCGTGCAGCCGGAAGCGGCCGGGGGTCGTTTCGTCGATGAGGTTGTCGGTGTACAGGGCGTCCAACTCGGCACGCGCCGTGTCCACGGCAATACCGGTCAGTGCGGCCGCCGCATGTGCGTCGGTGTCCAGGCCGGGGTGCAGGCCTAGGTTTCGAAAGAACCGTGCGCGCTCAGGGGGAAGGTCGCGGTAGGACAATTCGAATGCGGCGCGCACCGCGCGCTGTTCGGTCCCGAGTTCGGCCAAACGATCAGTGGCCGCGGTGAATTCGGCCGCGAGTCCGCTGATGGTCCAGGCAGGGCGGTGTGCCAATCGCCCGGCGAGGATCACGATCGCCAACGGCAGATACCCGCACAGAGCCACGATCTCCTCGACCGCGGCACGGTCATCGGCGGAGTCTCGATGGGCAAGATCGATGAACAGCTGCGCTGCGCTGTCGGGGTCGAGCACATCGAGAGGAAGTGGCACGGCACCGTCGAGGTCCAGGCGTCGGCGGCTGGTGATCAGGGTGAGGCAGCCCTCTCCTGCGGGCAACAGGGGTTCGACCTGGGCGATGTCGGCGGCGTCGTCGAGGATCAGCAGTATCCGTTTGCCGTTCACGCGGTCCAGCCACAGATCCCGTCGCCCCTCGAGGCTCGGGGGGACATAACGGGGGTCGATGCCGAGGTCGGCGAGCAATCTTGCCAGGACATCGAACGGTGTCGCGGGCGGTTGTCCGAGGGTGTGGGCGTGGAGTTCGGCGACGAAGCGGCCGTGAGGGAACTCCTTGCCCAGGCGGTGCGCTGCCCGGATGGCCAGGGCGGTTTTGCCGATTCCGGGCATGCCGTTGATGGCGTGGATCGAGACCACCCGCCCGCGCTTCGTCGACGCGAGGATCCGTTGTAGCTCGGCGTCGCGGCCGACGAAATGGGTGATGTCGCGGTGCAGGGTCGAGGTGAGGACGGGCCGTGCTTGGTTTTCGTCGCGTCCTCGTGTGGGTCGGGGTGTGTCCTTGTCGGCGTGGGCGTGTTCCCAGAGTTTCTGCCAGGTCGGCATGTGGGTCAGTTCAGAGGGGACTGAGTCCGATGTGGCCAGTGCCAGGTCCCGCAGTGCCAGGATCACGAACTCGACGCTGTCGAAGGTTTTGGGCAGACGGTCACCGCGGCGCCATTCACTGATGCGCTGCGCGGGGATCTCGACTGCTGTGTGGTTCTTGGCCTGGACTGAGGACCTGCGTTCGGCGGCCGCGCGGCGAACCCTGGCCAGGGTCGGGTTGCCTGCGGCCTCGAACAGCGCCTGGAGTCTGGCGGCGAAAACTACTCGCGCGGAGCCTGATTCGCTGTTCTCGGATTCTGAAATCTTCCCCACCATGAGCTGGATGGTACCGATCCATCCCGTCTGCAGCACAGGTTTGCCCGACCTGATCGGCTGAGCCCGGCGGTGGGTGCCGGCCGCGAAGTTCTCCGCCTGCGCGAGCTCTTATCCGCTGCGGAAACACCGCCCGATCTGCGGAGACAGCAGAGGGTGCCACATCAGCTCTCAGCGTCGAATTCGGATTCTTTCTACCTTCATGTTGTCGCCAATTAATCCGGCGACAACAACCCACAAATGCCGTTCACGCCTGCCGTGTGTTTCGGGCATGAGAAATAAATGGGTCGTCATGGAGGTGGGAAATATTATGAGTATCGATCTGGGTGCAGCATATTGTATTCACGGAACGGTTTGCGGGTGTCGCCGTGAATAACGGACCGCGCATTGTCATCGTGACACCGATCGATTCCGAATCGATCGCCTATTCGATCATCTTGTTCGCCGCGCTGTTGGGCGTCGCCGTTCTGGTGATGATCGCAGTGGTGCTGGCATACCCCGGTGAGGATTCCCAGAACCCTGATCCGGCCGTGGTCGTGTCCTCGGCCGTGCTACCGAGCACGACATCGCCGCCGTGCTATCCGTTCGAGGATTGTTCGGCCACGCCTAGCACGACACCGCCGCCGTGCTACCCGCTTGAGGACTGCTCTGCCACGCGCTAGCAACGATGTCAGGCCCACAGCGTAGCAACCCGACAATCGCGTCCTCCTCTTTTATTCCTATCGAGAAAAGAAGCAAATCAATGAACATCATCACGAAGAGTTCGATATCTACGGGCGTGGCTGCACTGCTGGTCGGGGCTGCTTTGATGGGAGCTGCCACCGCGCGCGCGGAAACTTGGCCGGGCTCGTGCGCGGACTTCACGAACAATACAGGTACAACTGTCACGTTGGTGATGACATACCCGAGCCTTTTGCACTGGGACTTCGCCGGGCACACCGGGCCTTTTAAATTGATGGACAAAGAAGGGAATATTTTGATTTCACCCACCGGTGACTGGATAGTGCATACAGATCCGGAAGACTACATCACCAGAGTTCACAACGGACTCGCCAACCTGCACAGCGGATGCAACGGGTCGGAGGAAATGACAGTCAACTAGCCGAGCTCCCCGCCATCGGGGGATCGGGCTTGTGGTCGGTCCGGGCGCTTCGTGATGGCCGCCCCAGGTCTATCGGCAACAGGCGCCACCATACACAAGGGACAGCCCCGGAGGATTCGGCCCGCCGGGGTTGTCCCTTGTTGTCGAAGTTGAATCGAGACGGTCGGTGAGCAATAGCCGCTCGATCGTGATCGTGCCGAATTCGTCCCTGTTCTGTTGCAGTGGTTCATATTTCGTGCACGTCGCGATCGGTCACCTCGCTCAGGAGTGCAGTGTTGCCGGTGCTCATGGCGCAGCGCAGTGCCAAGCCTTGGCGCGAGTCGGCGAGGTGGCGCCGTCGCTCACCGGGCCATCTCATCACGGCCGCTGTGCGGCCCGCTGGGGTTGCGGGGGTACCCGGGGTATGGGTGGCGGGTATTTGGCGGCTCTGTGCGCGATTGGGGCTGGGGCGCCTGAGGGGTTGCGAGATAACTACGGTTATCGGGCAACTGGGCCTAGAATGACCGAAAACGACCTCCCGGAACACCTTTCGCGGGCGAGAGTTCGTTTCCTGGTTATCGGGCAACTACGAACAGGGGCGATCGTGAACGACACCGACGAGGCGCGGCAACGGTTTCTGCCCGAATTCGAGCACATTCTCCGGATCGGCGGCGGGGCCGGTTTTTCGCTCGGATTCTGGGGCGGATTCGGTGACTACGCGTCCTACAAGATCGATGCCCGCGACCGCGCCGGTATCGAGGCCCTCGAACGGCTCGACGCGCTGATTGCCGAACTGACCAACTTACGGGGCCGCCTGGCGGAGGCCGTGCCGCAGGACGCGCGACCCGCGGCCGCGCAATGACCGACCTCGCCGAGCCCGAGATCGACACCGCCTACCGCCCGCTGCCGGTGCACATCGAGGACTTCCTCAACGATCTGCACAATGCGAACAAGCCCGCCAACACCATTCGCGCCTACCGGGGCGACCTGGCTGCGTTCGCCGATCATTACGACGGCAACCTGAAAACGATGGACGTGGAACCGATCCGGGCGTTCATGACCGCGATCTCCGGACAGTCCCCGGCCACCCGCAAACGCAAACGCGCGGCGGTGTCCGCGTTCTGCCGGTGGGCCGAGATCGACGACCGGCTCGAGGTCAACCCGATGGGCAAGGTCGGTACCGTCACCGTGCCCAAGCGGCTCCCGCGCCCCGCGCCGGCCAAGGACATCACCCGCGTGCTCGATGGCATCTGCGCCCGGCGCCCGCGCAAGGATCTATCCCTTGCCGTGTTGCAGGATCGGGTGTTGTTCGAAACGGCGTACGTGTGCGGCGCGAGGGCGGACGAGGTGTTCGGAAGCCCCGTCCCAGGTCGCACGTCCTGGGACGAGTCAAAGCCGCAGCAACCGTGTTTAGCCGCTGCGGCTTCGCTGGCGAACCTTGTTACGGGTATCTACAGGTGCGCAAGTCACGTGCAGCAGCACGTTATTGCATTTCGGTGATGATGTTAGGGACAACCGGGGTCAGTCCGGGTGCCGGCGGAAGATGAACCGAGCTTTGCCGAAGTTTGTTATGACCTGGTTGGTGTGGTGGCGGTGATCAGCGATGAACAGAACCTCGTCGTAGTGCGGGTCCGAGGTCACGTCCAGGTGCGCGCCGAGCACGGTTTCGAAGTATTGTCCGGTCTCGAGGGGGCCGGTCCACTCGAGACATAGATCGTGGCCCTTGGTGTAGACCGAGGCGGTTTCCGCGCCCAGAGAGCACGGGTCGAGCAAGGCTGGACGACGAAGAAGCCTGCTACACAACAGAATCCAATCCTCCAGTCCGCGTGGCGCGTATGCCTCGTCCGCGTCGAAACGGTTCTGCTCAGCGCTTGTCATCCGATCTTCGGTCAGGAGGGGCTCGGGACTGTCCGGTAGTTCCAGCACACCGTGCGTGGCAATCCGGACCAGGGCGTCGGGCAGCTTCAGATGCGTGAGCTGCCAGAACGATCCGACACGGTGCGCACGCAATCCCGGGACCCCGTGCACCTGGTCCTCCTCGTCGATGCAGGGGACGAGCTCGTCGAGCAAGCGGCTGGTGCGCGTAGTTTCGCCGGCATCAATGGTCAGCTCGGTGCGGGTGGCGTGCACGCCGAGCCCGGCGAACCAGGTGCTGTCGCTGTCGCGTAGCCCGTAGCTGCGAGCCAGGCGCGCGCAGATTTGGGCTTCCAACCGGCGTTGGCGGTCCGGTGGATCAATGAACGGCAAGGTGCTGAGCCCGTCGGTGCGCAGGGCGAGCACGGCGCGCTCGTGGCCCTCTCGTGTGAGCCGATGGCGGGCCCGGGCGGTCAGCCACGTCGGCTGGTCCGGCTTCGACATGCGCGAAAATCCCTTCGGCGTGGCCCGGTCCACGCGTGAAATCGCCGCGGGAGCGTACCCCTGCGGCAAGTGGGGGAGTCGAAATGTCCGCGCCCTCTTGGGCCTTCATCCGATCCGCTTTCCGGGTCGGCGGTCGGGAGAGGCCGTCGGACAGCGGCCCGATCCAGAGCATATTCGCGGGCGGAGTAGCCACTGTTTGGGCTCGCCGATCCCGCACGGTAGTTGTCGGGGAGGGAGCCAGATTCATGCGATCAACCGGCCGCCGCCACACGTCGCTGTGGCCTTCATTGCGACAAGTTCGGCAGTGTCCGGGTAACTGATGTACAGCGGGGCCATCGCTGCGTCCACGGCGTTCATGTCAAGCGGTGCGGCAGCCATGCGAGCGATGGAATCGCGCACTACCGCAGCGAATTCTGGCGGCCAGGTGGTGTCGCATACAGCCCGCACTATGCCCGTATCAGCGTCCACCAGGACCACGGTCACCGCGGCCGAATCGCTGGGGCCACATCCGATGCCTGGAAGGTCGCCGGGCTGCTCCAGGTGCGGGCTGTACGGGGCGTCGCTCCACGGAAGGTCATCGCCGAATGTCCACGCCAGCAGCGCGACATTCGATGCGTCGATCCAAGCGAACCGGGGCACGCCCGATCGCACGGCTTCCACCTCTGCCTCAGCCGGATTCGCGACCATCAGAACGAGATGAATTGCGGCACGGGTGATCCGCGCTATCGGCACCGGCGCCCAGTGGCGCCGCTGGGGGTCGTAGAGCTGTCCGACTGCGACACTACGCATGGCACGCCCCTAGCCACGGACGCCGACGCGACTCGCAAGCTCGCGGAGCCCGCTCGTCCGGTCGTTGTCGAGTAGTTCAGCAACGACTGACCGAAACAAACTCTGGTGCCGCGCCCACTGGTCACCACCTACCTTTTCAGCGGTCGCGACCAGCTTGAATGCGTCGTCGTAGCGACCCATTCGGGTGAGTGCGGCGGCCCGATCGAGCAGATGCCGAGCCTGCGACACCTGTGTGAGCCCGGTGCCGCCCAGGGGCATCAGTTTGGCTGCTGCCAGCGCGTCGGCGTAATTCTCGGAGGACACGTGAATATCGGTCACTTGCATGACGACCTGCGATGGACCGAAGTTGCATTCGTAGTCCTTGGTATCGCCCGGCAGGCGCGTAGCAACCGACTGGGCTTCCTCCGCGAGATCCAATGCAAGCGAGATTTTTTGGTCACGGCCGGAGGCTGTAGCAGCCTGCAACAGCAGCGACCCGTACACCGACAGGTGCGCGTCGGGAACGTTGCCGACGGGCTGAATGTCCTTGGCAGCGTTGAGGACCAGGGCGGTGGATTCTTCGTGGCGGCCCTGCACGAGCAGTTGCCAACCGATCGACCCGCGCAATGTCGCTTCCAGCAGCGGATCGTTTCCTTGCTGCGCGGACTTGTGCGCGTCTTGGATTGCCATCCAAGCGGTATCGGTGTGACCCAGGTGCACGAGGGTGCAGGCGGCGGCCCACAGGATGCGGGCGTTCATCTCCGAAGCCGGCGCCAGATCGGGGCTTCCCTGCGCGGCCTGCTGGGTGGACCGCAGATCGGCGATGCTGGCCGGAAGGATCGCGGCCAGTTTCTCGTAGCGGCCAGCCCAGTAGGAACCCCACGCATAGGTGACGGCCCGGCGCGCTTCCCCGAGTGAGACCGGTGGGTGTTCGTCTGCGGTGCCGGTCAGTTGGCCCACTGAAGTGAGAGCGCGGCGGATCGCGATTACGCCGGTGCTCTCGTCGGTGGCCTTGGCGTTGGGTAGGCCGCTGCGTTTGCCCATGATGTCGCTCACGTCGCAGTCGAGCGCGCCCGCGAGCTTGCGCAGAGTGGCCAGTGAGGTCGAGTTTCGTTTGTGCTGCTCGAGCTGCTTGAGCAGTTCGAAGCTCACACCGGATTTGTCAGCCAATTCTTGGCGAGTGAGGGCCTTGCCGCGCAGTTCTCGGATGTTGTCGCCGATACGGCGGCCCGGCTCAGGTTCGTAGTCGTCCATGAGGTTCCCGTCAGCGGAGGGAAGTGTTCTACCCGGAGGTTACCCGCGGAATTTCTTCACAAGGGGTGCATGGTGCACCCCCAGGTTGGCGAGGATCGGGGCGACGATGCCTATCAGGCACGCTGCCGGGTTGTAGTCATCGCCCCCTTGTTTGGCTCCCCGGCAGCGGGCCGCGACAGAGCAGGGACATCGCTCCAGGTGCGCCCGTCTATCGAACGAACATCAAAGGTGGGGTGGCCCATGGAGCCAGTGATATTCGGGTACGTGCGTGAGGATCTGGTGACCGACCGCCTCAGCGAAGTCGAGCGGCTCATGCGGGAATTCGCCGAGCTGCACAGTCTCGGGGGTGTGCAGCTCTTCCGGGAGCCGGGGCCGAGGGTCGAGATGCTGTGGTCGCTGTACGCGACCTTGGCGCAGGCGGGGCGCCGGCATGTGGTTACACCGACTCCTGCACATCTGGACGGGCTTGCGGAGCCGAGAAGGGATCTGCTGCGCAGGTTTTCGGCGCTGAACGCGCAAGTCTGGTATTTGCCGCCGGAAGCGAATTCCATAGCGTCTCGACATCACGTCGTGCCTGGACTACCGGATATCCAGCCCGCGGCGACGCTGGTCGGTGAGTTCAGTTGCCAGGCTTTGGACACGATGGAGTCGGTCGCGCGCCTGCACCTGCATGAGGATCTGACCCGGGCGGGCCTGCGGGACATGGTCGATGCCGTGGAGGCGGTGGTGGTGTCTCTGGTCGCTGATGCGGTACAGGCAACGAGATCTGCGATATCGGCAAGTGCCTGGTTCTTCAATGAAGCCGACGAGTTCAATCAGGTGACGGTGCGGGTAACCCGCACCCCCGACGAACTCCTGATCGAGGTCCACGAAACCCGCGCGCACGCCCACGACCTGGTCAGCGCGGCTGTGTCGAGCCGGGGCCGGGCGGGGCGGGTTCGTGCGACGGACGGCGGCACGTTGACGTGGTGCGCGATGCCGATACCCCGGGACTGGCGCGATCTGAATACCGCGGTCACCAAGTACCACTCGATCGTCACTACGCGACCACGGAGCTTGATGTGAGCGGGCCGGACTACGGCATTGAGCAGCCGAATGGTGCACGGGTATACAACGCGCTGATCGGCGGCAAAGACAACTACGAAGCAGATCGCCGCGTGCAGTTCATGTTGGTCGAACTTTGCCCATCGCTGCCGCGAACTCTGTGGCGGGCAAGGGATTTCGTGGAATCTACAGCCCGGCGGCTAGTGGTGACAGGTGTCCGTCAGTTCGTCGATTTGGGGGCGGGGTTTCCCCGTGACGGTGACGCGCTCGCCCAATTGAGAGTGCTCGCGCCGGACTCCACACTGGTCTCCCTCGATAACGACGTGCTGGTGAACGCGCACGGGCGGGCGCTGCTGCCGCCCCGAACGGTCGTGGTCGACGCCGATTACACCAATGGGGTCGAGCTGACCAAAGCATTGGACTGCGAGCTGGACCTTACGAAGCCGGTCGCGGTGATCCTGGCCTCGGTGCTCGACCACCTCGCTCGGCCCACCGATCTCCTTGAGACGCTGGGCGCGATTCTCGTGCCGGACTCGTATCTGGTGATTACCCACCTCGGTTCGGATCTGCTCTCGGATCCCACAGCGGTCGCGGCGGTGTTCGAAGGTGCGGGAATGCCGCTGTTCCCGCGTGATCGCGTCGAGTTGCGTGCGTTACTCGACGGATTCGACGTGCAGAAGGTGGACGTCGTTCCAGCCGATTCGCTGGTGCCCAATGCCGAGCCTCTGGCAGTCGCAACCACCGCCACGATCTCCAGTTATGGCGCCGTGGCCCGGATCCTCGGGCCGGTCGAATCCAGCCAGCGAGAGAAGGAGAGCCGGATATGAGCGCGTTGGGTTATGCCATTGTGCGATCGGATTTGGCCGGCTCCGCGACAGGCATCGGCGCGCGACGGCCGCGCGCGGGAAGACCACCGCGACGACATTGCGTCACAACATCTTCGACTCAGTAGGAGGCCGTGCCCCTGCATGGAGGGGCGCATCACTGATCGGGCCGACGCGGCACGCAACCACCGCCGCCCCCTCAGGCCCCAGATACCCATAGCTACTCCACGCAGGAGCGATCGACAGTGCATACCTCGATAACCGGCAGCGGCTCGCCCTCGACCACACCGACCCCGGAAGCCGCATCCGCGGCTCTGCGCCTCTTGCAGCGCGGCGCGCCGACCATCCCATTGCCCGCTTCCGAACCTGCTGCGGCGCAGGCGATTGCATCGCCCACCCACCTGCCCTCGACCGGAGATGTCCGCGACAGGTTGGCCGAGTTTCTCGACAAGACAGCCGGTCCGGGAGCGAGCCTGTCCGGCGTTGACGAAATCATGCTCGCCGATCCCAACGTCCTGGCCGATGCGGTCGCGGCGGTGACCGCGAACCGAGTCGTCGTCACCGGCACATTGGAACGGCGGCTGATCCTGGCCGAACGCCCGGGTGAGGCAGGGTGGATGATCGCGGATCTGGCCGGGCAACCGCATTCCTCGCGGGCCTGGCCCGAGTGGGCACAGCAGGGGATCGGGCTCGCCGATCCGGATTCGTGGCTGAGCACCGCGACCCTGACCGGCGAAGCACTGCACCGCCTCGAGCGTCCGGACGTGCTGCTGGCGGCGTTGTATCACCCCGAGAACTTCCCGCTTCCAAGATTCCCGCTGGCGATATCGGATCTGGCGCGCGCGACGCGGGCGACGTTGTGCGGTCGGGTCCGGTTGATGGACATGCAGCTGGGCGTCACTCTCGATGAGCTGTTGGCCGCCATCGCCGCCGGGGTCGATGTGCTGGGGATATCGGCGACGTTCGGTCAGCACGATCTGCTGGCCACCGTGCTCGACACCGTGGCCGGCATCGAGGACAGGCCGGTCACGATCGTGGGCGGCAGCCTGGTGGCGCGCACGGAACGGCTGCTGCTGACCGATTACCCGTGGCTGTTGGTCGCACGTGGGGCGGGAGAACCCACCATCGCCGATACCGTCACACACTGGCACGACGACATCGACCAGTCTCAGATCCGTGGAATCGGTTACGTCGGAGCAAGTTTCGGCGAGGGAACCTTCACCCTCGGCCGACAGCGGCACACCGCGAGCGTGGCCAACCGCGCGCTGACCGATTTCCTACCCGAACTCGATCTTCTGGCCCCGACCCTGGCCCATGGGGGTGTGGCCCAGCTCGAGGCGTCGCGAGGGTGCACGAACACGTGCAGCTTCTGCCCACGCGGGCACAAGGGCTCCCATACCGGTCGCGCGCCGGTGGATCTGGATTGGATGGTGGGCGCGATATCGGGGATCTTCGACCACTTCCCGGACCGCTCGCACACGCTGTACCTGGTGGATGAGGAGTTCATCGGCGCCGACGACGACGCAGTGCCTCGCGCGTTGGCGCTGGCGGCGACCGTGGCCGGGCATGGGATGGCGTGGGAGAGTTCGTGCCGGATTGATCAGGTCGTGGACCCCGCGCAGGATCGGGCCTGGCACATCGACCGCGCGGCGATGTGGCGGCAGCTGATCATCGACGGGTGCCGACGCTGCCTGTTCGGTGTCGAGTCCGGCGTGACCTCCGTGCTCGAGCGGTTCCACAAGGAGACCACCGGCGAACAGAACGCACTCGCGATCCGAACCCTGTCCGCACTCGGCGTTCCGCCCCGGTACACCTACATCACCCTCGATCCGCTGATGAGCTGCACGGAGCTGGCCGAGACGACCGCGTTTCAGGCCCGCACGGACCTGTTGCTGCGGCCGTGCCCGGAGCTGAGTCCGGCCGAGATTGTCGATGGGGTGCGTGATGAGTCGTTCGTCGCCGCCCATGAGGCGGGCCGTCCGTTCTACTCCGAGATTTCCTATCTGCTGGTGAGTATGGAATGCCTGATCGGTGCCGCGTACACGCGGGCGGCGAAGGCGGCCGGGTTGACCGGGGACGCGAATCCGATGATGGGACGGCTCGATTCCCGGTACGCGGACTGGCGAATCGGGGTGTTCTCCGAGCACGCCCAGCGGTGGGTAGACCGGAATTTCGCGTTGGACTACGCGCTCAAGTCGATCGAGAAGCTGATCGAGGGGCAAGCGCGCCTGGTGGTGCGCTCTGCGCGGCGCGTGCTCAAGAACGCGGCGTTCGATCTGCTGACCTCGATGGTGGGGATGCTCGAGGTCTACCCGCTGGAGCGGCCGGAGCTGCACGCCGCGTTGGACGGTGAGCTGAATGTGTTGCGCGAGAGCCTGTTTGCGAAGTTGCGTGATCGGCTCGCGGGCGTCGTGGCGCACGTGTGTGAGACCTTGCCGGTTTCTGACGGTGCGTTCCTGCGTGATCAGCATCAGCGGTGGTCGCAGCGCACCGGATGGGATCTGATCAACGCCGCCGATCCGTGCGGGACCTGATCTGTTGCACGGCAACACTTTTCATCTCATTCAAGGAGTGTCGAGTATGACCACCGATATTTCGAACAACGGCCGTGCCGTCGGCGGAGCCACGGCACGGTCACTCACGGCCAGCACGCGTTTCGGCCGTTTCCTGGCCCTCGAGGGGACCAATGGCAGCGGCAAGTCCACCCTTGCCACGCAGGTTGCGGATCTGGACTACGCGCGCGCGACGCAGGTCCTGGCTGAGGGAGATCCGCGGCGGGGTCTGGTGTGGGTCTCACGCAAGCAACCGGCGGTGACCGACACCGACAGCGGCATCGTGATGGCGCGGCTGGCTGAGGTGTTGTGGGGCACGGTGGACGATCCGGCGGCGTTGCCCGATACCTTCTGGGCGGCAACGCAAGCGGCCTGGTTCACCGCGTTTTCCAATGCGGTCCTGGCGCCGCTGCTCGAGGCCGGATTCGATGTGCTCGTGGACGGCTGGATCGGGCGTATCAGCACCCAGCTGCTCGCCCAGGGCAATCACAGCCCCGCAGAGCTGGCGGCGCTGTTCGCTCATGTGCGCCGCCCGGATCTGACTGTTCTCGTGGATGTCGATCCGCAGGTGACCTGGGCGCGCCATGCCCAGGTGAAACCGGGTGATCTGGGAATCCACGCGGGAGCCGACATCACCCACGCCCGCACCGCGTTCACCGACTACCAGCAGCGCACCCGCTCCGGGCTGTGTCTGGCGGCCGCCGAGCAGGGTTGGCCGATCCTGCACGTGGGGGACGGTGAAACCGCCGAGCAATCTGCCGAGCGGCTGGCCGCACTCGTGGCCCCGCTGACTTCGGCCGCCTCGGACGGCGGGACGGGTCTGGGACGCGCGCCGGCGGCGGGGATCGAACTCGATGCCGCGATATCGCTGCTGACGGGATTGGCGGGCGGGGAGCATTACCGCTGGCCCCACATCGACAGCGCA
Source organism: Nocardia sp. NBC_01327 (assembly GCF_035958815.1). Lineage (NCBI taxonomy): Bacteria > Bacillati > Actinomycetota > Actinomycetes > Mycobacteriales > Nocardiaceae > Nocardia > Nocardia sp. NBC_01327. The sequence goes on along the minus strand of NZ_CP108384.1, from coordinate 141,972 downwards.
TTCGATGCCGCCGTGACCGGCCAGGCGCGACGGTCGCTGTCCGACCGCGACGCACGCGGAGTGATCGGCGAATTCGAGCGGGCGTTCGCGGGATTCCTCGGAGCCGAATACGCGGTGTCCTTCGCGTCGGGGACCGCGGCAATTCATGCGATGAGCCGCGCTGCGGGTCTGCGTCCTGGTGATGAAATCATCGCTCCCGCATACACGTTCGCGGCCACTGCCAGCCCGTTCGCGTTCGAGGGTGTCACCGTGCGGTTCGCCGACGCCGACCCGCGAACCGGCAACGTGACCGCCGAGAGCATCGCCGCGCAGATCACCGCCCGTACCCGCGCGGTGATCGTCACTCATCTGTGGGGCATCCCGGCCCGCATGGACGAAATCGCCGCGCTTGCCCACGATCGGGGCCTGTGGTTGTTCGAGGACTGCTCGCACGCGCACTTCGCGTCGTGGCAGGGCCGCCGCGTCGGCCTGTGGGGCGATATGGCGGCGTTCTCCTGCAACCAGAAAGCCATCACCACCGGCGAAGGCGGCGTGCTGGTCACCAGCCAGCCCGAATTGCGGGACAGGGCCTTGCTGTTCGGGCATTACGGCAAGCGCAGCACCACCGAAATCGACGCGACCAAGCCGTATTCGCGGTTCGCGATGACCGGAATGGGACTCAAAGAACGGATCACCACCCTCGGCGCGGCCATCGGCGTGCAGCAGCTCGCGCGCGCCACCGATATCGAACACCGGCGCCGCGCCACCCTCGACCGCTTCGCCCACGCCCTGGCCGACAATCCGGTCCTGCGACCGATACAAGTGGATCTCGCCGAGGGCAGCCACGGCCTGTATGTGCTGGGCCTGAACTACAGCGGCGAGCACGCGAACTTCTCGCGGGAGGAATTCGTGGCCCGCTGTCATCGTGCCGGGGCCACCGAGGTCGATATCCCCGGCTCCACCGGCGACATCAGCGGCCATCCGCTGTTCGCCCGCTCCGATCCCTTCGGCGAATGGGTGGCCCCGCAAACCGCTGTGCGGCATCTGATGCCGGGGGTGAGCGCGTTCGCCGGAACGTTCGTGAAACTGCCGCTGTGGGGATATCCGGGGGATGGCCCGGTCGTGGACAGTTACCTGCGGGTCGTGGCCGACGTGGCGAGCAAGGCGTGCCGGTGACCGCGGTGGAGGTCGGGGGCCGGTATCGGCTGCACACCGAGCTCGATGGCGACTTCACCCCGGCGCGGCTGGCCGGATCGGGTGCGGCCCGGCGGGTGCCGCTGGTCACCGCCGCTGATGCGGCCAGGCAGCTGGCCGCCTTGGGCGTGCGTGCGGCCGATACCGACGCGGCATTGATAGCGGGAATCGAAACCCATCGGTTGGCGCGGCCGCCGGTGGGTGAGCACCTCGGGGCGATGAGCACCGCCCATGCCGAGGCGCTGGCGTGCGTGGCCGCGCGGTGGATGCGTTATCGCCCCGGGCAACTCGCGGATCTGCGCGCGGTCAATACCGCCTGCAAGATCCTCGGTGCCCTGGCGCTGTACCAGCAGGCGCGACCCGACCCGCTGATCGGCGGGTATATCGCCACCGTCGCTGACCAGCTCGAGGAAACCACCGGCATTCTGGCCCTGCACTTGCGCAATCGCCTCAATCCGCCGGCCCCGCCGCCGATTCCGCCCGAGGCATTCGAGCCGCTGCGCGCACGCGCGCGGGCCCGGGTCGCGGTGCTGGCCCCGCCGAGCTCGCGCGTCGCGGCCGAGCTGCTGGCGGGCCTGGCCGCATGCGGGCTCGACGCGGCGTTGATCGCGTGGTGCCCGCCACCGTCCCCGGCCGCGATCCCGCCGGACTCGCATTACGCGAGTGCCTGGTATCCCGACCCCGCGCCCGAGGGCGACCGGCCCCCGGCCCCGGCCGAGCGCGTGCGCAGCTGGGATGAGGCGGCCGCGGCGCTCGCGCGGTGCGCGGATCTGACCGTTCTGGCCGGGATGCCGATCGTTCCCGGCCGGGTGCTCGCCGCGACTCGACTCGGCGCGGTCAATGCCCACAACGGTGCGTTACCCGCGCTGCGAGGCATGGACGCGCCGGGGTGGGCGGTGCTGACCGGTCAGCCGATCCTCTGCACAGTCCACGTCGCCCGCTCGGGCGTGGACACCGGCGAAGTCCTGGCCAGCGAACCGGTGCCGCTGACTCACCTGCCCACGCTGAAGGCCCGCGTCCGCGCCGCGCAGGTGCGGTTGCTGATCGCGGTCGCGGTCCACGTCGCGAGCTCGGGCCAGCTGCCCACCCTCTACCCGCAGCAGGGGTTGCCGGTGCAGTACTACCGGCTGCACCCGCACCTCAAACGCCATCTCGACGCCACCATTCCGCTGCTTCGCACGAGGTACTGACCATGACCGACTACCCACACCCCGATTTCGCCGCCCTGACCGAAATCGACTGGGACGACACCGAATCCATCCTCACGTGTGCCACGCTCGTTTTCGATGCCCTCACCCGTGAGGACAACGCGCTGGTGCTGAACCTGCTCGAGCGGCTGCCCTCGCAAGCGGCACTGACCAGCATGTGCGAGGGCTACGACTTCATGCGCAAGCTGGTGCTGTGGACCGACCCTGACACCGATGTCCGGTTGCGGCTGCACCTCTACAGCGGCCGCCACACCGAGCGCCCGCACAATCACCGCTGGCCGTTCTCCTCCCGGATCGTGCGCGGCCGCTATCAGCACAACCTCTACGGCTCCGATGCCGAATTCGATGAGCGCACCGACCCGGCATCGCTGAAACCTCTACTGGCACAACGGCAGCGCCCTGGGGACACGTTCGCGTTGGACCATGCCAGCGTGCACAATGTGTGCGCCGATCCAGGCACGGTCTCGATGATCCTGCGCGGGCCCGCGGCGAAAACGCGGTTCCTGATCCACGACACCGCCGCCGGTGCCGCCCCGTTCCATGTCTACGGCGCCGCGCAGGAAACTGCGGATATCCGCGCAAGCAAACAGCTCGACCCCGCCGCCCTGGCCACGGCGATCGGGGACGCACGAAACCTCCTGCTCGCCCATCCAACTAGCGAAGGACGCCCGTGACTGATCAAGCAATGCTTTTCGGCTCCACCGGGGACCGCGCCGAGAACGATCCGGACCGGCTCACCGTGTGCGCGCTCAATGTGCAGTCCGCACCGCCGGCCCGCGCGCACAAGCTCGCGGAATGGCTTCTCAGCACCGAGGCATCGGTGCTGGTGCTGACCGAGATCCGCGACAGCGACGGATCACGGCAACTGCTGGAAACCCTGCGCGCGGATGGCTTCTCGACCACTCCCGCACAGCTCAACGCCGCCGGTGCCCCGACCGCCGGGGACAAATACCATGCCGTCATCGCCACGTTCGGCCACCAGATCAGCCGCCAGCTGCGCGGCCCGATGGGCAACCGGGTCGCGGTCACCGATCTGACCACCGTGCACGGGCAAGTGCGGATCGTGGGCATGTATGCCCCCGCCAACGGCATGACTCTCGAGAGCAGCCACACCCGCGCGCAGTTTCAGCGCCGCGCCCTCGGCGAGCTGGCAGCGCTGCGGCGGCCGCGCACAGTGTTCGCCGGGGATCTCAACGTGGTGGAGCCGGGCCATGAGCCCCGGCTCACCGCCTATGAGACCCACGACTACGAGTTCTATACCGCGATCTGCTCGGCCGGGATGGTCGATACCTTCCGGAGCCTGCATCCGGACCAGCACGAGCACAGCTGGTTCAGTGATCGGTTCCTGGCCCAGCGTATCGACCACACGTTCATGACCTCGGCGACCGGCACGGTGACCGGATGCCACTACGACCGCACGACGATCGACACCAGCCTGTCCGATCACTCGGCGATGATCACCACTATCGACCTGCGAACCGGTCAGGCCACGGGCTCGCTGACTTCGCCATGAGCACGAAGCTTGTCCAGGAACCGCGTCATGCCCGGGTCGAACTGCTCGGCGGGCTCCCACAGTGCGGCGTTGTCGATGGGCCACCAGCGCAGCTCGCGCGCTTCGGCCGGATCGCGCCGCAGCACCATGTCCTCGTCACCGGCGATAGCGAACCAGAAACTCACGTCGGTGTGCGAGTGATCTCCGCGGGTCTGGGTGACGGTCAAGAACAGCGGCTCACCACCACATACCGGATCGAACTGCGCCTCGATATCGAGTTCCTCGTGCGCTTCGCGCAGCACCGTGACGCGCGGGTCTTCGTCCGGATCGACATGACCGCCCGGCGGCAGCCACGCGTTGGCCTTGACGTGATCGGCCAGCAGCACCGAACGCCGGCGGCGGTCGAAAATCACTGCATAGGAACACAAATGGGTCGGTGGGCCGTCCGGCTTGCGGACCCGGAACAGCGGGGCACCGCTGTCTATCCATTCCAGGACGAACTTCTGGGCGTCCTGCTCCACGTCATCGAGGGCGGTGATGGAAGCGGCCAGATCACGCACGATCCGGCGAGCATTGTCGGTAGATGTCACAAGGGTTCCTCCATAGCGGAATGCGTCTCGGGGGCATTCCTGACTGGGCAACCGAGGAACCCTAACAAGGTCGGGACCGACACGCCCGGCACGGAAACCCTGCTCTGTTCTGGAGGTATCACCACATGCTGACTCGCACATTGGGCGATGGTGGGCCGCGCGTGTCAGCCCTGGGCATCGGCTGCTGGGCCCTGGGCGGCCCGGCCGAAAACCTCGGCCTGCCGACCGGTTGGGGCGAGATAGACGACGGCGAAGCGTTCGACGGATTGTGCTGCGCGTATGAGAAGGGCGTCACCCTCTTCGATGTCGCCGATGTCTACGGCCACGGCCGCGCCGAATCCACTCTAGGCCGTCTAGTGCGCCAAATCCCGCGCGACACAATCACTTTGACCTCGAAAGTCGGTTACGGCGGTGATCCGGAGCACCCGTACACACCCGAGCACATGCGCCGCCAGCTCGAACGTTCCCTCGCCCACCTCGGCACCGACCATATCGACCTGTATTTCTTCCACCACAACAACTTCGGCCCCCAAGACAGCGACCTCGAATCCGCCCTCGCCACCATGGAGCAATTCCGGGCCGAAGGGCTCGTTCGCGCGGTGGGTATGCGCGGCCCGCACCGGTACGCCCTGGACCGGATTACCGGCCAACCCACCACCGACAAGTACGGGCGGTTCTACCGGCTGTTCTCGCGGATCGGCCCGCAGGTGATCGCGGTCCGCGACAACCTGCTGACACCCTCGCGCGCACCGATTTTCGCCCTGGCCGCCGAACACGGCTGCGGCGTCCTCACCTACAAGCCTCTTGCGCAGGGCCTTCTGACCGGCAGCTACACACCCCGGCGGCCCCGCCGTTTCAACCCCGGCGACCACCGCGCCCGCAAGCGCTGGTTCACCGATCCCGCCATCGACATCATCGACTTCGCCCTAGACACCGTGCGCCAGTACATCGGGGAAGACGATCCGGCCGAACTGATCCGGATCGCCCTGTGGTCGTGCCTGGACCACGGCGGCCACACGGCGGTCCTCGCCGGGTTCACCACACCCGAACAGGTCACTATGAACCTTGCTTGCCTGGATCACCCGCCCACACCCGAAGTTGTCGAAATCGCCCGCACCGCAATGCGAAAAGCACAGCAGGAACTCGACGGAGCGTTCGAGGTTTTCACCGATCAAACCGTGTAGCACTGCACGTATGTCTAGGGCGGCTGGTTGGCCCGATGAGGCCATTTCGATTGGGGGTCTGCGAATCTCGACGCGGGCGAGGGCCGGGGTTCCGGACTGGTGAGGTCGCGTATTCAACTGTCGCGGGATGTGTCTGGTTTCCAGCCCTTGGGTGATCTTGGCCGGGGGCCCGTGGCGTAGCGGCTCCAGACGGCCGCCGGTCTGGGCGGCGAGTCTGGTTGTGGTGGTGTAGTGGTAGTTGAGGGCGTCGGCGACAACCGGGGCGGGCATTTCGAGGACGAGCTGGCGCAGCGTCGCACATTGTTTCCCTGAAACCGGTACCTGATCCCTAATGGCCGTGTAAAGAGATGCACTGCTCCGAGTCCAAAATAAAACCGAAGGGTCCCCTTATATCAGGTTGCGTATCGATTCCCAGTAGCGGGAATGGAAGGGGGGCAAGCGGGGTGATCGCATGACTACAGTGCTCGGTGAAGTTTCGATCCGGGCACGATGACTTTCGGTAGTTCAAGTAAGACGTTCTTTGGGTGGATCGTGGGGTCCGGCCGCGATATATCGCGGCCACGATTCGAACGTGCATATCAGGGGGAGCTGCAAGATGACGAATTCCACGAAGGTTTCAATCCATGACCAAGTCACCGCAATCATGGATCACTTGGAGCAGCATCAGGTCTACGCCAATGGCTACTTCGCATACCTTGAGAACTCACCGTGGAACGCCCCGGCCTACGACTTCCACCGCGCCAATTTCTTCCATCGGACCGAGGGCACGGTCAAAGGCATCGCTTACGTGTGTGCGCAGGCGGCCGCCCGTGACGACCGCGACACGCTGGTTCTGTTCTCGCACATCCTCAACGAAGAGACCGGGAACGGCGAGGCGGCACACTGCCATGAGCTGTTGATGGAGAACTCCCACAACCTGTTCGGTCGGACCGAGTTCGGCCTGCCTCCGCTGCTCGTGCGGGAGGCGCGCAACAGCGACCTGGTCCTTCCCGAGACGGTGGCATACCGCGAGCGCACTCTGGAGCTGCTGGGCAGCAACTATCACCGCATGCTGGGTGTGGCGATGGCCCTGGAGTCTCATGCCGACAAGATGCTGCAGGTCTGCCGTAGGGCGTTCCGCAACAGCCGCAACGAGCTGCACGCGGGCGAGTTCGTGGATAGTGTCGAGGTCTATTTCAATGTCCACGTCGGTGACGAGGGCGTCGAGGAACGCCATGCCGCCGATGCGAAGAAGTGCGTTCTGCACAACTGCCGTACCGATGCGGACGCCGCCGAGATCGTCTACGGGGCGACAGAGACCCTGAACATTCAACTGGACATGTGGACCGCAATGCACAAAGCGGTGGCCAAGAATTGAATTCCACAGGCAGTAGTGCTGCTCTTACCGTAATGCAGAAGAATCGCGGCATCGCCGACGCTATTCTGCGGATTCCCGAGTCAGCAACTCACGGAACTATGGCGAAACTAGCGGCGCTCAATCGAGGACTCCCCGAACATGAGCAGATCGTCGATCTCAGCATCGGCGCACTGGATATGCCGGCTGATCCCCGGATCGATCGCGGCGTAGTCGAGTTCATTCAAGAACACCCCGACACAATTCATGCGTTCGCGCCGGTCAAGGGATTTTCGTTCCTGTTGGATTCCATTGCCGCGCGGCAGGCTCGCCTCCACGGAATCACCTACGACCCGGACAGTGAAATCATGGTCACCCCGGGCGGGGTGAAAGGCTCGATTTCCGTGGTCTTCCATGCGCTGCTGAATCGGGGCGACGAGGTCGTGGTTCCCGTACCCAACTGGCCGCACTACGCGGACATGGTGCAGCTGCACGAGGGGGTCCTCAAAACCGTTCTGGTCACGGCGGATGGCGGGTTGACGGCGTCGGCCCTCGAGGCGGCGATCTCGGAGCGAACCAAGATTGTCATCCTGGGTGACTGCATCAACCCGACGGGCAAGGTCTACTCGACCGAGGAGCTGTCGGCGCTGGCCAGGATCGTCGCCCAGCACAACCTGCGACGCGAGGCCCGCGGGGAGAACCCGGTCTACGTCCTGTTCGACACCCCGTACGAGGCCCATGTCATCGAGCCACGCGCCCAGACATTCGCCGCCATAGACGTCAGCTTCCCTGACGGCAGCCACTGCTGCATGCGGGCGTGGACGGTGGCGGTGACCGGGCCGGGCAAGACGTACGGCATGCACGGTGATCGGATCGGGTATCTGTGTGCTCCGCCGGACATCGTGAACGCGGCCGCGCGGGCACAGGTCAATCTCACCTCGTTCGCGTCCACCTACGGCCAGGTCGCCACGCACATCGCGCTGCGGCCGGAGATGGATGAGGTCGCGACCTCCAGGGCGGTGGCCGCACGCAGCAACCTCGAAGCCATGCTGGCCGAGCTCGAGGCAGTCCCTTCGTTGCAGGTCACCGCCCCGCAGGGAGGCTACTTCCTGTTCGTCGACTTCGTCGCCTTCGCCGACGCCTACCGCGAGCGTGGCTACAGCACCGCCGATCAGTTCCTGCTGGCCGAGGCGAAGGTCGCCACGATCTGCGGCAACCACTTCGCCGACGGTGAGCCCTTGGACCATTTCGTGCGGATCAACTGCGGCCGGACGGGTGCACTCCTGAGCGAAGCCGGCAAACGAATCAGGCGTGCATTGGATCACCTCGAATCCTGACGTCGATAGACGCGGACGGGGCCGGCGAACACACACAGGAACCGACTGAAATGGAGCAGACGATCACGAACGTCAAGAGGCAAGGACTCGGCGAAGACGAACGAGACGGGGGTCCGTCAGCGTCCCGTACACGACCGTCCCTGCCGCCGCTCACCTACGTCTCCCTCGGTGAGCGTCCACTCAGACGGTTTCCCCAATTGTTCGTCGGTCTCGCCCTGTACGGGTTCAGCCTCTCGGTCATGGTCCGCACATCTCTGGGCGTCAATCCCTGGAGCGTCCTGTACGAGGGGCTGGAACGTCACACTCCCCTCAGTTTCGGCATGATCAGTGCCCTACTGGGTGTTTTCGTGCTCTTGCTGTGGATCCCTCTCAAGCAGAAGCCGACCTTGGGTACCTTCGCCAACATCATCGTCGTGGGGTTCTCCTCCGACCTGGGTCTCGCGCTCATTCCTCAACATCTCGGGCTCCCGGCCCGGGTTGTGCTGGCCATCGGGTGTGTGGTGCTCAACGGCTTGTCCATCGCCGTCTATGTCGGTGCGCGCTTCGGCCCCGGTCCCCGCGACGGGCTGATGACCGGTACGTCGGCGACGACCGGGCGTTCCATCCGGCTCATCCGCACCTTGATCGAGCTTGCCGTGCTCGCGGTGGGCTGGGTTCTCGGCGGCACTGTGGGTGCCGGCACGGTGATGTACGCACTACTGGTGGGTCCGGTCGCCCAGTTCTTCCTGCCCTGGTTCGCCTACCGCAGGACCAGCGAAAGCACTGTGGACGCAGCGGGCCGACCCTAGGAAACGCCTCCGCAACGAGGCGCCGGCCCGCAAGCTCCCCGCAGCGCAGAGAGTCGAATCGGGATCGCTCTGTGAGTTCGTCTGTTGGGCGGGTAAGAGCGTGGTCGATATCCACGACCACGCTCGCCAGTGGCCACGCACGTGTTGGCCGCACCTGGAAGTTGAACTGATTCAGGGGATTTCGCTCGACTCGAGGGCGTCGAGGTGCTTCTGTAGCGGGCAGGGACGATCGTGTGTGGCACGCCCTGCGCTCCCGAGTGGTCGATGGCGACCTCGTGTGCGGGTATCGAATTCGTCCAGCCGTTCCGCCGCCACAGCTCCACCCCCCTGGCCGACAGCACCCCACAGGATCGAATGACACCGTCGATCTTGCGTTGGGCTCGACCAGATGCAACCGCGCCGCGCCCGGCCCTCGAAATGCCCGCCCCGGTTGTCGCCGACGCCCTCAACTACCACTACACCACCACAACCAGACTCGCCGCCCAGACCGGCGGCCGTCTGGAGCCGCTACGCCACGGGCCCCCGGCCAAGATCACCCAAGGGCTGGAAACCAGACACATCCCGCGACAGTTGAATACGCGACCTCACCAGTCCGGAACCACGAGAGGCCGGGGACGGGGAAAGGAGTGCATCGCGGGGCAGTACGACGGGTCCGCGCTGGATCGGGTCCCCTTCTAGCGGTCCCGCACAGTGGCCGAATCTCCGGCACTCTCCGGCATCGACTGGGGCACTGATTTCCGCACCCGTCGCCGGGCCGCCAGCACCTCGGCGACAACCGAAAGCCATTGTGCGAAAAGGTCGTCACGCACCACATCCGGTTCTCGGCCGGACGCGGCAGCGGTCATCCAGGCCCGGACGACCTGGGTCGGCTGCGCGCCGATCAGCGGCTCGGGCAATTCGGTCGCGGCCGACAACCCCATCGCCTGAACACATGACGCCAAGAACTCGGTCGGGTAGGGACCGATTCCGAGATCCTCCAATCGCAGTGCCGCACCGATCACCCCGTCGGAGAAAAGCATCGACCGTTTGTCCCCGGGATCCGGTAGCCCCTCGGCGAGGGCGGCCGGAATGTCGACGTCGAGGAAGGCACTGTCCGGACGCCTGGCATCCTCGCTCATTGCGGGAGTGCGACCGAGGTCGGGTCGCTCAGTCCGGTGGTCGGGCTGTCGCTGGTCAGCTGACCCAGCTGGCCGTCGATGAACTGCTGTTTGGTCACCCACTCGGTGAATCCCCACGGGTTGTAGATCTCCAGTTTGTCACCGCGGGCCGCCATGATCATCACCTCGTGGGCCGCGCCGTCCTTGGCGCCCGGCGGAGTGGCCACGGTGAGCGGCACCGGCTTGCCCGCATCCACCGAAGAACGCCCGCTGGGTGCGGGAGAATCTGAAGGTCATCCGTGAACGCCTGGCGATCGGCACACATACCGTGGTCACGGTCGACTCGGTCCCGAAGGCGTTTTCGTCCCCTATGAGTGGATGCGCAACCAGTTCGAAGAGCTGGGATTGCCTGCGACACAGCATGATCCGGACTGCGCGATGGTGATCTACCGCAACTCGCGCACGGTCGAGGAGCTCGAGGCGGAGTTCGCGGGCACCGAGGATCCGGATTTCGAGATGGATCGGCGGCTGTCCGCGGGCCCGGCGCGAGTGCCGGCGGTGCGCCGCGAACGGTTGCGTGCGGTGGTCTACGTCCATGACGGGGTGATCGCACGCGTTCGGACGGTCGACAAGACCGGAGCGTGGGAAGACCTGCCGGGCCTGCACTCTCTCGCACCGGTCTCAGCGCCACTGACCGCGGCACGCATCGACAAAACCTTTCCTGGCCTGGGGATTCATCCCCGCGATAAACGCGAACCGCGATGGGGAACCTGGCGCGAATACATCGACCTGGGCACCGAAGGTTGACTCGGGTTCGACGGCAACCAATGTTGTTCCCGCACATCACCTCACCGATGCGGGACGAGGTGACGCGGGCGGGTCGTCGAGCCCGCCGGGTGTAGTCGGGCTGGGTTCTCGGGCTGGTCGGTGGCACCGATGTTGTTTTCGCACAGTGGAGTCGTGGCCATACATCGAGGAAATCCTCACTCGTGGTCACCGCCGTTCGCACGGCTTCTGACGCTCCGGCTCGTCGCTGTATGCGTTCTTCAGATCTTTCTCGGCCAACCAGCGAAAATAGGCGCTCTTGGTCATGCCGAGTCCCGCGGCACGGACCTCGACACGCGAATCGAGCTCCTGCGGCATTTTCACCGAGCGCGCCTGCATGCGGTTTTCGGTGCCGGTGTCAGTCGCTGTCGCGTTGGGCTTGCTGCCATGGTTGGGTTCGTGCCGGACAGCGCGTCTCCGTCACTCAACCACAGTGGTCCGGCCCAACAACGATAGTTTTCGTCGGCCCGCTGCCACCCCAGCCGACGCAGGTATGTGGCGCGGTGACCCTCACGGGTCCAGCGTAGTACCAAAAGCCACCCGTTTCCGCCTGCGGATCCGAGTGGACCCCGTCCTTGAGCTTTTCGATAAAAGCCCCCAGCCCAACTTTCTTACCCGGAGTGTTGTTCGTAGTAGCCACGCAGTCGACAGATCCGTTGTAGAGCAAGTGAATACGAGCACCCGGGACATCGCGATAGTCGATCTCGTGATAATTGTCGCCACACGCCTCGGCAGGGGTAGCCACCGCGTTGGCGGGGGCAGCGATCGCGACTGAGCCTCCGAGGATCGCCAGGACTGCGAGTCCGATCCGAATTCCCTGACTGTGCACGCGCATGCTTTCCTCCGGTGTCGCATGATCAGACGATGCCCACCAACCTCTAGGGTCCGCGGAAAGTCGGTGAGGTCAGCCAGGTTGTTGAGCGTGCCAGAACCCCTGCCGGTCAGAGACCGCCCCCTTCCCAGCTCTGGACGGGCAACGTGCCCAGAGTCCTGTCGCCAACTTCTCACGGGGTGAATTCTTGAACCGCCCGCCCGGCGTCGAACTGTCGCTCAGCGTGTTCATCGAGGACCAGACGCACGACGGGCTTTACTCCTGGCTGCGAAAACGCTACGTGCTGGTCGATCCAGACCATCAGCGCATGGTCGACCGACTGCTACTCGAGATCGCCGGCGCCGATCCACAACCTGACGATTTGCCTCATGATCAATAAGACTGGCTACGCGATCTTCTTCATTTCAATACCGCGCTGCGGCTGTTCCCGATCGGAGCAGCGGCGGTGATGGAACGTGTGTCGGCGGAGGCCGAACGGGAACTCACTGAGCGGGCGGCGGCAGTCCGGAAATTGCTGCACTGGGTCAGTTTTCTCGTGCGCGACGACGGTAATTGCAACCTCGGCTCCCTGCCGCCGACGCACGGCGCCGTGTCGGTCTACTACAGCACACAGGCGGGAAAGGACGTCGGCGTATACGTCCAGTAGGTCGCCGGAGAGCAACTGATGGCCGAAGCGCTTGTCGGGCAGCGGAGAAGCTTCCACGGCAGCACACCGGCGGTGCGACCATCAGTTTCTGATTCTGCTGCTGTTCGAGACCGGGGCTTGCCTGGACAAGGCACAGGGGTTGCGGTGCTCGGACCTGCGCCCGCGTGCTGATGAGGTGCGGGCGATGATTACCACCGGGGTGTCACCGGCAATGACTGTTCTCTCGCCCACCCCAAGCGCCTCTGATATCGCCGTACCAATCGATGCATTCGTGCGGGGCCGAAACATAAACCGGTCCCGCGTATGTGGTGAAGTTTCCCTTGTCGGTAGCGACGGAACCAGGATCACCCGAACGACCGACCTGGGCGGCCATCTCTTCCCTGCCTCCTGGCTGATCGCGAACTGTGACAACGCAATTCTTTCCAGTAACGCTGCTATAGGTTAAGAACACGGTTCCGCCGTTCACCCCAGCTGAATCAATGACACCGTACCCTCCACCGCATTGACCGCCGTACGTCGCCGCCGATGCTGTACCCGGTACGAATACAACTGCTCCGCCAACCATTGCGACCGAAACGGCGCAGGCCGCAGTAAATTTCCTTGCGCTAAGCATTCCACACTCCCAAGCTTTCGGGTCGGAACAGACGTGTCCGGGTGGGCAACAGCGTAGGGAACTCTGTCTCGGGGATGTCGACAATGCCTGCCACGACTGGGAAGCCATCGAGCTGAAAGGGTCTTCGATGCCCTGTTCGTGGAAGGCGCGTATCCGTGGTCGAAGCCACGACGACTGCCGCTCGCTCGGCGGTTCGCAATACACTCCGCGCCATGCGAATCGGCTACGGACGAGTCTCCACCCGCGACCAACACCCCGAAGCCCAGAATGACGCGCTCACCGTAGCCGGATGCGAACAAATCTTCATCGACAAAGCCTCCGGCAGCCTGACCGCCCGGCCGAAAGGCGACCGGCGCGTCATCCGACGACGAGGGCAGCGTCCGCTGCGGGTACACCGTGGAATTCAGTGGGTTGAACGGATTCGGCAATCGATGGCTGTTCTTCGGTGACCTGGAGCCGGCCGTCGCGTTCGCTGCCTGCGGCGCAGATGTCGTACGACCACCTTGCAGTCGGGCTTCTTCAGGCCGCCGTAGGCCGGCGCACCCTGGCCAGGGGAATACGGAGTTGCCCCTTCTGGTCGCGGGGCTGGAATGGCTGGCTGTCGGTGGGTTGTCGGCGCATTGTCAGCGGCTGGGGTGACCGTGTACTCGGGCCGGATGAGCGGCCAGTGAGGAACGGAAGGAACCGGAAATGAATACTTCGCAGGCACAGCAGATTGTCGATGGGTTGTTTCAGAAGATCGACCGTCAGGGGGCGCGGCCCGGGCAGCGGGACCCTGAGGTGGAGGCTCTCGCCCAGCAGCGGATCGCCCGCGATCCGGGCGCTATCGATGCGATGGTGCAACTGCTGATCGGGCAGGATCAGGCTATCGCCCAGCTGCGGCAGGAGAATGCTCAACTGCGGCAGCAGGTGTCGGATTACCAGCAGCGGGGCGACGCTGATGATCGCCGGTCCGGTGGGAGTGATTTCCTTTCCGGGGCAGCGCAGATCGCTTTGGGGATCGGGGGTGGGATCCTGGCCGCTGATGTCATCGGGGACGTCTTCGGCGGCGGCGATAGCTGGTGGTGACGCCAGACCGGCAGGGAGAGCCGATGAGCATGCACTGGTGGCGGTAAACCTCGAGAACGTATGTGTCTCAGTGCATGCTGGTGGGGGGTGGACTAGCTGGTGTTGGATCACCGAATCAGGAACCAGTCAGCTGAACCGGGGGGCGGATGGTCAAGGTCTGCCGCGCCGGCACGCAGGGCGCAGGATCCGTGGCGTGTTATCGGTCGCGACACTCAGGTGGCGGGGGGCTGTGTGTCTGCGCCGCGATCGCGGCGCAGAGCGGTGATGAATTGTGTGAGTGAGGTGTAGCCTGCCGCCCGAAGGTCGGCCAGCAACACATCGCGCGGGTCGGGTGAGTCGATATCGTCGACGGTTCGACGGCCGCGAGGGTGGCAGAGTCACGTGGCCTGCTCGGTACATGGTCAGGCGGGTCGGAGTTATACGTCGATTCGTGCGAATCCGGTGTACTCTGCGGCGCCGCAGAGTCGTTTGTATCTCACTTGAACGAGTCGGAGTCTTTCTCGGGCAAGGTCTTCACTCCGACAGACCTGAGTACCACCGTCGACACCGTATGACGTGAAGTGTCCCGATGAAAACCGAACGGTGCTGTTGGGCAGAAACGACGAAAGCCGTTCGCGGAGGGGATTTCCGGACCGGCTTTCATCGAACGGGGTGTTGCATGGAACCACAGGTCGAGTTGGGCTTCGGGGTGTTGGTCGCGGGCGGAGACGCGTCCGTAGCCGATTCGCATGGCGCGGAGTGTATTGCGAACCCCCGGCAGGTTGACGTTGGCGCGTACGCGCCAACCTTTACAGATCTCGCCTGCGGAAACCTACTGCAGCTGAGGGTGTCTCGCGAACGATCGTATCCGGACAGCGACAAACCGACGGCTTCCACCGCATGTCAGGGGCACTTTGCCTGTCCCCGTCTGGACTCGAACTCACCCTGGGCTCCCTCTGGACCGGCGGCTGCTGATCTGCCGTGACCTTCCGAATCGGTCAGCCGCAGTGTGATGGGCCACCACCAGCGGAGCCGCCGTTATTGGCGCCTCCGAACGAGCCGTACCAGTAGATGCAAGTGTGCGGGGCGTACCAGTAGACAGGGCCTGCGTAGTACGAAAACGAGCCCGCGTCGATGTCCATATTGTTGCTCACACCGTGGAACGGAATCGTGGGGATGCCACCACCGATACCCCCGGTACCCACCGCTGCCGTCAGCAGTGTCGGTGTCCCGATCTTTGCCGTCTTCCATGTGACAACGCAGTCGGTGGAGCCGTTGTACATCAACCAGACGGTCGCCTGCGTTTCGATGTTCCCGTGATCGATCGCGTAATACCCTGCGCCGCACGTCTCTTCAGGCGAAGAGGCTGCCGCCGCGGGCCCGCCCGCCGCTACCGACGCAGCAAAGAAGGCAGCCGCCGCGAACCCCACGGCCAGCCGGGCCCGCAACTTCAGATTCTTCATGGGTACTCCCTTGTTCCGCAACACATCTGCCGAGCGCTTGTCGCGCGGAGTATGGTACTCTCGCGCGGCATTCCCACCGCTGGGAAGGTTCCCGCGACCGATACTCGCGCCGCGGGAACTCTCTAGCGTATCCCGACGCGCGACACCTGTTTCTGGACGTAACATGCTGCCCGCACCACGATTTCGATGCCGCGATCCCCGGTAGCCGAACCCCGTCGCCTGTCAGCTGGATACAGCGTGTTTTTTCTAATCGTGCGCGGGCTGGATCTTCCGGTGCGGCTCAGCGGGCCCCGACCGTGACAACGGGAAGGAATCCCGACGCCGCGAACTGCTCGAGATAGAGGTTCACCACCACGTGATCAATTACCGGACAGTGGATGTTCTTCTCGCGCAGCGCCTCCCGGGTGTGTACATCGTCCCAACGGGTGTGCCCGGCGAGCTCACCGAAGGTGGAGGCGAGTACCGCCGCGCGGGCCAGGGAGTCGTCGCCTGCGGCGGAGCGGGTCGTCGATTGCCGGTTCAGTTCGGCGAGTACGTGGTCCATCGGCCGCTCCCGCACCTGGTGACCTTGTTTACGCAGGCATTCCAGCGGCAGTAGCGGATGCGTGGGTAAGCCCGCTACTACCCGCCATCGTTCTCGACGTCGCTGTCACCCCGCCGGTTGTCGGTAAACGATCGTTTGCCGACAACCGGCGGCGTGTTCGGGTATCGCCAGGTGTGACTCGCAGCGCTAGATGGCGGCGTTGTCGCACCCCTCAGGTGGCGCGGGCGCTGAGTCGATGAGGCACGAACCGATCCGACCGCTGCCTCGGTGACCACGACGGCGTGAACAGGGGATCTCACGTCTGGCCGGCCGCACGGATCGCGGTGGTGGCCAGGCGGAATGGATGATCGCTTCCAGGGTTGAACCACACGTCGGTGCCGTCGGGGACGGTCTCGGGAAGTCGTGCGCCCAGCACAGGCAGCCATCGTGGCACGGCCAGTTGGTGTTTGTGGATTTCGGCGGTCACGACGACCACGCACGGAATGTTGTCGGGGGAGAGGGCTGTCCGCGGCTCGTTCTGGTCGTCGCAGGCGATCTCGACGACGGTGTGGGTGAGTGCCGGGATGATCTGATCGCTACGGTCCTCTCCGGCGGTGATGAGGCGCAGCAGGGCGTCGAGAGGGTCGCTCGGGGTGTCCGGGGTCTGCGGCCGATACCCCGGATTCGGCCGGAAAGGCCCGAGCGTCCCATCCTGCTCGAGTCTCCACCCACCGACCATCACCTCCGCCGGCGGCGTGTCCTGGGTGGGGTCACCAGCCCAGTTCGGGTCGAAGAGCACGAACCAGTCACCGTGGCGCACTGCTGAGGACGGATCCATCGGCCACACTCCCTTTCGTTCGGTTGTCACGGATTCTCCGGCGGTGGGTACGACTCGAACAATTTGTCACGCGGCAGAGGTATCACACCCAGAAATTTGCGACGCGGGCGAGCCAGCACGCCCAGATGGGTGCGCACACTGTCACCACTCCCGGAAATTGGCGTTGCAGCCGTATCGGTGGGAGCGTGAATGGGCCCGGTCACCACACCGGTTGTGTGAAGGTGTTCAGCTGCCAGCCGGGCAGCGGAGGCCTCGGGCGCGCCGGACGAGCACGCAATGAGCACGTGTTCACCTGCGGGGTTTCGTCCGATGGCGCGCGCGGAATTCTCGTCCGCGGCAAGCATCTGCCCGAATTCCCGTCCATTCACCTTCACATCGACCCAGTCCGGGACAGCTTCGGTCCCCCGGTTGATGCTGGCCCAGAAGCCGTCGCGATCGGCATGGGCTATGAGGTAGTTGGGCGGTTGACCCGATTTTCGGACAGCGTCGGCCCACGGAGCATCCTCAGGCTTGCCGAGCGCAGTACGGAACCCGTAGATCACCTCGATTGGGGTGACTTTCGTGTCGGCTTCTCGTGTCGGTTGCTCTATCCATCGGATCGCTGCCGGGTAGGAATGTTCTCGTTCGAAGGTGGCTCCTATCTGGACACCGCCGGCGTCGGTCAGGGGCTTGCTCCACACATCCTCCAGGCGAAACCTGATTTGCTCGATTTGCTCGTCTTCGTCGGTCGTGCCGCTGAACCATGTCACCTGATCGGCGGCCTCGATGTCGGCGCCAGAGAGCCAACGCGGTGCGCCCTCCAATGCGTCGGCGGCACCCCTGGTCAGGTCAGCCGTAGCCGACCCGCTCGCACGGATCGCACCCAGTAAGCGGTCACGCACCGCGCGCAAGGCCACACTCATCGCGCCGGTCACGCTGCTCTACCTCCATGCACACCGAACATTCGCCGAGCCCGGACCGGCCACCCCGCATCGACGATGCTGCCCGATCAGCAGCGGATGATTGCGCGTCGACATTTCCCAGTGGGGAGAAGTGGCCGGTCGAATCCACCTGCGCAGCCACGTCTGGAAACCATGGTCTCCGGACACCGCCGGTCGCAGACTCGCATCAGACGCGACTTTCCCGCATCTGATGCGGACTTTGCCAACTCCAGACGGCCATGCCCTGATCAGGACATATGTTGAACATCGTTGGATTTTCGGCGCTTACTACCGGAACCCCTGACAGTCCCTCACCTAGCTGGGTACAGCGCGATTTTCTGATCGTGCGCGGGCCGGATCCTCCGGTGCGGCTCAGCGGGCCCCGACCGTGACAACGGGAAGGAATCCCGACGCCGCGAACTGCTCGAGATAGAGGTTCACCACCACGTGATCAATTACCGGACAGTGGATGTTCTTCTCGCGCAGCGCCTCCCGGGTGTGTACATCGTCCCAACGGGTGTGCCCGGCGAGCTCACCGAAGGTGGAGGCGAGTACCGCCGCGCGGGCCAGGGAGTCGTCGCCTGCGGCGGAGCGGGTCGTCGATTGCCGGTTCAGTTCGGCGAGTACGTGATCCATCGGCCGCTCCCGCACCTGGTGACCTTGTTTACGCAGGCATTCCAGTATCTCACGCACCGCGACGGGTGAGTGATTGACCAGGTGGTAGACGGTCTCTCGGCGCGGGCCCGACGCGAGGGCGACGATCGCGCGCACGACGTAGTCGACGGGAACCAGTGAGACCGTGGCATCGCCTACCTCGGGCGTGACGCCGAGCACCGCGGCGGCCCGCACCATGTTCCAGAAGGCGTCGTCGGGATTGTTGACGCCGGTGGACGTGTCGCCGCAGATTGTTCCCGGCCGGTGGATGGTCACCGGCACCCCCCGCGCGCCGGCCTGCCGAACCAGTTCCTCGCCAACCCATTTCGAGGTCAGGTAGCCGTTCGGCTGGAGTTGATCGGCGCGCAGCCGGTCCTTCTCGCCGACGACCTCGGGAACCGGGCCCGCCGGGATCGCGGCGCCGAGTGTGGAGATGAAATGCACCTCCTTCACCCGTGTGGTGGTAGCCAGTTCGAGCACCGCCCGCGTTCCCTCGACGTTTACCGCGCGCAGCCGCTCATAGGGATCGACATGATTGACCCTGGCGCCGTTGTGATAAACGACGTCGATCCGTTCGGCGAGCAGATCGAACTGCGCGGGGGCGAGGCCGAGTCGCGGATCGGCCAGATCGCCGCGCACGGCCGTCACCCGCTCGGCGACGCCGTCGGTGGGCAGCCGAAATCTGGTCAGGGCCGCCAGGATTCGATCCAGCGGATCCTCGTGATCCTCCGCGCGCACCAAGCACCAGACCTGGGCCCGAGTGCGGGTCAGCAACTCGTGCAGCAGATGTGCGCCGAGGAATCCGGTCGCGCCGGTGAGCAGGACATCGGCTGTGGTGTGCCGTGCGGGTGCGCATCCCTCGACCGAGATCGCCGGGTCGAGGATCGCGTCGGCCGCGGGTGTGAATGCCGAGATGGGTTGGCGTGCGCCGCTCACGTATGCCGCCAGGCCTGCCACCGTCGGTGCGGCCAGGATCGCGGACATCGGAACGTCGCAGTCGAGTCGGTCCGAAAGCCGTTGGTGCAGCACGAATATCAGCAGTGAGGAGCCGCCGAGCTCGAAGAAGTCTGACGTCGGTCCCACTCTGGAGACGGCGAGAACCATCGCGAAGACCTCCGCGATCGCGATTTCCAGTGGGGTGCCCGGTTCGGCCGCGTCCTCGCTGACGAACACCGGTGCGGGTAGTGCCGCCCGATCGATCTTGCCGCTGGTGTTGACCGGCAGCGAATCGAGCACCATCACTGCTGCCGGGACCATGTATCCCGGCAGCAGTCCGGAAACCCTGCGCCGCAGCTCCTTCGACTCGACGGTGCCACCAGCTCGTGGCACCACATAGCCGATCAGATGGTCTTCCTGGCCGGACCGCCGCACGGTGACCACGGCTTGCGCCACCGCGGGATCGTCGAGCAGGGCGGATTCGATATCACCCAGCTCGATGCGGTGCCCGCGGACCTTGACCTGGAAGTCGGTGCGGCCCAGGTACTCGAGGATCCCGTCGGGCCGGGAACGGACCAGGTCACCGCTGCGGTACATCCGTGCTCCCGGCGGTCCGGACGGGCTGGCCACGAATCGAGTCGCGGTGAGTCCCGGCGCGCGGTGATAGCCGCGGGCGAGCTGATCGCCCGCGAGTACGAGCTCACCGGCGACGCCGGGAAAGAGGCGATGCAGCCGAGCATCGAGTACGCCGCACTGCGAGTTCCAGACTGGCACGCCGATCGGCATGACCGACGCACGCAAGTCCGCGTCTGTGACATGGTGTTCGGTGATGCTGACCGCGGCTTCGGTCGGACCGTACAGGTTGTGCAGCTCGGCGGGGCTTACCTCGGCGAACGCCTGTGCGGTCTCCGGCGCGAGCGCTTCGCCGATGACGAAGACTGCCCGCAGTGACTCCAGCTCCGCGAAGCTCGCGGAGCGGGCCACCAGTGTGAGCATGGTCGGTACGAAATCGGTCAGGGTCACACGATGATTCGCGATCAACCGGCAGATGGCGTGCGGGTCCCGATGTTCGTCGGGCCCGGCCAGCACCAGCCGCGCACCGGAGCCCAGCGGCAGGAAGTACCCCCACAGCGAGACATCGAAGGTGGCGGCGGTCTTGTGCAAATACGTGTCCCGGGCCTGGATGTCATAGCGAGTGCGCATCCAGGTGAGCTGGTTGAGGATCGCGGTATGGGTGACGACCACGCCCTTGGGCTTACCGGTGGATCCGGAGGTGTAGATGACGTAGGCGGGATGATCGCCCCGCAAGGCCGCAGTCCGCTCGCCGTCACGCACCGCTCCGGTGGGATACCCGGTTGTGTCGATGGTGTCGACGGTGTGCGGAGCGCCAAGAGCGAATCCATCCTGGGTTGTGGTCAGGACACAGTGCGGCGCAGCGGAATCCAGGATGTAGCCGATTCGCTCGGTGGGATGATCGGGATCGATCGGGACCCACGCCGCTCCCGCCTCCGCGACCGCGTACAACGTGACGACCTGCTCGATGGATCGGCGCATGGCAACCGCGACGAGGGATTCCGGGCCGATGCCCTGGGCGATCAGCCATCGTGCGAGCCGGGTTGCGCGATCGTAGAGCTCAGCGAAGGTGACGGACTCGTTCCCGCTGACTACAGCGACCGCATCCGGGTGCGCGGCCGCCTGAAGGGCGATCGCGGCGGTGAGATGCCCCCGCGTGACCGGCACATCGCCGCCGCAGTGCGCATCGAGGTCGTGGCCGTCGGCAATCGCGAGGTCGCCGACCGATGTACACGGATTGGAGAGGATCGACCGCAGCAGCCGGGTATAGGCGTCGATGAACCCCTGGACCGTCGATCGATCGAAAAGGTCTGTGCTGTAGCCGAATCGCAGCGCGATGGGACCGGGTGCGCCCTCGGCGTCGCGGGTGTCGATCACGCCGATGTGCAGATCGGTTTTCACCGTATCGGTCTCGATTTCGAACACGGACATGGCCGTGGCGGTCATCTCCAAATCGGCCGGTGTGAAATTTTGGAACGCGAATCCGACCTGATACAGCGGATGCCGTCCGGGCGACCGCACCGGATCGACCGCGTCCACGACGTATTCGAACGGCACCTCGGAGTGCGCGAAATTGGCCAGGTCGCGATCTCTGGCGCGGGCCAGCAGCGCGTCGAAACTCTCCGCGGGGTCCACCCGGGTACGAGAGACGGTGGTATTGACGAACATCCCGACCACGCCGTCGAGGGCCGGCTCGGCGCGATTGGTCATCGGCACACCGATCGCGATGTCCTCGGTGCCGGTCAGGCGGGCCAGCAGGATCGCCAGCGCGGTGCGCATCACCATGAACAGGCTCGCCTGGCGTCCACGCGCGAAGGTCAGCAAATCCTCGTGCATGGCGGCGGGCAGCAGGTGATCGATCGTCGCGCCGCGCAGCGAGGCGATCGCGGGCCGGCGGCGGTCGGCCGGCAGGTCGAGTTGGTCCGGCAACCCGCGCAATTCGTCGGTCCAGTATCGGAGCTGTTGTGCCAGTATCGATTCGGAGTCATCCCGAGAGCCGAGCAGTTTCCGTTGCCAGAGCGCGTAGTCGGCGTACTGCACCGCGGCCGGGCGCCATGGCGGTGTGGTGCCGGTGCATCGCGCTGCGTAGGCCAGGCCCATATCGTGGGCAAGGGGAGCCATCGACGAGCCGTCGGCACAGATATGGTGCACCGCGCAGACGAGCACCTGCGCGGTCGGCGTCCGCAGCAGTCTCATCCGCAGCGGAACCTCGGCGGTGACATCGAAGCCCTCGCGAATCACTCGATGCACCCGCGCGGAGAGCTCCTCATCGGTGACATCCTGCACGGCGAAACCGTTCATCACCACGACCGCGTCCATGATCTGCTGGTACGGCCCGTCACCATCGGCGGGATAGCGGGTGCGCAGCGCCTCGTGGCGGGTGATCACATCCAGCAGTGCCGCGCGCAGCGCATCCGCGTCGAGACCGGCAAGGCGCAGGGCGAAGCCGATATTGTCCACTGCGGTGGCGGTATCGAACTGGTTGCGCAGCCAGAATCGAAGCTGGTTCGGCGACAACGGAAGTCGATCCGGGCGCAGCCCTGCCAGCAGCGCCGGGCGGGCGGTGTCGAAATGCCGGGACCGGATGGCCCTGGTCAGTGTGGCGACGGTCGGATGGTCGAACAACAGGTGGGGCGGAATCCGCGCTTTCCAGATCTCGCTCAGTCGCGCCGCCGCCTGGGTGGCCAGCAGCGAATTGCCACCCGCCGCGAAGAAATCGCTGTCGGCGCCGAGCCGCTCGATGCCGAGCACCTGCGCGAACACCTCGGTGACCAGGTCCTCTCCGGCGCCGGTCACACGCCGCGGACCCGTACGCCGCACCGGGAGGGTGCGCAGTGCGGGCCGGTCGACCTTGCCGGCCTTGGTGAGTGGGAAGTCCTCGACCACGATGACGGAGTTGGGCACCATGTAGGCCGGCACGCGTGCTGCCAGACCCGCCAGCAGATCCGACGTGGGTGGCTGTGAACCGGGATCGGCCAGGACGAACGAGACCAGTTCGGTGTCGCCGGTGGGGGTTTCGCGGTCCACGGTCACCGCGCGCGCCACGCCGTCCAGCTGGGTGAGCGCGGCGTCTATTTCCCCGAGTTCGATGCGCAGGCCGCGGATATTGACCTGATGGTCGATCCGGCCGAGATACTCGAGATCGCCGATGTTATTGCGGCGCACCAGATCTCCGGTGCGATACATCCGTTTCCCTGCCGCCCCTTGCGGATCCGCTACGAAGCGTGCCGAGGTGAGTGCGGGCAGACCTGGATAGCCACGTCCCACTCCTGGCCCGGTGACATACAACTCGCCGACCGAGCCGCTGGCAGCGGGCCGAAATCGGGTATCGAGGATTCGGTGCCCGACGCCCTGCACCGGCCTGCCGATCGATACCGCGGCATCGGGTTGTAAGGGACCGCTGAGGCTGGCTGCGACGGTGGTCTCGGTAGGTCCGTAGGCGTTGTGCACACGCCGCTCACCGGTCGCCCATCTGGTGACCAACGACGGGGGGCATGCCTCACCGCCCACCACGATGGTGCGGAGGGTATCGAGCCCGGCCGGTTGGACGGTCGCCAGGACCGAGGGGGTCAAGAAGGCGTGCGAGATCCTGTGCTGGTGCAGGAATTCCGCCAGATCACCGCCGCCGACGATCGAGGGCGGGGCGATGACCATCGTGGCGGACGATCCGATCGCGAGCAGCAGCTCGAGCACCGATGCGTCGAAGCTCGGCGATGCGAAGTGCAGGCACCTGGACGCGGCGGTGGTAGCCAGGGACGCGCGGAGGTCCGCGCACAGCGCGGCCAGACCGGTGTGTGTGAGGGCGACGCCCTTGGGTAGACCGGTCGATCCGGACGTGTAGGTCAGGTAGGCGATGTTCGAGATGCGCAGGGGCGCACTCTGATCGAGGTAGGAGATCGGATTCGATGGTTCCCCCGCGAGTTCGGCGAGAACCTGCGGGTCGTCCAATGCCAGCCACCGGACCGTGTCGGGAAGATCGTTGTGATGACGGCGATGCGTAAGCCCCAGCACGCACCCGCTGTCGTTGAGCTGGTATTCGATCCGTGCCCGTGGATAGGCTGGATCCAACGGGACGAACGCCGCGCCGGTCTTCGCGATCGCCCAGACTGCCGTGATCGAGTCCACCGATCGGGGCAGCGCGATAGCCACCCGATCCTCAGGCCCGATCCCGAGCCGGGACAGCTTGCGCGCCAACTGATTTGTGCGAGCGTCCAACGTGCGATAGCTCAGTTCGACTTCGCCGGCGACGATCGCGATTCCGTCGGGGTTTCGCTCGGCCGCTGCGGAAAGCAGGGCCGCCAGGCTTCGGCCACCGGTTCCGCTGTCGCGTCGACGACGAGTCGAACGTGGAGTCGGAGCGGGGGTGCCGTCGCGCATGGGTATCCTGCCGTCTTCGGTCGATTGCCCGGCTGATGCTACGACCAACCCACACCCCTTGCCACGGCAGAGAAGTGGATGTCTGCCGGTCTCGGGGTCCCGGTAGTAACCGCGCGAAAAACAACGGATATGGCGAAGGCACGGTTCAGGCAGCGTCGTCGGGTTCGAGCGGGCGGCGATAGACCCCGGGCCTGATCTGGACGAGCTGGGAGCGCGCGGTCCAGTAGTCGAGGATGCCGGTGACCCTGTCCGGTGTCATCGCGATGCCCAGGCGCAGCGGTGGGCTGATGACCGAAGTCGGCACGGCGCTCAGCGACCGGTGCGCGACATTCGACATGAGCGCGCACCAGGAAGAGTTACCTGACAACCAGTTTGGCCGGCCGCCCAACACGCGGGTCACGGCATGTCAGTGCGTTCGATGCCGATCGAACTCAGTCGATTCGACTACCGATGTGGCGACCTATCGAGGAATCCACGCATGATCGCGCGCCAACGCTGATTGATCTCCGCTGCATCAATTTTCGGTCGCATCGCAGGGTCGAAGCAGTCGAGTATCTTCCTCGACTCGACAAACGAGATACCCAGCTCCATCTGGAAGATCCACAAGAACCGCATTCCAGTCAGAGGCACGTCCTCACGCATCGACAGGTGGTCCAACATCTCCAGAAGCGAGGCGTCCTGCTCGAAAAGCCCTTGCAGCCGTTGGTCGTTCAGTGCGTCCATTGCAGCGGATCTACTCGGCGATCTCGCGCTCGGCCAGGAACTTGTCGAGCACGTCGAACAGGACCTCAAGCACACGTGCTTCCTGCTCAGGGGTACGAGCGTCTGAGCGGTCGTGATCCGGTAGCGCGATCAATTCGATCAGCGCCTCCCATACGAGGCTGTTCTGGTGGCCGATGTAGTTGGCGATCAGCCACTCGTGGAAACCGTCCAGCAGCGGTCTGTCGCCGCGGCGGGCGGCCGCGTCGTAGTGTCAACGGCGGGCGAATACCGGCCAGCCGTTGCAGGTGCGCAGCAGATCGAGGTAGGCGTCGTCGAAGAAGACTCCCAGTCGTTGCTCCGCAGCTGCGATATCGACGTCGCTGGCCGGTGGATTCGGTGGTGCGTACCGCCATACCTCGCCGCTCAATTTGGCCGCACGTTCCTGAAGTTCTGAAACTGTCGTGACGAGCTTGCTCCAGTTCCTCACCGTGGCTCCTTCGAGTTGTCCGGCTGTGCGTGGCGCGGCTGGAATGTCCTTCTGCTGCGTCGATGGCCTGGATCGATAGCTGTATCAAGATCATAGTTTTCAGCTATCGAGCTGGTTCGATCTGACATCACATAATCGGCAATATGGTGCGTTCAGCCGGCACCAGATAGATGCTGCGGGTTGATCTTCCGAGGCGCCGCACTGGCCGTTCCGAACAGCGCGCAATGGGGCATAGAAGACTGCGTTAGCGCCGCTGGAGTGCCGCGATTTTTTTTCGCCCCGCCGCGAGAATGCTGAAAGTCGGCTTCCTTTAGCGTTGTTCGACATCTTTCCGGCGGTCGGTCGCGTGCCGCACATCCGGCACCACAGACGCGAGGCGCTTCCGTGTGGCTGATGACAATATTTTCTTACCGGCACCCCTATTCGATCGCGATCCAGACCTCGTGGTGTGAGTCCTGTCGGCAGATGAAGATGAGGAGTTCGTCCCTGACGCCGTCGAAGCCGGTCGGATCATGGAACTCTGCGTCGTAATCTTGTTCGGCCGCGTGGTCTTGCTCTCGCAGCGGGGTCCAGCTCTGCGCACCGCGTTCCCCGTTGGGGAGTGTCAGAAGCAACTGCATCTCCGACCCGCAGGCGCACTGCACCGGTCTTGGGCCGTGTGGCCAGTACGGCCATCCACCGGCCTTGAGCCCTGGGGCTACCGACAGGTCGTTGCTGTAGCCGTAGTCGGACTCCTCGTCGAGACTGTCGATCCAGCTGTAGACGCGAGACTGTAGCGGCTCGGGAAGATCCTCGAGGTCGGGATATTCGGTGATCTGCTCGGGATGGACGACGCACTGCTCCAAAACAAATCCATTCGCGCTCGTAGCGCTCGACGCACCGGCGATTGCCTTCGTGAGGGAGTCGGCCGCCCGCCAGATCACCTTCGGAGCAGGCCCGCTGTAGTGCTCGTGCATGCCGGGAACGTCAGGATGCTGGTAGGGGCA
The DNA here is from genome assembly GCF_035958815.1 of Nocardia sp. NBC_01327. Classification (NCBI taxonomy): domain Bacteria; kingdom Bacillati; phylum Actinomycetota; class Actinomycetes; order Mycobacteriales; family Nocardiaceae; genus Nocardia; species Nocardia sp. NBC_01327. The sequence continues at coordinate 115,348 of NZ_CP108384.1, read as the reverse complement.
CCACAGGATCTGTAGCAGGTCCGTCCCGTCCGGGAACCGGACTTCGGGTATGTCGGCGGCATTGAGTTGCACGACTGGGACCATGGGGACCGGTTCGGTGGGTGCCTCTGGCTCCCACGTCCTCAAAGTCGTGCGCTGAGAGCGTCGGTTCTTGGCCTCCGTCATACGCTGCTGCGCGATGGCCATCTGGCTTGCCCGCTCCGGGTCGGCAATCTGTTCGAGCACTTCGCCGTATTGGGCGAGTAGTTGGGCACGGTGTTCATCGGCCCTCCGAGACTCGTCCAGGTCCTCTGCGGTGCGCTCGCGTATGACCTCGACCAGGTGGGGCAGCTGACAGGTCGGCCAGGGCTCTTCCGCGGGCCAGAGCATCTGTCCCGCTACCGAACTCGCCTCAGCTTGCGGTACTCCGCGACGTGGGTGCAGGCGGGTCGCACTCTTTGCGAAAGCCGCTAGCTCGGGAAAGACCGTGAGGATGTCAAAGGGGCGGGCAGGGGTGTTGAACATGCGGTGAGGATCCTTGCTTGATCTTGGCGCCGACAAGATAACCGAGAGTGCGCATCAATTGAACACCCGCCAGCGTGCGAGTCCCGCGTTTGCAACCAGCAGTGGGAACACTGAGGTTCTCTCCGAACGATGGAGACCGGCTCAGCAGGATGGGTTCGTCACCGAGTAGCCTGAGGTTCCCCCCGAACGGTGGACAAGGGGGTTACGAGCTTTAGGCGGCAGTTGCTCGGAGTGAGCGCTCGAAGGCGTCTGGACTTTGCATCCCGATCGCTGAGTGCCGCCGCACAGCATTGTAGAAATTGATCCAGCTGTCAACCGCGGCAACGAGTTCGGCTTTCCTCGCGTAGACGTGCCGGTAGTACTCCTCGTGTTTGAAACTCGACCAGAACGATTCCGCGGGGCTGTTGTCCCAGCAAATCCCGGTCGCGCCCATCGATCGCCGCAACCCGTACCTCGAACATGCTTTCGCTGTCAGGTGCGCGGTGAACTCGCCGCCGCGATCGGAATGCAAGATCGTGCCACGACACAGGCCATCCCGGGCGGAGACAGCGGATTCGATGGCCTCGGTGACCATGTCGGCACCGATATGGTCGGCAATGCTGTAGCCCAACACTTTCCGGGAATGCCCGTCACGGATCGCACACAAGAACATGTCCCCCTCACCGCAGGTGAGGTAGGTGATGTCGGTGAACCAGGCCGCCTCCACACGGCCCTGGTCGAAGACGCGGTCCACCAGATCCGGTGGGAACGACGCGTCCGGATCGACGACGGTGGTGCGGACCTTGAACGTGCGCGGGCTGATGCCCTCGAGTCCGATCGAGGCCATGATCTTGGCGACGGTCTTCTCGGTGACCCGCTCACCCTGCTCGCGCAGCTCAGCGGTGATTCGTGGCGCCCCGTAGGTACGACGGGAGTCGGTGTGCACCTGGGTGATCTTCACTTCCAGATCCGCGCGCCGCTGCTGGCGGGGCGTCAAAACTGTTGCCGCTCTGCGCTTGAGGTACTGGTAGTAGCCGGAGGTGGAAACCTTCAGCAGTGGCGCCATCCGAGAAAGCGAAAAGCGTTGCCCCTCAGGGGCTTGGGTGCCAGCGGTTTCGTCGATGTGTTCGGAGCCGGCGTACTTCACCATCAGATCGAACCGGGCCGATTCTTCTGCATCGCGGCAAAGTACGCCGAGGCTTTTACCAAGAAAGAGTTGTCTTTCTCCAGCTCGGCGACCTGTTTTCGCAGCCTCAAAAGCTCTGCGCGTTCGGCCACGTCCAGAGGTTTCTCCCCGTGGACCTCGACGGCGGCGATCCCGCGTCGCTCGTCCTTGACCCAGTTGCTGAGCAAGCCCTCGTTGAGGCCCAGTTCCCGGGCTACTTCGGCGATCGTGCGACCGGAATCGATCACCCGGTGGGCAGCCTCGACCTTGTACTCGGCCGTGAACGAACGGCGGCCAGCCCTCCGCTGCCTGCAGAGGAGAAGGTCGACCCGGTGTAGAGCTGCAGGAGGCCGGGATTTGCCGGACGCAATCGCTCGGGCATCCACAGCAGACGCCGCTTCAGCAAGGCGGGGGGTGGTTCGCTGTGCGGTTCGCCGGGCGTCGAATGGTAGGCAATTGCACCGTTCACTGCCCCGGAGGCAACCTTCCCACCCAGCCGGCCGGGGCCGGGAGCTGGGAACCATCCCATCGAGGGATCTCCGTGTCCGACGCCACGACCCGGCCGCGGCTCCACGGGGTCCTCGCAGCAGGTGTGAATCCATTGCCCGTCCACGCCAGGACGTTGAGCATGCGTCCCGACGCAATGACCTCGCCCATATCGTCACCGTCGACTGCCGCATCGGGAGATATTGATATCTGTTGTGTGACAGGTGATTCCGACGGATAGGCGACATCGTTGGCGATGGTGGAATCCGCGCCCGGTTCGGTATGCGGCGTCGTGGTCTCGGGTGTTCGGTCCGTGCCCCATCCCCTCGGGTCGGGGTTTTTACTGCCGGGATTGTGGTGGAAACCCAGCGCTTTATTGCGCAGTTGGGCAGCCGGTCCAGGGGGGCGGGGAAGTCGGAGGCGGTTCCCGAGGGTATCGATGTAGAAGCCGTCGTCAACGTACGCCGCAAGCACACCGCCCAGCCGCGCGTGGCTATAGGTGAGATCGGTCGCCCCTGCCTGCTGACCGACCCGCGTCGGATTGTCGAGTCCACCGCGGTTGTTGCCCGAACCCCGACCACCCGATCCTGAACCCGCAGCCTCGGTCGACGGCCCCACCGGCTCGCCGCCGCTCTCCGCCCGGCCGGTCAGCGGCTCACCCCCCGCATCGGACTGCGCACCACCGGCCGGGTTCGACGGAGTATCGCCGCCGAGCTCGGGCCTGTCGGCCTGTAGCGGCGAACCTTCCGGAATCGGCTGGACCACAGGCCCGCGAGGCGGACCTTCCGCCGACAGCGACGGACTGAGGTTCTCATGCTGTCCGATCCACGAGGGGTCAGCAGATTGGTCCACTGCCGGGAATCCCCATCTCACAGAGCTTCCCGCAGCTGGGAGTTGGCTTCCCCACCACGCCTCGTCAGGCAGCTGGAGCCAGTGGCCGCCCAACCGAGCCGCCCCACGTCGCGGTGGCCGCACAGGCTCAGCCGGATCGGCGACCTTCACCCGCGATGTACGAGTGCGATAAGAAGCCGCTGCCGAGGCAGCCGCAGTGGCTCCGAATATGCCGGTCAACACCCATCCCGTTGCCTCAATGCCGATCTCCGGCAGCAGGTAGTATCCCCCCACCAACCCGCCGATGAGGCCGCCTGCTCCGTTAGCGATCTGGCTAACGGAGATCGCGGCACCGATCACGCGTTCTGGAACGACCTTGGCTTGGTACTTGGAGAACTCTTTGTTCGTCGACATGACGGCCGCCCCGACCAGGACCGCTGTTATACCGATAATTGCCGGGTTGGTCGTGAGCGCGAGCTCCGCTGTCCATCCGGCCCACGACACCATCGTGCTCGGATGAAGCCATTTCAGGTTGAGCCGGTTGGTGAGACGCGACGGTGGCCTCGCAGCGAGCGCCGTCCCGGCAGCGCCGCCAGCCAACACCAGCCCCGATGTAACGGGCGAGTAGCCCGCTGAGTGGATGATGTCAATCAACTGCACGGTTGACGCCGCTCCGCCGATACCCCACGGAACCGAAAACATCGCGCAGGCGCGCAAATACGCGTCGTCCCACACGGCGCGCGCACCGTCGAGCAGGCGCACGCGGTTGAGCTGCTCCGCCGCAGGGACTGGCGGAAGCGTCCGCAGCGTCGCCAGATTCACGGCGTAGGACAGGGCGTTGCTCGCGAACAGTAATGGATGCGAGAGGTTTGCGATCACCGGGAAGATGAAATTGCCCAGCGTGCCGGAGGCATGCCTGTCCACCAGGGCCAACGTCATCGCCGCCACCTTCTCCTCGGCGGTAACGGCTAGACGGCGGCCATAGACCGTGGTGCTCATGCCGCCAAAGGTGTCGGCGACGCGGGTGACGACCAAGGATCCAATCAGACCAGCCGTGACACCAGGAAGGCCGAACAGCACCATCCCGCCTGCGACACTGGTCGCGACCAAGCCGGTCGCCGCGGCCAGCCGGATCGTGCGCCTGGGTTCGAATTTGTCGGCAGCATATCCAGACGGCAATAGTGCAAGCAGACTTGCGAATTGGGCGGCCGATGTGGCGAGGCTCACCAAGGATATAGAGCTGCTCGCTTGCTCTATGAGCAGGGGAATAACCGCAGCCAGCCCGGTGCTGCCCGCAGACGAGAAGGCCGACCCAGTGTAAAGCCAAATGAGGTTGCGGTTTGCCGACTGCAATCGCTCGCGTATCCACCGTATCCACCTCAGACTCCGGTTCAGCGAAGCTGGGGGCGCTTCGCGGGGCAGTTCGCCGGGCGTCGAGTGCTTGCGGACCCAGTTCAGATGAAGACGCCGCTTCAGCACGACCGGAGGCACTTCGCCAGGTGTCGAGTTGTGGACGAACGCGCCGCTACCTGCCGCCTCGGTTGGTAGTCGTGCTGGCTCGACGCCGCTCTCTACCCGGTCCGCTACCGGCTCAGGCTCAGCAACCTGCCGTGAATCGCCGACTGGGATCGAAGGGTTTTCGCCGCCGGGGTCGGAGCTGCCCTCCTGGGAAGGCGGGTCTTCCACCGGATTGGTTTTTGGTTGTCGACGATGGGTCCCCTTGCCTAGGAGACGCGCATCGTGTGGCTTGTCATCGCCAGAACCCACGTCATGTGGGGTGGCGGCATAAAAGACAGCTGCGGATCCGACGCTCTTGCGCGTGCGCGGCTTCCGTTCCGGCCGGTCGAGCACTTCCTCGGGACTGGGCAAGCGGGCGTCCGAGGGGAAGGCCGATATCTGGAAACGGGACGACACGGGCACCTGCGCCAGGCCCACGGGCGTCATCCTGCCGGGTGCTGCCGTCTCCTCTGAACGTTCCTTTGTCCCTGGTGCCGCGATTTCCCCCGCAGTCCAGGGCGTGGACCTTCCGGCTGCGGGGAGTTGGGTGCCACCGAACTGCGCCAGATCGCGCGGCTGGAGCAGGTGGCCGCTTAACGGGACGTGCGCACGTCCCGGCAAGTGTGGTTGCTCCGAGCCTGCAGGGGACTGCTGCGACTCGCCCGTCGTGCCGTTCGACGAACGGCCCGCGCCTTTCGACACAGCCGACTGCTGAGTCCGGCGGGATACAGTGCTGTGCTGACCGCCGGGACGCCCGACCGGGTCACCCGGGGGCGGGGGCTCACTGGGGGCACGGGGCTGCTGTATCCGAGGCCGCTGCGCGAGGGTGCCAGGAGCCGGCGGTGCGTGGGCGGGGTTGTTGCGCAGGCCGCGATGGGGGGCCTGCAGTTGTTCTTCGGCGCGACGTTGCAGCCTCGGCGTCGTCTCCTCCCGCAGTACCCGCACGGCCTCGTCGAGATGGTTGTTGGCCTTGCCGATGGCTTCGCGGGTTTCCGCCGAGGGAGCGGTTTCGTACCCGGCTGCAGCCCGGTCCCGCTCATCGACCGCATTCAGATACTGAATGATCTCGCGCGTGGCCTGGGCGTCTTCGATCTCGGTGCGGTAGTCCTCCGGCGAGGTGTAGATCTTCGCCGATCCGGGCGTACCACCGTTGACCCGATCCTCACCCGACCCGCCGCGCGCGGAGCGCCAGATCGCCTGTAACAACACCCGTCGCGAAAAGGCCGGGCCGCCACTGATTCTGGTAAATACGCCGCCGAGCTCCTTCGCCTCCGCCGTCGGCTTCGGATCTGTTCCCCGTGCCCCCGATTTGTTGATGAACATGATGCTGCCCGGCTTCCCGAACTTCTCCACCAGGCGGCCGGCCTCACGTTCGGCGCCATCCCCGCCGCCGTGCTCCTCATACCAGCGGGCGTCGATCGCCGAGTATCGCAATTTCACCCCGTCTGCGATCTGCAGGCCATGTTCGGCCGCGTAATCTTTCATGCGCCGATCCACGATCGCGTCGACCCAGTCCGTGACCCCACGCTCAGGCAATTTCTTGTCTTGCCACCGATTCAGTGCGGTCCTGGTCTCCTCGACCATCCGCCCGCCGCCCGGCTTGTCGACCACACTCTCCACTACACGTTCGTGGGCTCCGTGAATATCCTTGTTGTCGAGCATGATGTTCCACTGCGTCCGGCCTTCCTGCCGGATATCCACAATCGTGCCGTCTTTCACGACAAACGAAATATCCGCGGTATCAACGACATCGGTCGCCATACCCGCCAGCTTCTTCTCGTGGGTCGTGTACTCCGCAGGAGCTTCCTCGAACAAATTCGATTTGTAGAACCTCGCGATCGCGGGCACCCCGAAGTAGTCACCTCGCTCGTCGTGTGTGCCGCCCCAACTATCGTGGATGGCCTCTGCCACTTCTTCCGCCGTGCCCGACACACCCTTGGGGTTCTTCAAAAACCGGCTACCGATCCACTGCTTCAATGACATCGTCAGTGAATCCTCCGGGTGATTGGCCCGCACCGTCACCCCCTCGACGATGTCGAGATACTGCCCCAGATCCTGCAACCTTGTCGAGGTCGACTTGTCCCGACCCCACGACAGCTTGTCGGTGGTCTTCGAATCGATCAGCATCACCATGTCGTGCTCGCGCGAGGTGTTGTAGTCCCTGTCGCGTTCCAGGCCCCACCTCGCCAGCGCGAACTTTGCGAAATGCTCCGCGTCGGCGAGCACCGACTCCGGATCCTCGGTCGCCCGTGCAAGCTTCTCGAATGCGTCGACACTCAGCCGTGCATGCCACAGACCACGCGTATTCTCCGGCCTGCCGAAATCCTTATCGGTCAATCCGTGTGCCAGCACGGCGATACGGAACTTCTCATACACATCTTTCAGATGCTGTTCCGTCTCCGGCTCCGCGTCGCCGCCAGCACCTGGCGACAAAATAGCCCGCGTCTCCCCATCGAAGGCGGTATCGACCTCGTCGAAATTCCCTACCCCCTCCGGGATCGGCTTGAATCGCCGCGGCACCTTGTACTCGTCTGCCACTGCGTCCAGATGATCAGCCAACGCATCCAGATGCGGCTCTGTGCGCAGCCACGCCCGAAGGTCCGCCACCACCTTCTCCGACGCACCCGCGCGCTCGATCTCGTCGACCATCGCGTGCGCTTCGTGCAGCCCGACGAACAGCACACCTTCCTTCGTCCCGACCACGAACAAACTCCGGTTCTCCTCCAACGCTTTCCAGGCCCACTGCGGGAACGGCTCGTTCTCCTTCAGTGTCACCACATCCACGCCCGAATCCGGATGCTGCGATCCGAGGAAATTGGTCACCTCGCCGACCATATCCATCACCAGCGGATCGCTACTGGTCAGCGTGGTCGCCACACCATGCACCCGGGCGTCCCGATACCCGGCCATGACCACCACCAGCGTCTTGCCCTCCCCGCCCTTCATATCCGCCGGGCCGAACTCGGTCAGCACATACGCCAGCATCTGCGTCTCCCGCGGTGTGCGCCCGTCCGGATCACGACGCGTCATCCACTCCGACATTGCCGCCACCCGCTCCGCGCGAGAACCGTCGCGCGCCATACGATCCACCACATCGTCGGCCGCTCCGGGACCGATCATCGGGTCCGTCTCACTTGTCCGGCGCAACACTTCGTCGCGGAACGCGAACGCCGCCTTCTGTACCGCATCCGCAGCTTCGAGCGCCTTCCTCGATGCTCTTCTCATCGCCTCCCTCTTGTCCGCGAGCCCCTCCTCATACGCGTCTCGATCCGGTGTCTTCGCGTTCTCCACCGCTGCCAGACGTTCCTCGATCACCCCCAGCACCGCACCCTTGAAATCCTCAACCGCCTGCGGGTACGCCGCCTCCTTCGCCTCCAGGTCCCCTCTGAGGTCCTCCACTCGCGAAGCCGCTGTGGCGTCGGACTCACGTCGTCTCAACACCCCCTGCCAGTCAATGGATCGCCGCGCGACTTCCCTGTCGAACCCACGCAGCGACCGCCATCCCGACACCGCCTCGCCACGCCCGGTCCTTACCGCTTCCAGGTCATCGGAGCGATCCCCGGCGGCAGTCAGCAGCGCCTCATGCTCAATCAGCTCGTCCCGCAGGTTTTCCCCACCCTGTTCGACCTCCTCGCGCAGCAGCTTCAATTCTTCGTGCCGCGGCTCGTTGCCGGTCCGAGCCTCCTCGTATCCTTTCCGGCTGTCCTCCAACGCATTCCGCGCCGCCTCGACCCGACGCCCGGAAGCCGCAATGCTGTCGTCGAGCTTGCCCTTCAGACCGGCGTCGAGCTCGGCTTTCGCTGTCTCGTATTTATGCCTGGCGTCCTTCACACCATCTCTGGCCGCGTGCAGATCGGTGCGCGCGTTGTCCATCTGCACCTCGGTGGTCTCGCGCATGTGCACCGCCGCCTGTTCGGCGGCATCGACTCTCGCCTCCGATTCGGCCTGCTTCGCCTCGTAGCGTTCCTGCACCGCATGCTGCACTGCAGCATCGTGCTGGGCCTGCCCGGAATCGAACGCGACCCGACTGTCATGCACCGCCGCCTGCGCCCGGGTCACGGCCGCATCCAATTCGGCTGCACGCCTGTCGATCTCATCCTGCAGCGCCGAACGGTAATCCGCGTCCGCGCGTGCAGCCGCTTCCCGGAACGGCTTCAGCTTCTCCGCTACCTGCTCGTCGACCTGCGTTTCCCGCCGCAGCAGCTCCTCGACGGAACGCGTGTGCTTCCCGCCGGACAGCTCGGCCCGAACCCGGCTCTGCCGGGTATCGTTCTGCGATACTTCGCTATTGAGCTGATCGCGTGCCCGTTCAGCCTCGGCATTCAACTGCTCGACATGCTGGTCCTCAGTCACCTCGCTCGACAGGCCGGGCTTCTGCTGATCGCGGTGAGCCTCAGCAGCGTCGAGCTCGACTTGCGCGGTGTCCAGTCTGTCCTTTGCGTGTGCAAGCTCCGCGCCCGCCTGAACTACACGCGGGTCCTCGATAGCTACCTCATGTTCCAGACGCGCCCGCAATGTCGCTTCGTTCGGATCCATTTCGGTGATTTGGTGAACACCATCCACGCCGGCCGCATCCGTGTAAGCCCCATCGGTATGGGCCACATCCATGCTCACCGTTGCATCGGGGACAGCGTCGGTGCGGATCCGATCGCCAGCGAGACCTGCTGTCTGCTCTGGATTTTCGGCGCCGCCGTCTCGAACGATGCCGGAATCCTCAGAATTCGATGTTTCAGCGGGCACGACATCGCTGCGGGATTCGGGCACGACCGGCGCAGAGATACCCGATCGAAAGCCTTCGGCGGCAGGAGGTTTCAGCGCATCCGCTGCCCTGGGACCAGGCACGGTTAGTTCGGCTACCGGTCTCGGGACGGGAGTCTGCTCAGCCCTCGGGCGGGCCGTCGACGGTGGCGAATCGCCCCGACCAGCGGAGTGACTTATCTCTCCGAAGCCGCGGCCGATACTGCTGTGTGCGGCGGTGAAGTCCGTCTTGCCCGCATCCCCGAGACCGCCCTGTTCAGCTGTCTCATTGTTCTCGCGCGTTACCGACCTCGTGCCGGCCGGATCTGCCGGGACGTCGAGGCTCCCGGTCACGTCGAAGGGCTCGCGGGTCTCAGCGTCGGGGATGGGATTGTCGCTCGGTGCCCTGGGGAATTCGTAGAACCCGGTACGACCGACGGTGACAGGCCCGGAACTCTCGAGTGGATCGTTGTTGTTCGTCGGCCCGTTCGTACCGTTGCCTGCCGCAGCCTCGTCATCCTGATCGGCAGGCGTCGGCGGCGGAACTGCGGGGAGAGCATCTGCCCCGGCGACGGATATGGGAGAAGGGTTGCCGCCCTTCGATTCCGATGTCGGCGCGCGCATAGCGGCCGCCCCGGCGGTAGCGGGTGTTGCGCCTCGCTCGGTAGCGCCCGAGGACAGCGGTGTTCCAGGTATGACGAACCCGGCCGCGGCTCTGGCCGCGCTCGCCGAACCCCACGCACCGCCGACAATGCCGGGGGCGAGAGCAGCGACACCGTTGGAAAACAGTCCGCCGAACGAGAGTCCCTTCCCAAGCTTCGACAGACTCTGATCCTCAACGGCCGCTGGGAGATTGGTCGCGAGTATGTTTGCGGCCCCACCGAACACACCGCCGAGAAATCCGCCGTACCCGATGTGAATCAGGCTGACGCCGACCTGCGCGATGACCCGGCTCCATCCGCTGCTCCGGTCTGTGACGAAGTGTCCGAGACTTTTCGCCATCCCTGCGCCGAAATACGCACCGGCGACACCGCCCGCGAAGCCTCCCGCTGCGTCAGCAGCGATCTCCTCCAAATTGAAGCCGCCGTGTCCCTCGATGGACTCTTTGGTATCTGCGAACACCGTTGGGAGAACACCCCATACGCTGCCGATCGCACCCATCTTGATGATCTTGCCCAGAATTCCGCGTTCCGCGGCGCCCTCCGCCGCATGCTCGGCGACTTCTCTCTCCGCGAACTCTGTTGCCGCCCGGACGGCCGCTTCCGCTGCGGCTTCATCAGCAACAGCCTTGGCGCAACCCCCTGCGGTGAGGAGTATTCCGTCCAAGATCAGTTGGCCGGCAAGAGTGACCATGGAGAACTCGACGATATCTCGGGCGTGTTCCACAGAGTCGGCCGTTTTCTCGGCTTCCGCGGCCAAACTCTCGAGGTAGTCAGCGACTGTAATGGTGTTCTGTGTGTTCAGTTCGCCGTTCTTGTAGAGGGCATCCGCGCCGGCGCCTGTCATCACGTCTGAGATTCGCTCGACGCACGCCTCATGACGATTTCCCTGCGCGCGCAGTTCTGCTGCCGCCTCTCGGCACGCTTTCGCCCGCAGGCGCAGATCATGTTCGTTGGTTTGGGGCCAATGACCGCCGAGCAGGTTCACCACAGGCTCGGGACAGTCGAGAGGAATTGGGGGTGGCGTATTTGTCACTTGCCGCCCAGAAGATCACCCAGTACTCGGGCGACGGTCGAATACACTTGCTGCGCATCCGATCCGAGGACCGGATCGCTCAACTCAGCAGCGGCATGCCTGGTGTCGACAATCGCATCGGGCTGTCGTACAGCCGCCGATTTCAATACGAGCCATGCGACAAACACACCATAGTGCGCGGCTAACAGTCCGCCGATCGGCGGACTGTTAGCCGCACTGACGGCACCTTCAGGTTGAGCCCTCATGGGATCGGATTTCTTGGCCGTAGCTGGTTGAACCGGCTGTTCCGGCGATCGCGAGGGCGGTGCACTGCTCGTTCGCGGTGCGGACACTGAGGGGCGTTGTGCAGGCGAGGTCGCAGAAGCCCCGCTTGCGGCTGCTGCCTCCTCCCCCGCCGCAGCAGCGCCTCGCCCAATGGCCGATACCGGTGTGGCATCCGACGGCAAAGCCCCCTTCTGTCCCGAGCCGGCGAACGATGTCACCGAAGGCCCAGACAATGGTGTGGCGGCAGCAGTCGCGGCGGGCGACCGGCTTGGACCGTTGGGCAACAACGCTTTCGGAGCCGTTTGTCCGACGGTGAACGGCACCGAGTTCGAGGCCGCGGGTGTGTCGGTCAGCGGGGCCGACTTCTGGGCGGCAGGTGTGCTGCCCGAGTCAGGCACGTTCGTCGAACCGGGCGCGTTCGCGGAACCACTCGGGGGGATTTGGGATACAGCGGGTTGTCCACTTGCTGTTGGTTTTTCGCCGGCACTAGCTGATGTGCGCTCAGCTACCGGCAACTGCGGGCTCACCGGAGATTCGACCGGGCTCTGTTGAGGCCTCACGGCTGTCGACGGAGCCTGTTGCGGTGCCGCATTGCCATCCGATGCCGAGCCAGCTCCCTGAAGAGTAGGAATGGTTTCGCGGTCGGCAAGTGTGACCGAGTTCAGATATGAGGAGATATTCTGTGCTTCCCCGGCCAGGCTTTGAACTGTATCGCGAAAATTGACCAAACCCGTTTGTTCAGAGGGAATATAGGACTGCCCGAACGCACGACCGGTGGTGTCAGCGCCGAAGTCAGTCCCCTGCTTCGTCAGGAACAACTGAAGTCGTTGCAATGTCTGTGCGGCGTCGGCCGCGATGCCCGCCAGATCCGATGCCAACACCCGCGCAGCATCGTCGTCCACCTGCAGCTCATTGGCCATACCGTCTCCTGCGCAGAAGCCAAATCGGCGCCTGATCGTGCATTCACTTTAGGACCAGTACGGCGTCCCGGTGTCTCCAGTCATGGGAAGCCCATTCCTGGTTGGTGCCCTGCGTTCGGTGCTGTTCTGCGCGACCGAAGAGTAGAAATCCCACAGCGCGTCGCCGTACTGCACTCCGGGTCTGGCCACGGCATGCGGGTAGTACTCGGACTGGTATTCCAGGGTTTCGCTCAGCATCAGGCTGGTGTCTTGGAAGGGGGTGCCGCGTCTGATACAGGCCTCGAATTCGCTCTGGATGAGGTGGTGATCGGTCCCGATATCGGGACCGCCTGCGGACAATGTCTCCGCACGAGCCTCGCAGCGCTCGAGGCAGGCGTGCACTTCTCCGATCAGATGACCTTCAAACATGTTGTTCGCCCACTCCTCGGCCGTGGTGTCGTACTTACCCCGGGTGGTACCCCAGAAATGCTGGTTGGGGCGGTTCACGTGCGAGATCCAATGGGCCAGGTCGCCGACGGCCACGGGATCGTCGAGTGTCGGGTCGATCAGAATCTTTTTCGCGGCGTGATCGACGCGAGAGACGCTCCCCGGCGCGGCTCTGCCGACCATCCAGTTGTCGTGCTGCACCTGGGTCAGCCTGCGCGACAACAACGGTGACAGTTCGATAAGCCGGTCGGCGTCCGGGCCCAGCCCGGAAGGCAACGGTTGAAAGACCTCTCCGTCATAGGAACCGTACGTCCGTAACACCGGCACATAGCCCTGTACCTCATAGACGAGATTCCTGTGATCCCCGGCCGGATCGAACAGCTCTTTTTCGAATTGTCGCCGACTCTCCGCGTCGATGGCGGATTTGCCCGCCGCCGACGAGCGCACGCCGCCGCCGATCTCTTTGAGCTCGCCCGACCCGCCGGCGGCGCCTTTGCCCAGCGCCGACTTGAGTTGTCGGGCGACTGCCGACATCGCCTCGCCCCACCTTTCACTCACACGGTGTGAGCATTCCCTACCGTGTGCCCGGGCGGTAAGGACGTATGCCTGGCAATGAGAACCGCCCGGTGTTCCAGCGTGGCTGCGGTGCGCTGGTTCGGAGGGGACAATGATGCGGACAGATCACTCCGCCGCTTTCGACCTGCCGCATGACATGTGCTTCAAGGTGAATCAACCCCGTTGTCGCCGGTCGCGGAGAGGACCGCGCAGCCGGCCTGCACAGAGGTGCGATCCAATCGATAGTCCCACGAAATATGCCACCCCACAACACTTTCCGTGGAGAGACGGTAATGTTCACTGGGATAGTTCGTGCATGGCAGGGGGCGCGAGGTGCCGAAATCCAGGGGCGCAAGCCGAAGAAGTCCGACACTGCTCGCCGCGGGTCCCTGCGTCGCGTATCAGCACCGGCCGCGGCGAAGGAGATCGCCGTCGGACCGTACCGGATACGCCCTGCCCGAACCTCGGAGGAACTGAGCGGGTTCGAGCGCTGGACGTCGATGGCGGGCGCGGGGGGACCGAAGGTGGCGGCGAACCTGGTTCGTGCCCATGCCGACGGATTCCTGGGTGAAGGTCTGCGCGATCCCGACAGTAGCTATCGGCTGATGGCGGCCGCGGTGACCGGTGGTGACGTCGATGCTGTGGTCTGGGCGCGTACCGACGCGCTGGTCGCCACGCTGGACGGACAGATCGTCGGTGGCGCACTCGTCGGGCCGGCCGCGCAGTTCATCTCCGACCTCGGCGAAGCGCACGATCTCAGCACCACGGCCGTCATGCAGGCCCTGCTGTTCACATCCAAACTGCATCTGGTGGCCATCGACGACGACCGCCGCCGGCGCGGCCTCGGCCGCGCCCTGGTGCACGCCGCGACTTTCTCCGCGTACCGCGGCGGGGTGCAGATCCTGTATGGCCAATTCCTCACCAGCGACCAGGGATTGGCCGACTTCTACGGTCGGCAGGGCTTCACGGTGATGCCGCCTGCCACACCGCTGAACTTCTCTCACTGGCTGGACGGATTCCCCGGGGGACCAGCGCCTTTGGCGAACGAGACATTCTTCTACCGCCTCCTGACCACCGACTGCTTTTGACCTGCGGCTCTGCGGACAACTCGCGGTTCGTCGATGAGATGGCCGAATGGGCGATGCGCGTGTCGGTCGATTTCCTGTGTGCGGTTGTCCGCCAGCCGGTCCGAGCTCGCCCCGCCCACGCCGGGGATGAGTGCTCCACGGATAGAGACGTCGCAGACTCAGCTTCGGCGAGACCGAATAGCAGTCCATAGACACGCATACGCCCGCCAATCGATGCAGATCGGTTGGGGGCCTTGATATGTGACGAATTGTGCCGACTTATAGCGTGCCGCGAAGTCGATAGTGAACCATGAGCCCCGGTCGGGATTGAACCGATATCAGCCACATCTCAGGGGGAATCCGTTGTCCGAGAAGAAAAAGCCTCGCCCGGTCGCTGGGTTGCTCGGCCTTGTCGTATTTGTCGTCGTGATATTCGCAGTGTTCTCGAGCTGCGGCTCGCACAACTCATCGAGCAGCGCACCGGCAGGGCAGTCTGCCGAGGATGACGGCGCGGTCACCGATCCACTCGGCCCGGGGGCGCCGGCGCCGGCGGGCCTCTCGTGCGCTGAAATCGGCGGAGTTTTCGTCGCACACGGAACCGATGGCCGTGGCGACTGCGAACCGGCGGATCAACGCTCGAAATGTCATGTGCCTCCGGGTGAGCAGGATGATCAGTATGTGGCCTATTTCGTTCTCACGCCGCCGTTCCCGAAAGGCACTGTGGCCCAAGCGATGGTGACTGCGGACCTGGCTACAGCCAGCAATGCGGATTGCTGGAAGATGCCGTTAGCGCAGTAGCTGCGCTGGATCGTCAGTTCAGATTGCGTGCTCGGCGGGCGGCACGAACATCCGAATCATTTGCAGCAACTACATGCCGGGTGATCGGCAAGGCCTAGGAGGATCCGCTGATGGGCTCGCACGCTGGCTCCGGTGCCGGATTCGTTGGCTACAGGCCCAGATCGACGATCGGTTCCCTGGTCTGGGCTTGTCTCCGGTGTCAATCGACATCTGGGTGATGTGTGGCCGACGGTGCCGGGTTCTCCGCGGGAGTACATCGACTTGCAAGGATGGGTTTCCATGGTTGGGAGGCAATGTGTTTCACGCAATGAAGGGTCTGCCCGTAGGTTTTGGGTGGGTCGAATGATCTCCCCTCCGATCGTCTCGGCCCGGCAACTCGGTGCGCTTGCGTGTCGTTGATGCGGATGCCGCCGGGCTTACCCCCCTTCGTCCGGCGGCATCGTCGTGTCCGGAGTGGCGTGATGCTGGGTGCAAGTTGCCTTCGGACAGGATCGTCCACGCGGCTACAACCTGGAAATCGCATCCCGCAGCAACAAACTCAGGGTGTGGATCGGTGGCCACAGCCCGAGCGAGCGCTTCGATCTCACCCGGCCGGCCCCGCGAACACGTAGCCGGCAGCGCTGATCTGATAGGACAGCGGAGTCTCGTCGAGTTCACTAGACCTTCCACCCACCCGACCTCGGCGGCATCCACCGCCCGCCGCGATCCCGATGCTCGCGGCGAAGGATGAGCCACCGCTGCCGTGCACGACCTGATACTCGGTCGACAGGATGCGGATCGATCGGTTGAATCGAGACATGATGCGGATCCCGTTCGAGCTGGCGCCCATCGACGAGGTCGTTCCGTGGGGCGAGCACCGAACATTGCACTGGTTCGGGCTCACTCAGGGGTGGTACGGCCTGGAAGTCGCGGGCATCGAGCTGCTCCGATATACCGAGCAAACCCAGGCATTGCTAGGCGAGGACCCGACCGTGCCGCGGTGGGCGGACTACTACGTAGTGCGGCTGTGGGAGGACATGTTGGGGGTCCTGCCCCAGGTTCTCGAGCCCGTGCCGGGTGATCTGGCGGAGTTCTTCGCCGGTGGTGGAGAAGGTTGGGCCGACATCAGCGATCCGGATGTCTTAGACAACCCGGCGATCGATCCCGCCTACGAAGGGCGGCGCCTGCGTTGCTTCGACACCGCGTATCTGCGGGCCGGTGGGGCATTCCGGTGGTGGCGCACTGTCGATCCTGACGACCGTGTGAGCGTGGCGTGGCAGTTCGCTTCCGGTCCCGACGACCAGATCGCTTTCGCCGCACCACTATCGGGCCGAGCGTCGGTCGAAACAAGCGAATTCATCGCCGCTGTCACCGATTTCGATCATCGGCTGTTGCAGGCTATGCAGGAGCGTGTGGACCGGCTGGTTGTTACCGGCGCTGCACCCGGCATCGTGCTCGATGTTGAGGGCCTGACCCGCGAACAGGCCAAGCGGCGCCTGTGGTTGCCACAGGCTTTGGCGCGACAGGTTGAGGACACCGACTGGGACGCTGTACGAGCGGGTGTAGCGATCCTGGCACCGCATCTGGCATAAGCGCCCATGTCGCGTCTCAGGCGGTTTGACTACCACGACATCAACGTCCGCCTCAACTACCCGCCCTCGGCCGTGTCGAATTCGAATGCCAGATCCTGCACGTCTCCGATACCGGCCAGCGCATGATCGTCTACTGCGCCACACCCGGCATTCTCAACCGGCGCCGCATTCTGGGCTTCGGCCGCTGCCCCGTCGTCCACCTGCTCAACCCGCAGGCCGGGACCGGAGCTCTGGGGTTCGTCCGATCCGTTTCCGATGGCCGCGCCCAGGCGCTACCTGCTCCCGAGAGTTCCTTGGCGTCCTACGGCTGAGTTATGGCTGCCGCCAGACGCTGTTCGACGGTTAATGCGGCTTCGCTGCGAATGTCGGTGACACCGACCGAGAACACCAGGATTCGCCGCAGATCACGGGTGGCGAATACGCCGCTGTAGTAGCCCATGTCCTGGCCGGTCTTGCCCCAGACGAGCGTGCCGTCGGGAAGCGGAACCTGCATGAGACCGATACCGAAGCACGCTTTACCGGCATTCGGTCCGCTGCTCGGCATATGTCCGACTCCGGCCAACGACGCATCGGCAACAGCCCGGCCGAGCGGATCGACCTCTACCAGACCTGGAGCAACCCCGTTCGCCGCCGCATCCTGTCCCACCTGGGCGAACACGGGCCGGCCAACTCGACCTCGCTGGCTCGGGCACTGGGCGAGAGCACCGGAACCACCAGCTATCACTTGCGCAAACTCGCCGAACAGCACCTCATCGAGGAGGACGCCGAACGTTCCGACGGTCGTTCCCGGTGGTGGCGCGCCTGCAATGTGGTGTTCCGCAACCCGCCGCGTTCCCAGATGACCCCCGAGGAGCTCGCCGCCGCCGACGAGTTGTTGAACCTGCGTGTCAGCCGTGACATCGAGCTCTATCTACGGTTCGTCGCCGAATACGACACCGCCGACGGATGGTGCGACGGTGATCGATTCCGCGCGCACCTGACCAAGGAGGAGGTTCGCCAGTTCGCCGAGGACTATCAGGCCCTGCTCCGCAAATACCTGCGCCCCGTCGAAGACGCGCCGCCGGGCGCCCGGACCATGGCTGTGCGCTTCTACATGCTCCCGGAAAACCCGCTCGATGATTCAGAGGGCGGCGCGGACACATCCGGGCAGTGATTCCCGAACGCTCCGATCAACCCGCCGCAGACATAGGCGCGTCCGCCCACTGAGTGTCACACGGCTCGCTTCCCATGAATTCGTCACGGGCGCAGAGCTTCTCGTTGACGGGTATTTCCATGACCAAACTCCCTCACTGCTCGCCATGCGAGCATTAGCGCCACCGCCTACAGGGGGTTGGCCGGTGATCTTCCGGATGATCATTCCGAGCCCGACGAGCCGGGGGAGTCGACCAGGTGCCGCAGCTCGTTCCCACGAGTTCGGGAGGTGCTCGTGGACATTCCGCTTTGTGTCAAACGTTCAGCAGGACCGGTTTCTCCGAACACGCACATCGGACTGGGCTGCTGGGGCCGGTCTCGTCGATTCCTGTTGATTATGGTGTTGTGTGCTTATGCTCACCGTTGTGAGCGATGCCCCGGCCAACCAGAAACGGCAATGCCCTTCCTGGTGCGTGGAGCACTTCGATCACCTTGATTCCGGGCCTCGCGCGGCCGACGGGTTCGAGGTCCACACGGGGTTGAAATCGAATCAGCCATTGAGCATATTCGGTCTGTGGCCGCTCACGACCTCGCTGGAGCGGACCGACAGTGTCGACGGCGAACCTGTGTCTTACGCCATCGAGCTGCATGTAGGGGAACGGTCCTGGCTACAGCTCACCCCTGCCGAGGCCGACTACTTGGCCCAACAGCTGCACCTGCTGACCGCTGAAGCTCGCCGCATGCCCGCTACGCGACAAGCGGGATCCCTCGACTGACCGGCGACCGGTCTCGGTGTCGCAGGTTCAAGTCGGGTCGTTGGGCCATGGCACTCCGGTATTGCTCGGGGCATAGGCCGCGCCGAGCTGTTCCCAGCGTGCGCGACATGGCCGCTACATTCCGCCCCTTGACATGCTTGCCAGCCCACCACGGTTCGTACGGAGCAGACTCGACTGCCTATGCCAGTCGGCGGATTTTCAGCATGTGAAGCTCCCGATCGAGAATCTGTCGTTGCTGGTAGGCCGCATCAACTCTTGGATTTCCGGGGCCTTCACCGGTTCTGCGCATGTGGTTCACGAGTCTGTTGTCAATCCAACGGATCTGCTCGCTTATCCTTTCCCGGGCGACGGCCCGCTCTTCCCGGCTACCGGTACGCGCGATGGTTTCGTTATTGAGCACCTTCCAGGGAACGTCGGCGCCATCGAGCTCGTGACAGATTTCGCGATCGAGTTTAGTTGTCGGTTCGACAGGGGCTTTGACCAGGTCCATATGGGCTACTGTCCGCGGACCTGGAATCTGAGCTTCTATGAATTCCATTGCGGTGAACGAGGGCAAATGATATAACCTGTCTAGCATTCTGAGCGGATAGTCCCAGTTCGTTGGAGTAAGTTTGAATTCGCCGGGCAAAAGCCGGCCGAGCCGGGAATCCAAATGTGGAATAATACCGAAGGATTCGGGACGCGGGTCCTGAATCCGTGAAGGGAAGACCCAGGCTCGCCCGTTCCAGCTGTCTCCTATGGTGAACGTGGACTCCTGCGCAACTTCTGGCTTCCAGACCACCTCCCACTCGCCGTAGGCGCTGAGCAAATCGCTGTCGCCGATCGCAACCTCCCAGGAGCCGGGCCCGTCCTCATCCACCCTCCGATGCCGTACGGACCGGTCGCCGCCGGATATTCCCCGCTCACTCGCACGTAGCCGTACACGCGACGCATTTCGGGCGGGAAGGTGGTTGGGTCACAGCCGAACCACAGATGCTCGTATTTGGCCCGTTTGGTAAGGTCGGCTCCTCCGCCGTGTTCGCTGACCTCGAAATTCGTCTTGTAGCGACCATCGTGTAATATTTTTAATAATGTTTCTGGGCGCACCCGCGTCGCAATAGGTTTGCCGATCACGAGCGGTTTCATACGCGTGACGAGTTCATTGCGGAATTCCATCGGATCTTCTCCGAGTTCCGTTGCTACTCCATCGAGTTGATGAAGGATTGAGGATCGCAACTCCTCGACCGCCCCGCGATGGAATTCATCGATCCTTTTCGAGAAGTCGATTGCCGGCGCGAATCTCGCATCCAGCTCGGCCCGCAGCTTGCGGGTTACTGCACTGGCGAATTTTCTGTTACTGTCCGCCGCCCTGTCCAAGAGTGAGCTGAGTTCGCCCGCGATTTCCCGGCCTACTTTAGCCACCGCCTCGGAGATAGCAGGTTCTTCTCCTAGGGCAGCCACTCGAGGATGGTATCCAGACTGTTTCGCTGTTTCGAGCGCTCGGTTGCCAGCACTGGGCAGTTCAACGGTGCCCTCCGCGGGGGCCCCGATCGGTGGGAACGGTGCCGACAACCAGGGGGTTTCTTCGCGGTCAACTGGTTGTCGAAGCTGCCTTCGCGTTGTGATTGCCTGTAGCGGCGGGGCCGGTTCGGATGTGCAGCGGCTATGAACTGATGAAGTCATCGCCGGTCTGGTTGCTGGGAACAATCCCTGTGAGGGATCACGAGGACAACATCTTCCGGACGACCCAGCTGACGAGGAAGAGGCTTCGGCAGCCGGACCCCCTGCTCACTCCCGAACGGGCTCAGCCTGTTTGCTGACGTCGTGGTCAGCGGGGACGTGGGTTTCACCTGATATGGCGTTGGGCTTGTCGAGGTCTCGTGCTGTTCCGTCGATGGCGGGTCCGCAACCGTCGGGAAGGTGTTCCAGCACAACGGCGATGGCATCGGCGACCGTTTCTGCGTTGACGAAATCCCGATCGACTCGCTGTAGGTCTAACCACCAGGAATCCATCGAGGATGACTCGATCTGCCAGACGACCCTGTATCCGCCCTCGTCCCTGGGAATCACGAAGGGCAAATCGGTGGTGAATGGGAAACGAGTGCTGCGGCTGAAGTGCAGGGCATTCATGGAGGTGTACGGGCGGAGTGCTCGGAGTGCGGGCTGTGCGTAGGCCGCCTCGAGCAGGGCGGGGTCGTGATACTCGGATTCGAGGAACTGGTTCCAGATGAACTCCACAGCAGTGCCTTGCTCGAAGGCCAGACCAAGTGCTGTGGGACGTATGAATGGTGCGGCAGCGCAGAGTTGTTCGAGGTCAGCACCCGCCTGCCAGGCGACGACCGGGCCCACGCACGTCGCCAACTCGGTCGTGCTGCCGGAGGCCATGCAGACTCCGCGTTCCGAGAATTCGATATTGAAGAGCCGCTGTCGCCGGGCCAGATGAGTGTCCGAGGTTCTGGTTGCGCTCTCAACGACGGTGGCTGTCGAACGCCATTCTGGAGCCGGGTGAACTGCCGCGACCAGGTCGGTTCCGCTGTCGTTCAACGCGCATTGCATCGCCTCCCGAAGATTCCCAGCCCGCTTGATATCGGGATAGAGAGCGGCCATTTCTTCCGGAAACGCTGAGATCACATGTAATTATGACGTCACGCCCGAACTGGCAGCTGTTCCCACTGGTGGTTGCGGCTCGTTCTCAGCACTCAGAATTCGACTGAGTGTGGGCCGGGTTATGACAGAGCTGCTCGCGCACCCTCGGGGCGTATGGGCTGCACAAGGCTCCCGCGAGAAGGCAATGCCCCAGATCCTCGTGCGAAGGGTCCGGGGCATTGACTGGGTAATCGGCAAGCAGTCGCCTACTTACTGACGGCGGCAACTGTACTTGGGCGCCAATGGTGAGTTCCTGGTCAGGGGCCATCGCCTGACCGCAGCCCGCCACGGGGAACTCGGTGTGCCAGGACCGAAGCGGCCATTGGGGCAGCGCGCAAGGCAGGGTTGCGGCGGCTCGAGATGGTTCGGCCCGGTTTGAGGGTGGGTTCACTCGTATCGAAGCCCTCCGCGTATTCGGTTCGCCAGCAGTGGAATTCGTGGATCTCGCCGCGGACTACATCACGATTTTTTGCAGAATGTGGGCGTCGGTGCCTCTCGGCTATTCGCCGTTCTCATTGAAGGGCGGGTGCTGAAGGCGTTGTACATGCGCTGGGCAGTGGCCCGCGGATCCGCGGTCAGGGTTGCTCTTTCGCGACGACAATGTTTACGTGGACGCGGCGGAATACGTCGAGGATGCTCTGCTGCTGCTCGATACCGATGCCGTACAGCAGTCGGCGCTGATAGTCCTGCTGGGCCCGGTCGAGCTCGTCGGCGAACAGTTCGCCGGCGGGAGCCAGTGCGGTCAGGGTGTAACGGTTGTTGTCTGGGTCCATGCGCCGGACGAGCAGTCCATCGGCCTCGAATTGCTTGACCAGCCGTGTAATGCTCGCGGTGTCGGTGCCGAGCGCCTGCCGAAGATCGCTGTGGCTGGACTCGCCTTGCCACCGCAGCAGCATCAGTAGTCGCAGCCGCAGCGTGCTCATCCCCACGTGGTCGGCAAATGCGGTCTGCAATTTCATTGCGGTCATGCCGAATTCTCGGAAGAACTCGTTCTCTGAGCTAAAATTGTGCACGGAAATTGATAGCATCAACTCTTGGTGGAATCAAGAGTTGATGCGTTCAAAGTACTGTTACGCTGCGCACCACACCGATCGAACAGGCCATGCGGCATAGGTGGCGGCCGCCGGATCGAAATCAAGCGGTAGTTGCGAGTACTCTTGCGGCCGTTGACGACCGCCCTTGGGAATGTCTAGCCAACTCACTGTGATGCCGAATGCCGGATAGTTTCGAGCCTCCTTTGCCGAGAAACGGCAGTCGTCCGAAGGTCCCGGCCCCGGGTCTTCCTTGACGCCAGAGATCAGGCCGTCGCGTGACACTGTGCGTACAGGGCCGGGGGCTCGGTGTCGTACAGGAAGTTATCCAGGAAGCACCCCAACGCGCTGGCAGACCCGGTCGCCGAGCCCGTGCCGGTACTGCCGGCCACTGTGCCGGCCGACGGGCTTTCGGACAAGACGGGTGCTGCCGCAGCAGTCCCGGCCCCTGCCAAACCGATCGATATGGCCGCGAGGCCGATCGAGGCGATGTTCCGAATAGTGTTGCGAGCCATAGCGTTTCCTGTTCTAAGTATGCAAGGGCCGATCGAGTAATACCGGCGAACGGAACAGTACATGAATGAAAGGAATGTGTTCCAGAATTGGCGGAGAAGGTGACACAGCTGGCGGGTATTGACCGATATTGAGTCAGCGTGCGCGCAGATCGTGAATCAACTCATCGAACTGCGGTGCGTTCGTCCAACTCGCTGTCGGCGAACAGATCAAACTGACGGTCGTTGATTCGTGGCGGTGTCCATGACTCGCCGTCGCCGACAGCGTCTGTCGCGAGATCGCGTACCGCCGCGCGATCTCCGTGTGTGCCACCCCGTCAGCGGCCGGCACGATGATCCGGGCTCGCAGCACCAGCCCGGACTTCATCTAGACCGCCGGTCGGCGGAGCAGTAGTAGCGGCCGTCCTGTCGATACCGTCCAGTGCTCGTAGCCATTGAGCGCGAGGAGAATCACGGTCACGATGGACAGCATCGCGATCTCGGGCAGCAGCGGTGCGGCGACGGCCAAGGCGGCGAATACCGTTGCGACAGTGGCCCGGCCCACTGTGGCCGCGCCGAACATCCGCCAGCGGGTAAAGCAGAATGCCGATACGTAGAGTGCGGCACCCATCGGCAGCAGGTATCCGGTGGCCCCGTGCGGAATCGCCGTCGGCTCCTCGACCATGGTGCGCGCACCCACCGCAACCAGGACCAGGCCGATCACCAGCAGCAAGTGCCCGTAGCTCAGCACATCTCGCACCACGGTGCCACGCACCTGATTGGTGCGCAGCGAATGCTCCACGGCCGAAAACCCGTACGCGAAGTACAGCCACCACAGCCCGCCGCCGAGGACGAAGGTCAACACCACGCTGCCCCAGGACACCACACCGAGATGGGCCTCCGCCGCCTGGGAGCCCACAGATGCCACCATCTCCCCGAGCGCGATGATGACGAAGGTGGCGAACCGCTCGGGCAGGTGCGTCGCCCCGAATTGGACGGTCCCGAGCCGCCGCGCAAGCAGAGCCGGACCGCCGAAGGCCAGTAAGACCGCAATGATCCAGAGCCCGTTGCGAATTCCGCCCGCGGGCACCACCGCAGCAGCTACCAGCAGCAGGGCGCTCATCAGTGTCACGGTGTACGGGTTGAACCAATTGCCCTGAGCCCCCGCTCGCCCGAACGCCTCCTTGCGCCGCATCGCATCCCACAGCAGCAGCCGTAACACCAGATGCGCCACGGCGAGTACCAACGGCGGGCCGTACCCGGTGAACGCGTGGGGTGCGCTGATCGCGATGACGAACACGCACAAACCGCACGCGAACAAGAAGATCCGCTGCCTGTCCGAATCCTCGATCCCGTGCACTGCCAGCGTGGTCCCCACCCACGACCACCACATGATCGCCAGCAATAGCATCGTCTGGCCCACAGCAGCCCAACTCTGTTCCGCCACCGGCATATGCGCGGCCTGGGTCACTGCGAACACCAGCACCAGGTCGAAGAACAACTCCGCCCAGCTGGCCCGTTCATGCGTCTCGTTGCGAAGTTCCGTCACACCCGTAATTCCCTTTGTCCGCGAATCTGTCCAGCAATATCCGCAATTCGCTACGGCACGACGGTCACCGCCAGCGCCCAGATCTTACGAGCCGCATGGCGACCGAGCTCACGAGACGGTATTCGGGGACGTCACAGGCATGCTGTCGCCGCGCGGGACCTGCCGCGTAAGCGGCTGCCCGCCATGAGGACTCCGACCTGTCGACACCGACCGTGATCATCAGTGGGCCGTCGGTGCCCAGTCCGAAGCTGGAGTCGCCTTGCGCTCCGGGTGTCATCGCCTCACCCGCCTCCTCAGCCGAACAAAGTGGTGGCCGCCATCGCTTCCGGGCACACGGACGCGATGGCAGCGCGGGCTTGGATGCTGGCTGGGACCCAACGCTCCCGATCACGGCATCAGCACCACTGTCGCGCAACCTATTTCGATGCCGTGGACGGTCATCTTTCGGAGGCATCGGTCGTGGTGTCGACATGACTGCGCACCGAGTTCTTCGAAATTGGCTCGCTGAGAAACCGGACGCCGGCTGACGTGGTCTGATCGCGGTGTCAGCAGCTCAGGACGGTGGTGGACCACGGCCGAGCTGAGCAAATCTCAGCGTTGACCGGGGGGTACTGCGGCATTGGGGGAACGGCTGGGTCGGGGGTCTCTATCCACAGCCACGCTGAGCTTACTACAGGATTCTTTTCTAGGAGAAGAACTACATGAGGGCCGGATTTTGTCTGCATGACCTGGGGAAATAGGGGATCGGTGTCCGCAAGATATGCGTGGGGTGTCCGCAAGATATGCGTGCCGTCCTGGGAAAACGCCGGTGCCCGTGTCCGCAAGATATGCGTGGACAACGTCCCTCGACGCCCTAGTTATCCACAGGTCTCGTTCATGATGTCCGCAAGATATGCGTGGATAACTCACGACCTTCACCGTCCGCGAGATATGCGCATCAGCTCGGCGTTTCTGCTTACATACGCTGAGCGTGTCGCGGTGAGATTCATATCTTGATCTGCGATGACGGCCGGATCTGGCTGCGGTGCAGAGGTACTCGGTGCGCATATCTTGCCGACGCGAGTTATCCACTGTCCGCAAGATATGCGTGACTTCGGCTCTGATGTCCGCAAGATATGCGTGGGGTGTCCGCAAGATATGCGTGCGGCGACGGCGCGGCGTGTGTCGGTGGTGAGAGGTGTCGGTCCGCGAGATACGGGCGGCGTTCCACCGATGTCCGCAAGGTATGCGTGGCCTGAGCTGCGGATATTCGAAATGTCCGCAAGGTATGCGGATGCTCGGCCGGTTCCGATCGGTGGACTGGGCACGGTGTTTGGTGCCCTCACCAGCTGCAACGACTCGTTTCGCGGACGCTGATCCCCGAACTTGCGGGTGGGGGAGAAGGGGCTGACCGGCGGACGTCCGCAAGATATGCGCGCGACCAGTCTCGACGGCGGGGGTAATCGCGCTGGTCACACCGGTTTCGGGAAGTCGGTCTCAGTGCCCGGCCGCCACGTGTCCGCAAGATATGCGTGCGTGTCTGCAGGATATGCGTAGCGCCGGGACCGGGTATTCCCAACTGAGGGAAGTCCGTGGCGTACATGCGATGCTGGGGGAGTGCCACCGAAACGCAGTCCGCTGGATATCGTCCGCGCTGCCGCCGAAGTCTGGGACGGCGAGCAGGAAGTCGGCTACCTGGCACGCGTTTTCACGCAGACGTCGCTGCCGTACCGGGATCCCGGTGATGTCCCGGCCTGGGGTCGTCGCAATGGTGACCTGTCGCTGACGGTCCAGCCGGGCATGACCACCGATCACAACAATAAGACCAGTTCGATCGGCTATCCGTTCGGGACGATGCCACGACTGATCCTGACTTTTCTCTCGACCGAGGCCGTGCGCACCGGGTCGAAGGAGATCGTGCTCGGCGACAGTCTGAACGACTTCATGGGCTCGATGGGTTTGACGGCGACCGGTGGGAAGAACGGGTCGCTCACGCGGATGCGCAACCAGTCACACCGTCTGTTCAATGCCAGCTTGACCATCGAGTACAAGGGTGACGCGAACCGCCGGATCGGCGCGAAATTGTCGGTCGCCAGTGCGTACAACATTTGGTGCGGTAGCGAGCCGGAAGATGGGCATCCCTCACTTTTCACCTCGACTGTGCTGCTGAGTGATGAGTTCTTCCGCGAGGTGACCGCGCACCCGGTGCCCTTGGATATGAACGCGATCAAGGCGCTCGGCGGATCGGCGTTGCGTCTGGATATCTATGCCTGGCTCACCTACCGCATGTTCTCGGTGAAGCGAGAGACCACGGTCCCGTGGGAGTCGCTGATGGTTCAATTCGGTTCGGCCGCAGACTCCTCCGACCGTCGTCGTCGCCACCAGTTCCGTCGGGACTTCACCGAATCGCTCAGGCGAGTACTGGTCGTCTACCCGCAGGCGAACGTCGACACCACCGACGCGGGCGTGGTGCTGCGCCCAGGTCTGCCGCACATCCCGATGTCGCCGGGATTCCGGGCCCTGGCTCGCGCTTGAGGCCCGCTGAGTGGCGGCCGGTTCCTGCACCGAACGCCGAATGGGAACGCACAGTCTCCGAGACTCCAACGGTGCTGGTGGGATTCGGTGCACCTAGGTTCGTCGGGTAGGTATGCCGGTCATCGCGTCGGGCCGACCGCGGCTTTGCCGGGCCGATCTCGGTGCGTGGGGGGAAGCAGGGGGAGAATGTCCTTGCGAGAGTTGATCATCAGCTTGAGCAGGATGGACGCGACCTGGGAATCCACGGTCCGATGGGATGTGCCACGCCGGGCGGCTATCGCAGTATTGGTCAGTCCCGTGGTGACGAGCACCGCTACTTCTTGCTCGCTGAGCGTGAGTTCGTCCCACAGCGCCGAGCGCTCATCGCGGTTGCTCGAACCAGCCCCCCGGTCCCCAGCGGGATTGTCCAGGGAGCGATCGCCGGCAGCGAGCCATAAGGTCTTCCGTGCTGTCTCACCCTCGTGCACCGCCGCTTCGAAAGCCTTGTGCCCCAGTATATTCCTGGCGATATCGACCGCATCGGCTGATCGCTTCGCGACAGGCCGAAGGTTGCTCAGGTCGATACACAACTGCTCGCGCAGCGCCGTCGCGTCACCCTCGAGCCTGGCAATTTCCAACGCCCACTGCGCGATCCGCTCCGATGGCACGTCCTGGTCCGAACCGTGGTTGGTGATCATGCGGCCGAGGATCCATGCCCGAACATGCAGGCCCCAGACTCCGCCCCAGTGGTCGCGCATGGGAATCTGCCATTCCAGCGCCAAATCACACAGGGCCAGAGCTTCATTCGGATCGCCGTGCTCGGACACCGCGATCGCACGCGCATACTGTGCCCAGGAGATCGCCCACTGCGCCCCTGACGAGGTGATTCTATCGAGATGCCCGCGCGTCACTGCCAGTGCCTGTTGCGCGGTCCCGTGGAAACCGGCTGCCAAAGCCTCGAACAGCCCGCTCATGGCCATCCCGCCCGGATCGCCCGCCACATCGAATTTGGCCCGCGCTCGCGCCAGCACGACCGTGGCTTGCGGATCACACTCCAGCAGCATCAGCACACTGCCCCAGAGGTATTCGACAAGTGCCGGTAGCCCGATGTCGACTGCCGGGTCTTCGCGCCAGGTCGTTCGCGCCTGCGGTTCGAGGCAACTGGCAACACAATCGTTCAGCATGCTCTGGGCCTCGCCGGGCAGCCCCTGACACATGCTGAGCGAGCCGATCAGAGCGCGAGCCGATACCTCCAGTTCTACCGGGCACCGGCCCAGTTGCTGTGCGGCGGTCAGGCTGCGTTCGGCCAAGCCACGCGACTCCCGCAGGCAGCCACGGAGAAACGGAATGCGCAGGGCGATAAGCCCGGCGGCGATTTCCAGGCCGATCACCGCTTCGTCGGGGTCGGACAGACTGCCCTCGATAGCCCACAAGATGTTGTCCCAGCTCGCGCGGGCGCGAACCAGAAGATCCTGCTCCCGCGCGCTGACCCACTGCTGGCTCACCGCGATGATCTGATCGCGGTAGTAGCGGCGATGGCGCCCGGATAACCGCAGCCATTCGCCGTCGTCGGGATCGCGCAGTCGCGCATCGGCGAACATCCGGAAGCTCTCGAGCAGCGAGTACCGAACGCTGTCCGTGCCAACATGAATGGACACCATGGACCGATCGGCCAGTTGCTCGAGCAATCCTTCGATCTCGTGCCGCGCCAGCCCGCCCAGGTCGGTGTCGGCGCAGACCACCTCGATCGCGTCCAGGTCGGCACCGACGTCCGGCCCGGCGATTCTGTCGAGGTCGTCGGGATCGATATCGTCCGGATTGATGTCGTACCCGGTGGCGAAGACCGACATTCGCGCGAACAAGAGGCGTTCTTTTGCCTCGCACAATTCGAACGACCAACCGATGACGGCGTCGATACCACGATGGCGCTCGGCACCGCCGACCCGGAATCCCGGCGACCAGCGCAACCGGCGGTCTTCCAGAGCGCCGTCCAGTTCGCGCAGGATCATCGGTAGCGGCTGGTACCGCAGCCGCGCGGCGGCCAGCCGGATATGCAGCGGGTTGTTATCGAGATGCCTGCAGATCGATTCCACCAACGCCTGATCGCGGTCCAGCACGGGACGACCGGCCAGCTCCGCACGTTGCCGGAATAACTCCAGCGCCTGGCGGCGCGGCAGCGGCGAGATGGGCACGATGTGCTCGTCGACCCATCCGACCGCCGTGCGACTGGTGGCCAGCACCTGCAACCCGGGGATCGACTCGAGCAGTTCGGCGATTACCTGGCCGACTCCTTCCAGGACGTGCTCGCAGTTGTCCAGTACCAGCACAGTGGGCAGGGCCCGCCCGACTGCGTCGGATCGGCCGAGTGCGTGTAGCAGCGCCTGCTGCCCGGACTGGTTGGAGAAGTCGCCGTCGCTGACCACGGACAGGATCGCGTCCTCGATCGATGCGGCGCTCGAGTCCTTGGCCAGCCGGGCCAGGTGCACCCAATGCACCGGCATCCGTCGGGCTTTGCGAATCCGGCGGGCCACCGCGGCGGCGAGGCGGGTCTTTCCGATGCCGCCGGCTCCGACCAGGGTGACCATCCGTGCCGAGTCCGACAGCAGTGTGGTGATCCGCTCCAGCTCGCGATCACGACCGCCGAGTTCGCCGTCGACCGTCGGTGTATCAGTGTCGAAGAAATCAGGTCTGCCCGGCATGACCGGAGAGCCTAGCGACTGTCCAGTATGCCCGTGGGTGTGATCGGCAGACATTCATCGGTACCACCTATCCGTAGGTCGTCGCCGCGTCCACCGATGCACCCGGGCTACCTATTCACCGACACTGACGGCATAGCTCCCCGGTAACGGCCAGAACTGTTGGAAGGCAGGACATATGACACAGGTGTAGGTGCTGGGTGCGGGCTAGTGCGGTCTGTCGCTGGCCCTCTGGCTGCTCGACGCCTGCAGTGAATCCCGCGCGGGGCTGCTGCGTGAGTTCCTGGTCAGCGACGGATGACCTGGGGTGGACCGGCCAGAAGAGGGTGATGAGGTCCACGAGGTCACGCTGCCCCGATTCCCGCGGTGAAAGCTCCCTGAATCTTGTTGCGGGGACTGGAATAGCGGGCTGTCGGTGGGTTGTCAGCAGCTGGTGTGACCGTGTACTCGGGCCGGATGAGCGGTCAGTGAAGAACGGGAAGGAACCGGAGATGAATACTTCGCAGGCACAGCAGATTGTCGATGGGCTGTTTCAGAAGATCGACCGTCAGGGGCCGCGAGACCCTCAGGTGCAGGCTCTCGTCCAGCAGCGGGTCGCCCACGATCCGGGCGCGATCGCTGCGATGGCGCAAATGCTGATCCGGCAGGATCAGGCTATCGCTCAGCTGCAGCAGGAGAATGTTCAGCTGCGGCAGCAGGTGTTGGACTACCAGCAGCGGGGCGATGCTGATGATCGCCGGTCCGGTGGGAGTGATTTCCTTTCCGGGGCAGTGCAGATCGCGCTGGGGGTCGGGGGTGGGATTCTGGCCGCTGATGTCCTCGGGGACGTCTTCGACGGCGGCGATAGCTGGTGGTGAAGACGTCCCGGCAGGGAGCGCCGACGACCATGCACCGGTGGCGGTGAACGTCGAGATCGCAGGTGTCTCAGTGCATGCTGGTGAGGTGGACCCGGTCATCGCGATACCAGCGAGCTCGGGTCCGATCACCCTACGCGGCGCCGGATTCAGATCCCGCCACCTACACCGCGGGCGGTGAACTTCGGGCTGTGTGATCTGCTCGGGAGGCAACTCTCACCCCGGACTCGGGACGGCGATCGTCGGTTATATGTTCTCGCGGATCGGGGTGAATCCCGCGGCGGGGCTGCGTGAGTTCCTGGTCAGCGCTGGATGACCAGGGGTGGACCGGTCAGAAATCGAGAAGCGCTGGTTGGTGGGTCGTCGTTAGGGTTTTGACATGGCACAGAAGCAGCAGGTGGACGGGCGTTCGGCGTGGACCAGCGCACGGCGTTCAACCACGGGATGGCCAAATTCTTTGCCGTGGGCGGAGATCTGCACATTGCCGAGCTGTCGGTCGCCGAAATCGGCCGTCGCGCCAGCGACTACGACCTGACTGTGGTCACTCGCGCATCGAAAGATCTCGCTGCGTGCTTTCCGGTGATCCCGAGTGGGCAACGCCCTCGAGCCGATACCGCCGCCGTCGCCGGGGCTTTCGTGCGACCGTCCACCATGTCCGACCTATCGCAGCCAATTTCCTGAACCATTCTTACCGATCGGAGAGGCGTGACATGGGTGGCAGGAAAGGAAGTCTCGTGACCTCCGATACCCTCGATCTGGGGGCAGAACTCGTTCTTCCTTGTCCGGCAGAGCTTTCTGGACGCCGGATCAGCAGCACGGGATGGGCACCGAACTCCTCTTCCGTCGTGCGGAGTCGCAGTGTCACCGCAGGGCTGCCACGGGACCAGGTGTTCGCGCCGCGCGCAGCGAATACCGCAGGGGTGCAACCTTCGGCTACGTGTGCTCCCGCGGTCATTCAAGATACGGTCTCGGTGCATCTTGCGCGGTTGGTGCGTGATGCGGGGGTGCAGTTCGGCCTCTCACGTGAGGAGATCATGTCGATCCCCGAATTCAACTCGGACGCATTCGAAGATGATCTAGGCCGCATTCCGACCGCCGCGCAACACCGATTGTGGGAGCTCGTGCACGCCACGGGCGGTCCCCACACGGGTCTTCGGGTGGCTGCCACCGCCGAGCTCGGCCGGCTGCATGTATGGGACTACCTGATCACCGGCGGTAATACGCTGGCCGAAGGGTTCAGCGATGCTGCCGCGTACCTCACGGCGATCGCCGACCCCGCGCTGATGTTGCACGTCGCCGAGGACGGACCGCTACTTACGGTGGGCTACTTCGGAAACACCGATCGCGAGGCGGTGGATACGCAGACCAGCGAGTTCGCGATGGCGGTACTGATGCGGCGGGCGCGGGAAGCCAGGGGTGCCGCCGTCACACCTGTTCGTGTCGGATTCGCGCACCGCGCACCGCAGCATCACGGCGCTTTCGTCGACCACTTCGGTACCAGCAATATCCATTTCGACCAGGACGCGGATACGCTGACTTTTCACGAAGCCGAAGGTGCCGTGGTGCGTTCGCCACGCGATCCCGAGTTCGGGCGGATTATGCGACTGTATGCCCAGTCGATCATCGATTCCGCTCGGCCGGCGCGAAGTGAGATCGACGCGTTGCGCGCTGTCGTGCTCGACGTGCTGGCCGCTGGTGTATCAACCGGTCAGGTCTTCGATGAAGTGGCGCACAGGTTGTCGGTCAGTTCGCGCACACTCCAGCGCCGCCTCGCCGCGCACGGTACGACGTGGCGGGCGGAGTTCGAGGCGGTGCAACATGAGCAGGCTGTTCGGTTGTTGCAGGACACTCAATTGCCATTGCAGTCGATCGCGGGACGTCTCGGTTACAGTGACCACCGCACTCTGGGACGGGCGTTTCGTCGCTGGACCGGGCAGACGCCGGACGAATACCGGAAGAGTTCCCGAGCTACAACCTGACATAAGATCTATTATCGGCGCATGAATTCGCTTGTGCAGGACACGAATTCGCCTCTCACTGACATTGAATGCACACTCCGGCTTGTCTCGGATAGCAATGAAGCGCAGCGCGTGAACGTCGAGTGCGCCCGAATCCGGGCATCGTTCAGCGAAAGCCCGTATGTAGCTGCGGGTTTCGATCAATACGTCACAGTGACGTAACACGCTGATGTGCGGACCCCTTGATGACTCGATCACATGTCGCATTTGAGTCGTTTCGTGGAGACTACTGACGAAGTCTTGTGTGTAGGAACATGATTCGACTCCCCATGAGTGGAAAGTGCAAGATCGCCATCCGGGACCGACCGCCATAGGCTCGCGGCGTGTGACGTGTTGCGAAACATGGTCCAATAGAAGGGAACCGCGATGTTCGGCACCAGGATGCCCGCGATCAGGAGAATCACCGCCAGGATGTGTGCCATTGTCGCACTTTCGCTGATATCCGTGGCAATGACACATATTCCGGCCGAGGCTACGGCCTGCGACCCAACTTCCGGGCCGTCTGCGGATCAAAACTGGTCCCGAGGGCAAGACCCCTACCCCGCCCCGCCCTCCCCCGGCTACCCGCCGAACTGGACTGGGCACTCTCCGCGTGACTCCAGGCACGGCCACCTGCCGTACCCGCCTCAGCAGCCGCGTATCTGCACCGGCTCATCCGGAAGTTGCTGAGCAGAGTCGATAGATATTGCACCACAGGGTGTTTCGAAACTTCTTCACTCGCTGAAGAATCGGGACTGTGCCTGCCAGCCCCACCTGGCAGGCACAGTGATCGAACGTCACTCGGTCCGTAGTGTGCCCGTCGCGCGGAGGTAGACGTTCTCGACCGTGATCCCGATAGCGGTGGGATCTGCGATAACTCGCAATTGCACTGAGGCGGCGTCGGCGTCGGCGTCGACCAGGATCTCTACAGCGACGTGTGCGTGTTGTGGATTGGTGCGGTCGATCATCGCCGAGGCTATCGGCTCGCCGTCTCGCAGCATGTCGACGCCAACGGTTCCCGGAATATGTTCGGCGCCGAAATCAACTGTGCCGTAGAGGAAGTAGGCGATTCCCGGAGCTTGGCTCCCGCCATGGAGCTGGATCTGTGTGCCTGTGGGATCCAGGCCGATGAGGGGTCGAAGTTCACCGGTGGACCGGAAGTAGGCCTGATCACCGCCGGCATGGCCGTAGTCGCATAGCGGGATGGGTGAACCACTGCGTATCTGCCGGCCATACGGATTTCCTTGGCCATCGACTTGGTCGAAGGCGTTGAATACCGCGGAGGGCGGCTTGCCGTAGTCATATTCCCAGTCGCGCAGCCGACTCCACCGCGCTGGGCCGGGGCGGCCGCCGATCAACCTTGCGGCGTCGGTGAAGCTGCCGTCCGCGACGCTGGTCAGGAACTGCGCCATTCCGCCATCGAACCGGCGCCAGCGGTCTCCGGCGTTCAGGTGAGGCAGATGCATGGAGATGGGCCAAGCGTCGGGGTCCTCGCCGACCGGTGCCCAGAAGAACAGGTCCCCGTTCCAGGTCTTGCCCCATACGAGCAGTTCAGCGGATTCGGAGGCGCCGGGATTCGGTGGGGTTCCAGTGCGTGCCGGTCCATCATCGGAACCGAATGCCTCATAGAAGCCGAAGGATTTGAGCTGGCGACTGCGATCAAGCAGCGCTGTCAGCGAGGGCCGATCTCCTGTCCGGTGGGCCGGAAAGAACACCGAGAGCTCTTGATTGATCTGTCCCTCGCCGTAGAGGTCGATAAAGTCGCGGTAGTCCGTGGGCAGGCGGAAACCCATGGCGCGCTCGATGTCGCCCCAGGGAGAAGCCGCTACCGGAGGCAGCGGAGGCGGTGGCATGAGCGAACTCAGTTGTGCGACAGCAGGATGCACGGACGCCCTTTCGGTCGGTCGTGCCGAACCTAACAGTCACGATATCTTTTTCCAGCAGTGGGAATAAGCTTGCGATGTCCGCGGTGAATGGCGAGGATTCAGTAGCCCTTCGCCGAGCGGCTGGGATCGGCCTGTTGAACGTTCGCTGCCAAATTGGAGCCGTCTCGCGAGACGTGATAGACGTCCATCACGTAATCTACGCTGCTCGCGATATTGGCTACCGGGTTGGTGATGATCGATGACGTTCCGGCGACATGGTATTTGTTGAACGTGCCCGGAATGGTTTGGGTGAGCCCTTGCGAGGGATGTCCGGCCGCAGCATTCGAGTCCGTCGTATTGATGGCACCGATGTCCCCGCCCGATTCGCGTGCTATCAGAACTTCGTAACCCTTCGTCCAGTTCGCGATGGAAACCGGATCGTTGATACCGAGTTGATGGAGGGCCTGCTTGATGTAGTCGTCGATCTCGGCCTTGCTGAGTGTGTGGTGCTGGCCGGTGCCACCGGAAGAATTTACTGGAGCGGTGTACTGGCTACTATAACCACCACTGCTGTCGGTGGGCACATAGCTGCTGGGCGACGCACTCTCGGGAGAACCACCGGAATAGCTTGCCGGAGAGGCGCTGTCGGTCGCGGGGCTGTTCTGGGCTACGGCGTCGCTGTGAGTATTGTTCTGGTCCAGGGCCTGCGTGACTGCCTGCTCGGCTTTGCTAACATCGCCGTCGATGTCGGCTATAGCATTGAATTGATCTTGAATGCTGGGGTTCTCGGGCACGCTGGTCAGTCGCTCCCGGATTGTCTCCACGAGTGCCGTGACTTCGGTGGTCGTATTGCCGCTGAGTTCCGCCGACTTCTGAGCGATATCGGCGATATTGGCATCGAGTGAATTCAATTCGGTCCGAAACAGCGTGGCCTGTACCTGAGTGATTTTGTAACTCGCCTGCATCTCACCGCTGGACAACGGTGGTGGACCCAGCCCGCTCAACGTCTCGGAAGTGACTCCCTGGGCGGTACCGTTACCGAGGGTGTCCAGCAACTTCTGCAGGATTGGCTCGACGTAGGCGACGTATCCGTCCAATATCGGAGCGTTGGCACGGCGCGGCAAGGTAAGCGTTGTCACCACTGTTCACCCTTCGCAACGCAGCCCATCCATCTGCCAGCTTCCGTCCGCCGACGTCAATGGCATGCTAGACGGTCTCGATCACCCTGCGCGGCAACGCGTTCCCACGAAAGGGAAGGTTCCCTGCGGGCCGGCAGTTGGACGCACAGATGATCGATATCTCGAATGACCCTCCCTGACTTGGGAATAGGGAAGTCCACCCGATCGGCAGAATTCTGTTCCCAGGTATGGGAATAGAGAGGATGGGTTGATCGGCACGCACGGTTACTGTTCGAATTACGCCGAGGCAGTTCACCACTGTTCCGCGGCCCAAGGTCGGTGCGTCATGCATTATTCCGGATAGTCACGGGGACGGTTCAAACCTCCACTTTGCACCGGTGACATCCGGCGAGTACGCGAGGTTCGGGCATTCGTGCCTTGCGTTCGTGCGTGACGCACCGCCGCTTCCGGGCTCCTGATCCTCCAGGGGGAGCCCGGAAGCGGCATTACATTTGCCCAGCGCCGATTGCCGGTCATGGATCGCGGGTGACATGGCCGACCACCTTGAAGTTCCGAGTCGGGAACGGGATGACGTTCGATCTTTCGGCGTATGGGTCCTTCTCGATACCGACAGTTCGCGCCGCTACTTGCTGGCGGATGCACACGGCCGGATGGCAATCTCGATGAATGATCATGGCTTCCAGCGCCTCCGCTGCGTTCATCTCGATGTCGTCGTCGCGAACGTCGCAGTCTTCCAATCTTTTCAAGCGTGGACCATAGAATTCCACGGGCCTACTCCTCACTATTTGGGTCTTCCTTTGCATTCGTCACTTCCGGTACGCGTCCATCCAGGGCCAGCCGTTCCGTTCCGCGATCTCGGCCAGCTGTTTTCTAGAGCAACATGAGCGCGCTGTTCCCGCGTTGGCGGCGACGCAATTTCGGTGCCGCCGGAGTTCGATTTTCACGTTGTCCTGATTCTCGAGATGTTCCGATGGCGGCAGCCGGTGATCGCTGATACGAGAAATCGTTCCGGACATTGCTTACCCACCCCTGCCCTGCGATCTGATGCGGATTTCATCGGTCACGATCGCCTCCGATGCTGCCCAGCAGCGCTTGCGGCAAGCCGGAGTTCGAGTGACCGCCCGCCGCGGATGCGGATCGAGATCGGGCGCGGCACCCCTCCCCCGTCGTAACCTTCCTTTACGTATGTGCCTGTGCCCCTGGGGTCCTCAATGAGGGCACCGACAACGATGACGGCCGAGACAGTGATGATCGAGATCAAAACCCAAGCATCCCAAGGCATTTAGGCTCTCCCAGCGCTTTTGGATGAATCCCCGGCGGCGGCCTTTCGTGCTGTCATCGCCAGGTGGTATGCGTTAAGCAGACACCTAATTGTTGTCAGAAAAAGCGTCCGTTACGGACAGTTCGTGAAATATAGTTAACCGTCCGTCACGGACGAGCCCGGCACGGACATGCCCGCCAAGGGCGCGCCTGTTACGGACTCTCGTCAGATAGCGAGGCTAACGAAAATGACCGAATGGACGGTCTCTCGCCTGGATTTCGGCAACTTCATGAAAGAGCTGCGAGAACACGCATCTCGGCCGGCGATGACAGCGGCCGCCGTGCATATCGGCGTTTCTCGTCAGGCCATCGACCGAATGGAGGACGGTTCTCTCACGAGGCTGGGCGAGCTGCACATCAACGCGCTGCTCGACTTCTACGGCGCCAACGATGATGCGCGGGTGAAGGCCGAGGAGCTGTGGCGGGAGATCAAGACCGAGGAGAAGGCTGCCAAGGGGCAAGGCACCACCCGGGGGTTGTGGAAGGCGTACAAGGATCAGGTCGCGCCCATCACGGGGAAGTTCTTGCGGCTGGAGGGTATTGCCAATCATGTGATCGCCCACCACCCGGTAATCTTCCCGGCACTTCTCCAATCTGCCGACTACCGGCGCGCCCTTGATCGTGTGAGCGAACCCGCCCTGTCGGTCGTCGACCTGGAGCGCCGCATCGAGCTCACTATGAAACGACAAGCGCGCCTTGATGATCCGACTTTCAGGCTTGAGGCGTTCCTGTCCGAAGCTGTTGTGCGCAATCGTGTGGGTGACGCGAGGGTCATGCGGAACCAATTGGAATGGCTAGCGCGGATGAGCGAGCGGGAGAACGTTGCCATCCGCCTTGTGCCGTTTGACGCCGGAACCCATCCGGGATTGACCATGCTGACGTTCGTCTGGTTGGCGTTCCCCCAGGGTCCGAGTGGGAAGGCGCTGCCGACAATGGTTTACGCCGAGGGCGCCATCGGCAGCGTCTTCCACGAGCAGGACGAAGAGGTCAGCCAATATCGACAAGCAATCGAGGGCCTGCGCGCTGTAGCGTTGAACGAACAAGACACCGAGGATCTGATGATGAAGATCGCGAAGGAGCACGCGGCGTGAAGAAGCCGGTCAAGGGCGAGTGGTACAAGTCGAGCCGGTCCGATAGCGGTAAACAGTGCGTGGAGGTTTTCCACGGCGAGGACGTGACCAAGGTCCGGGACACGAAGGACAACGGCTGCGGCCCCACCCTGGAGTTCCCGGCCAGCACATGGGCGGCGTTCGTCGACAGCCACATCTGGGAACGCTGACCGCGCCAACACCAATAGGAAGCCCCGACTGGGCGTCCAGTCGGGGCTGCGCGGTGAAGCGAGGGACTTCCTAGTGGCTGGTTTTCCTCGCGGTGGCGTGAATCTGCTTGGGGAACAGGAGTTCTGCCATTGAGCTCCATCGGCACGATGTGAGTTCACATAGTCGCTGACGCCGAGGTGATCACTGATTGGCTGGTTGACGAGGTGACCCAGGTCGAGCGCGCCGCTGGCCGAGTGCGCGCACCGCGCTCGAGGTGGGGTGACGCGATGGCCCACCTATACCTATGCCAGGCGATGCCGAACTCCTCGCCCTCACGGAAATACCCTGGTACGAAAGGGTTTTCACCATCGCTGCCGAGAACCGGCCCTTCTGGCCGCCTACCCCGGGTCGCTTACGTGCCGACCACTCGCCCGCCGCCGGGCATTCGTTGGCGGCACCGAGCGCCCGTGGGATGTCCTGACCGACAGCCACAATCGGTGGTCTCGGAAGCATTCGGGTGTGTGAAGCGCCAGGCAAGCATGTTCAGCAGGGCGCGAGCGGGGGCGAGCGGGGGCGAAGTCGGTGCTGGTGGCGAGTACCTGTCACGGTTCTTCTCGGCAGCGGGGACACTGCGTATTCGAATGATGAAAACTGTTCATTGTCACGCTATTTGCCGGCACGTTATCTCCTAAAGGTCCTGGCGCTGCGCACAGAGCGTGACGGCGGGAGCGATGCCCGCTTGAGAGAGCCTGAATATCTCGTGGCATGTGCTGGACGAGGATGAGTTGATCAGGAACGGGACGCTGGTCGGGGACGAGTCAGCAGAGTCGCCCGGGCGGGGAGGGGCGACGAAATTCGGATTCGCTCTCCTTCTGCGGTTCTATGAAGTGCCTGGCCAGACGATCAAGGCCCACCGGGCCCGAGCTCTCAGCAGTAGTCGACCGGGGATTTGGTCGGGGTCACGTTGCCTGTTCGTAGGTCACGGCCGCAGGGCCGCAACAGCGCGTGCAGGATTGACGCGGCGAACGAGACCTCAACCTCGACACTGCCCCAGCCAGACCTCGATGCCTGGCCAACCGCCCAACGGGCCGCAACTCGCACCGAGAACACCTCAACCAACGACCTGCGGACGTTCGCACGGTCCTAGCGCGAGGCCGGATGCGGGCAGCGGGAGACGGTCGGGCGAGCCAGAGACTCGTGGACTGTTGGGTAACCGATGCGGTAGCTCTTAGTTCTTCCCGTGGGCGAGAACAGATCGAACCTGAGTGATGGAACACTAGTTGGTGTAACGCTATCTAACGGCACGTTATCGATCACGGGTTTGGCACCGCCCATGGGCGTGGATGAATCCGCGAATCGACTGCGACTAAGGAACTCATCGATGCGCACGCCGGCCACCACTCGCAAGTTCTTCGCCTCCGCTCTCTTCGCCTGTGCTTTGACGGTCATTCCGGCACTGGGCACCGCCGTGGCGAGCGCAGCTCCCGTGGGCTCGCACGTCTCGCACGCTCTCGACCACACGGGCAGTAGCGCTGGCGGGCACGGGAACAGCCACTCCGGTCCTGCCGGCGGCCGCAGCTCCGGCGGACCGCGGCCGGGCGCCATCGACGGCCGCCGGGTCGCGGATCGGGGCTGGGCGCCAAATGGTTCGACCGACAATCGCAGGGTGGGCGACCGGATTGTCGAGTCGGGGACGACCGAGGGTCGACGGGTAGCCGACCGGGACTATTTTCCCGTTGGACCGCCTTTGATCAACAGCCACGGTGGTCAGCGCACGTGCTGGCCGCTCGTGGTGAACTGCCCCGCCTTCTAAATCCGCATTCGACCACTCGTGTGCCGGGACCAGCGTGGTGTCCCGGCATACGAGATGGTTGTGGCGCCGGGGTCAGGACAGCACGCCGTCGGTACACATGCTCGAGCTTCGCCAGGTGCGGGCCGGCCGGATCACCGGGGAATCGAAGGCCCACTGCGACACCGGGCCGGCCGAATGCCAGAGCAGTATGCCTGCGACGGGGAACAATTCGTAGACATCGTCCGGGCCTTCGATCAGCTGATTGCCGACGCAGTAGTCGTTGTAGTCGGTACCGGGCTGCAACGCGCCGGGACTGAACTGGCCGACCGGGTTACCGGCGCCGGGGCTGTATACCGAGCCTTGCCGCCCCGTGGCCGAAGTGCGGTCCCAGCGCGCCCCGCCGAAACCATCGGTACCGCAGGTGAAGGCCCAGCCGCCCGCGTAGATCGTGCCGCCCTGCCGGTAGCCGGCACTCGCCCACAGACATCCCGCATGCGAAATATCCGCTGCCGCAGGGGTTGTCGCCGCGCCGAGAGCGAACGCTCCGGCCAGGGCGAGGGTCGCCGATATGACGCGGGCCCGCCATCGGGGGCCGGGGGTGCGGGCGGGCGTCCAATTGTGTTGTGCGCGTGTGACCATCGATGTCTCCGTTTCGCCGTCTGCCGTTCCGGGCCGACCGCGACTCGTATAACGGCACTAACACTGACGTTGATTAACGTACCGACATCTAGCGGCGCATTATTTGCGAATGTGACCACCTTTGGGAAGATGACCAGCGCTCGATCAGGGGTTCTGCAGCAGCTCGCGGATTTCGGGGTCCTGTTCGAGCTCGCGCTCGATGAATTTGCCCACCAGATCCCCCGCCGCCCGGCCCGGGTCCCGGCGCAAGGCATTGACCCGCGCGGTGAATTTGGCGAGATCCTCAGGCGTGCGGCCGGAGTGCGCGTAGGGCTCCCACGCGTGTTCGCGCACCAGGCCGACGATCCGGTGCGCGACCCGATCGCAGTCGGTCCGCAGCCTTTCGACCTCGTGCAGGATGTCAGCGGTGGGCACGTCCGCGGCGGCCAGGCAGTTCAGGAGCCCCGCGAGATCGTGATCGGCGACCCGATAGGTCGTGGCGTCGACCGGCGCGAAGATTCCGGCGGCGACGACCCGGGCCAGCCCGTCGGGCACTTCGCCGAAGCGATCCTGCAGCTCGGCGGCGGTAACCGTGTAGTAGTCCGCGTTCGCGCCCGATTCCTGCTGATCGACGTCGACCACACCGAGGACATCGCTGAGATCGTCCCCCCTGTCCAGCGCGGCCAGCAGCTCTTTGATCCCGTTGAGTTTGATTCCACGATTGAGCAAACGGCTGATCGTGCGGACCCGATTGATGTGTTCGGCCCCGTAATAGCCGGTCCTCCCCCGTACCTCAGGTGGTGGGAGAACTCCGCGCTCGTGATACACGCGCACGCTGCGCACAGTGGTGTCGGCGACCCGCGCGAGCTCGTCGATGGTGTATTCGGGCCCTCCTGGCATACCTAAAGGAAACCACATCGAACCTACTGCGGAGTGCCGCCCGGCGTCGCGTTGCCCATCGTGCCGATACGGAATGGCCTATTCCTCGACGCGTCCAATGAAACCCCTTCCCGCCCTTGGTGATTGGTGACCTTCCTAGCATTGGTGCGAGTTCTATCCTGTCTCGATGGATGAATCGCCGTATGCCCGGGTGAGTGACGCGGAGCGAGAACGGGCTCTGCAGGAG
Organism: Nocardia sp. NBC_01327; assembly: GCF_035958815.1. Classification (NCBI taxonomy): domain Bacteria; kingdom Bacillati; phylum Actinomycetota; class Actinomycetes; order Mycobacteriales; family Nocardiaceae; genus Nocardia; species Nocardia sp. NBC_01327. Next base: position 74,091 of record NZ_CP108384.1, on the reverse strand, counting down.
CTCTCCCGGCATTTCAGTTTCGGGCGGTTGACCGCACCCGAATTCGATGAGCGCACTTCACATGTGTGGCGGGCGGACACCAGACGGCAGCTGGCGGAGATGTTCGCCGATCTGCCGGCGCCCCCGGCGCTCGAGCCGGTGGCCTATCCCGGTGTGGCGCCCCGGCTGATGGTGCGCGGGGTTGCGATCACGATGTTCGTGATCGTCTTCGCCCTGGCCCTCGGTAATGGCATGTGGTTGCTGCTGCTGGGAGCTATACCGGTGGTGTTGTTGATCCGCCTGCATCGTCAGTAGTCACAGCAGGGTGCGCGGCCGGACACTGTTGGCCAGATCGATGAGGCGATAGCGGTGGAACCGGTCGGGCACGCTGTGCGCCAGGGCACGTAAAGAGGATTCGAGACCACGGCGCAGTCCGGTCTCGGTGACCTCGAATCCGAGGATTGTCGTTTCCGGCCGTTCGGGGCGCCCGTCCGCGCGCAGGCATTCGAGGGCTGCTCCCAGTACGACGACCCGCAGTTGAAGTGCGCGTGGCTCTTGACTGAGTTCCTCGAGTCGGGTGGCGGCGGTCGCGAGGTCCGAGTCGGTGATCGCCGCGACGGGACGCGAGACCAGTAGCAGGCTTCCGGTCAGCCGCATCAGGGGAAAGTGCCGGGAGGCTTCCGGTACCTGATCGAGGACCTCGACGGCCTGCAGTACCTGGCCTGCGGCTACGAGACGGCGGGCCAGGCCGACTGCCGCGCTGATCACGCCGTGATTGACCTGCCAGAGCATTCGGTAGTGCTCCGATGCCGGTAGCTGCCAGCGCGGATCGTCCTTGCCCGGGGAGCCCTCCCCCGCGAGTTCGGCGCTGGCGGCCAGCGCCGCGAGCGGCGCGATCTCGCCGGGCAATGTTGCCGAGACGGTCTCGAAGTGCCGGTATGCGCGGTCGGGATGACTATCGAGCAGGGCGGCGATCCCGGCGAACCAGTCGATTCGCCAGTCATGGCTGTATCGGGTTGTGAGCTCGGTCAGCAATTGCCGGGCCGGGAGGGTCCGGCCCAGATCGAGGTGGGCGCGCACCGCCGTCAGTGCGCCCTCGAGCTCGTAGGATTCCGGTGCCGCGATCGCGCCGGCGAGGATTCTGCTGTGGGTGCGCTGGAGGGCGTCGAGGGCGTAGGTGGGCTCGGCGTGTAGCAGGGTGGACAGCAGATCCGCGGAGGGATCCTCACTGTCCATGAGCGGGACCGGCAGCGCCGCGACAATCTCACACGGATCGAGGCCGGGTTCCTCGCCGCTGCTGGTCACCATGCCGTCGGTCCGTGCGATGAGCATCGCAACTCCGAAATCACCTCGCATGGAACCGAATTCGATCGATGTCTGGGGGTGCTCGGTGTCGGTGTCGGCGGCGAGCACCATCCGCAGCACGCCGCCGAGCTGGCAGTACATCGAGTACGCGGAGGGAAAGCGGCGGCGGGGGTCCGGGTCGGTGGCGCGTCGCAGTAGTCGGTAGAGGGCCGGGTGCCGGCGTAGTGCCGGGCATTGCGCCGGATCGGGGATGCCGGGCAGGTAGTTGCCTTGCTCGTCTCGGTCCAGGTCGAGTATCAGCGCTGCCAGGGTCCGCCCGACGGAGTGGATGTCGGAGGCGATGGTGGGCCCGGTCGTGAGGATCTCCGGTGCTTGATAGCCCAGGGTGCCGTAGATGCTGCCGAAGGAGTCCATCGCGGCCACCGCACCGAGGTCGATGAGCTTGACCTCTTGCTCGGTGATCATGATGTTGGCGGGTTTGAGATCGTTGTAGGCGAGGCCGAAGGAGTGCAGATAGTCCAGTGCGGGAAGGGCTTCCATCACGTAGGCGAGGGCTTCGGCGACCGGGAGCCGGTCGGGCCCGCGCTGGTCGGCAATGGCTTTCAGTGTTCGTCCGCCGACGTATTCCATCACGATGTAGCCGTCCGGTGCGCCCCCTGGCGCGGCGTGCTTGACGAAGTTGTAGATCTTCACGATGCCGGGATGGGCCATCTCGGAGAGGAATTGGCGTTCGGCGACAGCGACGATGTGTGCTTCGAAGTCCAGGGGGTTCTGCAGGCCCTTGAGCACGACCCAGCGATCGCTCACATTGCGGTCGACGGCGAGATAGATCCAGCCGAGCCCGCCGGGCGCCAGGCAGCCCTGGACTTCGTATTGGCCGGCTATCAGTTCCCCGTCCTGCAGCAGCGGCCGGAAATTGAAGGGCGAGTGGCAGTATGGGCATTCACCCGCGATTGCGGCGGGATGCTCGCCGGTTCGGCGGCCGACCGGGCGATCGCATTTCCAGCAGAATCGCTTCGGCTCGGGGACCTCAGGGTTGTGCAGTACGACCTGCCGTGGATCGACGGGGGTCTCTCTCGGCAACTCCACCAGGCCGCCGCCGAGGCGTCGCACGCTGGGGCGTGATCGGGCGCTGCGACTGGAGGGGGTGGCGAGCCCGAGGTCTTCTGTGGTCATGTCGGCGGCGAATCGCGACACTGGATCGGTGCCGGCTGGGCGCCGGGTCGCCCAGGGGTGAGATGTCCGTTGCAGCGCTTCGGTGCCACGCATGCGCCGGTTCCCCCAGGGGCTGGGTGCTCGATGGTCGGATGTGGGGGGTTGTTCCGGCATGGAAACCTCTCGCGCCGACCGTGTAAATCGAGGTCCCATTCTCGTGGTGCCCCGAATGCTGCGCGCATGCCGTATTCCCCACCGTGGGAAGGGGATTCGCCACGGTGGGGATCGGCGCCGGGTCCGGCCGGTATCGATCTACTCGAAGTCGGATTGTTCGATCGCCTCGAGGACGGTCGGCGCGGCCACCGGGTGTGCGTCCTCTACCGGGGCGTCCTGCAACCGTGGGCGGCGTTCGATGACGATCGGATACTGCCCGGTGAAGCCCTGGCGTTCGGCGGCGAGGCGCTGCACCCGGTGCCGGACCAGGAACCAGCCGCCGGCGAGCAGGGGGGCCATGACCAGGATGGTGGCGAGCACCGAGCCGCGCTGGACATTGTCCTGCCCGAAGGCCATGAGTGCGACGACTCCGGCGAGGAAGAGCAGGGTCGCGTAGCCGGTGTAGGGGGCACCCATGAGCCGGAAGGCGGGGCGCTCGGATTGTCCGTCGCGCCACTGCTTCCACAGTTTCAATTGACACAGGATGATGGCCGTCCACGAGGCGATGGTGCCCAGGGCCGACATGTTCAAGACGATTTCGAAGGCTTGGTTGGGGATGACGGCATTGAGTGCGACACCGATCAATGCGATAGAGCCGGTCGCGAGAATGCCCACATAGGGGACTCCGGTTCTCGACATCCGGGCCGCTGCTCGTGGCGCGCTGCCGTTCATGGACATCGATCGCAGGATGCGGCCGGTCGAGTACAGGCCGGCGTTAAGGCTGGAGAACGCCGCGGTGAGCACGACCAGGTTCATGATCGTACCGGCCGCGGGCACACCGAGTTTCACGAAGAAGGTGACGAACGGGCTCACTCCGGCCTTGTAGGCCGTGTACGGGAGCAGCAGGCCCAGCAGCACCAGTGAGCCGACGTAGAACATGGCGATGCGGGCGATGACGGAGTTGATGGCCCGGGGCATGATCTTCTCCGGGTTCTCCGCCTCCCCTGCCGCGGTGCCGATCAACTCGACTGCGGCATAGGCGAATACGACGCCGGTCGTGACTACTACCAGGGGTGCCAGGCCTACGGGGAACAGGCCGCCGTGCTGGGCGATGACACTGAATCCCGTGCGCTCTCCCCCGACGGAAGAGCGCTTGGCCAGCAGGACGGTGCCGATGACCAGGAACAGAACCAGCGCGACGACCTTGACCAATGCGGCCCAGAATTCGAGCTCGCCGAACCAGCGGACCGAGATGAGGTTGATGCTCACGACGATGGCCAGTGCGATGAGGGCGATCAGCCACTGCGGGATCACCTGTAGCGAACCCCAGAAGTGGATGTAGGTGGCGACCGCGGTGATGTCGACGATGCCTGTCATGCACCAGTGGAAGAAGTACATCCACCCGACCACGAAAGCCAGCTTCTCGCCATAGAACTCGCGGGCGTAGGAGACGAACGAGCCCGAGGACGGGCGGTGCAGGACCAGCTCCCCCAGTGCGCGCAGGATGAAGAAGACGAACACGCCGCAGACCGCGTAGACCAGGAACAGTCCTGGTCCCGCGGTGGCCAGGCGGCCGCCGGCGCCGAGGAACAGGCCGGTGCCGATGGCGCCGCCGATCGCGATCATCTGGAGCTGTCGCGGCCGCAGCGACTTGTGGTAGCCCGCGTCCTCATCGGCCAAAGCGTGTGGCGCTTCGGGGTGGCGAACGGTAGTCATGATGACGGCCTCTCAGGTGACGCGGGTCATATCGAGCAATAATGTACCGCTATATAACGGCACGTTCAATAGGTGACTAGAATCGCCCTGTGAACGAAACACGTTGGTTACCTTGGTGATTACTCGGCTACCCGCCGGTCGATCCCATTGAACGCACCGCTATTCATCGATACACTCGCTGGGTCAGTCAGCGATGGAGGGTACCCATGGCATGGTTCGAGCGCGAGTTCATCGCCGTGCCCGAGGCCCAGAAGAACCAACTGGTCTTCAAATGGCCGGATCTCAACATCCGCCGCTACAGCCGTGCCATCGTCAACGCTGACCAGACGGCCTTGTTCGTCCGATCGGGCGCGGTAATAGCGACGCTGGGCCCCGGACGGCATCGCATCGACGCCGAGGAACTGCCCGTCCTGGGCGCCCTCGTGGACAGTCTGACCGGCGGCAACTACTACCGCGCCGAACTGTATTTCGTCTCAGCCAGAGAGCTTCCCGGCATCAGGTTCGGCGGCCGGCTCGCCGATATCGTCGACCCGGTCAGCGAACAGGTGGTGACCCTGCGGGCCTTCGGCGAATTCGCCCTGTCGGTACGAGACCCGGCGGCACTGATCACCGGTCTCGTCGGCACCTCCGCTCCCGCCGATCCCGGCGCGGCGCCGACCTGGTCCGCTGACCTGCTCCTCAAGTCGATGAAGATCGCTGTCACACAGGGTATTTCACGCCGCGAATGGCCGGTACTCGGATTGTCGGCGCACCTGCCCCCGATCGAGGCGACAGTCCTGCGGGAAACGAACATCGCCCTCTACGAATTCGGGCTGCGCATCCCGCGGATGGGCAACTTCGACATCACCCTGGATCCGGAGGACGCCGATCGCCTCAAACGGCTCGCCAAGGATGTCACCTACATCCGAATGACCGGAGACTTCCAGCGATACGCCATGGGCGAACTCGCCCTCGGCGCCGGGCGAGGCCTGACCCATGGTGTCGGCGGCGACAGCGGATTTCTGGGCGCGGCAATGGGAATAAGTGCACTGCAACAACACTCGGCCCCAGCACCGATGGCGACCACTCCCCCGTCACCCCCGTGCACCTCATGCGGGGCTACCACCGCCCCGGGGGCGCGGTTCTGCGGCGACTGCGGCACCGAGCTAGCGCCCCGCCGGCCCCGCCACTGCGCGAGCTGCGCCGCAGAACTGTCCAACACCGCAAAATTCTGCCGCGACTGCGGCACTCCCGCACGCTAGGTCGTATATGGAGGTCGAGCGGCGTGACTGGGATGCTTGCTGCTGCCTGGCGCGCTCTACGTGACTGCATATTGGGTGAGGTCTGCTGTGGGGGTCCGGCCGCGGCCGATATCACCAGGGGGTACGCCGACGCGTCGAAAGGCGCAGCGCAATCGTTCTCTCGCGCCGAAGTCGAAGCACACGATCACATGGAAGGGCTGGAAAGAAATCTACCCAGTGCTTCCTACCCGGCTGCCAGCTCCGTCCGAGATATTCGAGAGGCAGACGAAATAGGCGGCGCAGAGGTCGGCCGCACAGCCGCAGAACCCTCGGCTGCACCATCGAAAAACGTTCCCGATCTGTCCCATGTGGCGCCTCTGGGCGATCTGGTCGACGCAGACCGTCTAGACCATCAGACCGTGAACCTGGCGCTGAAAGGGCTCGAGCGCCAGTACGGACCGTACCGACTCGATAACGTGTCCACAGACTACGAAATCAGCTGGACCGCTGCAGGGCGGAGAAGGCAAGAATTATTGATGAGCGCATCCATCCGAGACGGCGAGCAATCAGCGGGAATTATCAGTCATTGCTTCAGCCGCGATGACGAAGGCAAACTAGTAGTTGAAAACAGGGTTATATGTCTTTGGCCAGAATTTCGCGGCAAAGGATTCTCTACCGAATTTTCCAAGGCGATCGAGGAGTACTACCGACGATCAGGGGTTGACCGTATCGAGCTGTACGCGGACCTGCAGGATGGGGGTTACACGTGGGCGCGAGCAGGCTTCGGCTGGGACCTGGATCCGGGAAAACTCCGCGGATCTGTCAACAGCATCAGGGCTCAGATTAGTCATTTGGTTACGAGCACTCCGGGGCTCTCCAGTGCGGACAAGGCCCAACTAGATGACATACTGGCAAGATTTCAAGGCCACGTGGCAGGATATCCATCCCCGAATGAACTTGTTTCACTTTCCGGCGACGAACCAAACCTTGGCGAGAAAATCATGAGAGGATCGAAGTGGCACGGGATGAAGAAGCTCTGAATATCTCTACCGACGAGAAATTATTAATTAGAAATTCACGACGGCGGGCCGCCCACTCAGGCGGGTTCTTGGCGCGGCTTGCCCAGGCTCCGGGGCTGCGGGAGCCCGAGGGTTGAGATCCCCCGGGCCACCCGGCCGTTATAGACGAGATTCAGAGACTGGTGCGGGTGAACTTTTCCGTGTCCAGACCCTGTCCGCCCCGGGCATTTTCTCCCTTCCTAAGTGCCCCTACGAGAAAGTCTTCAAAGTGCTTCTGCTTGAATTCCCATGCACTTCGGCAGGTCTTCGCAATGTCGGGGATGAGCTCCCCTAACAGCGCGTTACCCTGATTTTCGAGAATGTATTGGTAAACTCTCTCCACGGCACGCCTACGCTGCGCCTCAGCCAGATGAGGGCTCGCTGGACACGTCATTCTCAAACCGGCGCCCAGATCGCTGCTGTGCAAGATCTGCGACCTGAAGAACAATTGCCACCCAGAAGCGATAGCGTCGATATCCCTATCGTTCCCCGAATCCGGAGCAGCCGTGCCGTCGGCGCGCTCCAAACTCAAGATAATCAAGAGAAGCAGCGTGCTGAATACTATGAAGTTATCAAACTGGGCAAGCGGTTCGTCCAATACGTAGTATGCCACGTCCTTGGCCGACTCCCCCAGGTCCGACCTATCGACGGCGTATCGCAGTTCTCTGGTATAGGCACCGTGCGCCGCGTGAAATACCGCAAGAGCCAGAACCAATTGGGGGTGTTCTGCCGCGCGTGCACGTAGGTCGGATTGACGTAGAGCGAAGCGTGCAATCTCGGCCCGCTCACTCAGATATCGTTCGGCGATATCAATCGGCGCCGATTCGGGGGTCAAAAGAAAATTGAACTGGTGCGGAATCAAATCTATCGCAGTCCGCACCAGTTCGAGATATGTTTCCCGATCGAGGTTGTCGGTGAAATACGGCAGATACCGGCCGAAGAAATCATCCGGTGGAAAATAGTGCCTTATCGCGGACCTGACGGATCTGGATTTCGCATGAACTGCCGACATATCGATGCTGAAATCATGAAATCCGAACGTCTCGTTGACTTGTCGAGGCGTGGGTTCGTCATAGCCTTGATCACCGATGAACTCCACCACCCCGATCTGCCGAGTCGCTCCCGAACGAAGCGGCGCCTTGGTCCACGACGGCCATTCCGGGTGTTTCAAATCCGTCGGCGAGGATTTCAGCACGCCGGCCCTGTCGAGGCGATGTACTATCTCGTCGAAAAAACGATCCGCATCGAAATCTTGCAAGTCGAATTCCATGATGCTTCCGAATTGTTTCTATTTCGAGCTGTTGTCCGTATCGGGATCGATACCCAGCGCCCGCGCCAAGTCGACTGGAACCCGCGCGGGACAACTGGCCCCGGGCCCTTCGCTACCGCCGGCGGTATGCACCTTTACCAGGAGTGGCCAGTCCAGCGACGGCTTGAATGATTGATCTTGTTCGCTCACGATGCATCAACTTCTTAATCAAAGGTAACAACAGAATACGGATGAGAAGATCTCCGTCACCCAAGAATACTCGATCAAGTGACTACGAATATCCCCATGCATGGGAACCGCGCCGCCTGTCCACGAGCGTTGCTTCGGGACCAGCGGCAGTTTCCACAAGCGGGGAGCAGTGTGTTGTCAGGGATTCTCCAGGATATTTCGGGAAGCCCGGGTGATCCAGGTTGCCGGCGGCGGACCGACGGATCGCTGATGCGATGACGCCGCGGGCGGACGCTCCGGGAGGCGTCGTGCGTACCGGGCCAGTAGAACCATTCCGGCGACAAGGCCCCATCCCGTAGTCGCGGTCCCCAGGGTCGACAGGAGAGGCCCAGCCAGCAATGCGCCCGCGGCTCCGCCGCTGTGGGCAATGAGCTTGGTTGCGCCGAACACCCTGCCGACCAGCTCATCGGGGAAGGCGCGCAGGCGGTAGAGGGTCAGCGGAATATTGCCGAGCGGTACCACGAAACCTACGCCCATCCAGCATATTGTGAGCGCGGCCAGGTTTGAGCTTGCCACCATGGTCATACACAGAAAGACCCATACCCACACCATCACGGTGACCGCGATCCGGGGGCTGATACGGCTTGCGAGACTTGCAGCTGGGACTGCACCGAGCAAACCGCCCAGACCAGTTGCCCCTAAGACGACACCGACCGCCCAGGCAGAGTGGCCGCTAGCTCTGACGTCCAAGGTAATCAGAAGTACGAAGACCTGGAGTATCGCATTCGCTACCGCGAGAGCAATTGTGCCACCACGAACCATAGGTTCATCCCAGACCATCTGCATTCCTACCCGGAAATGTCGCCAGTCCCAGATCCGGACGATATTCGAGGATTCAGACTCCGACTTGGCCGGGGCCTGGTCACGTATCTTCGAAAGTGTCCACAGACAGTATAGATAAGACAAGGCATTGGCCAAAAAAGGTAGAGTGCGAGCAATTCCAACCGCTGCCGCACCGACTGACCGGCCTATTATATTTGCTATATGTTGCTCAGCATCGAAGAAGGCAAAAGCTCCGGGCCGCTCATCTTCGGTAACGATATCCCGAATGAGGATCAGCTCACTGGTGTTGAAAAATACATATGCCGTACCTTCAGCGAACGCAGCACCAGTCAGGAACAGCGGCAAACCCGGCGGCTCCATTATGATGACGATTGCCGCGAGCAGAGTTGCCACCAGTCCCATCCGCTGGCACGCCAAGAGAACCCGCCGATGATTCCAATGATCAGCCACGACGCCGGCTGGAATTTCGAAGATCACCATCGGCAATATCATGGCAAATGCCACGATGCTCGACACGATCGGAGAACCGGTAAGGATCAAAGCCAGCAGGGGGTAGGCGATCTGCACGCCCTTCAACCCGACATTCGAGATGGCATTGCCGGTCCACAATAATAGAAAGTTTCTATTACTCAATATGTTCGAATCAGACATAGCGAACCACAAATTCTTCTGGCATCGAATCCGTCGGAAATCTTCACAAAAGCCGTGTCAGAACTGCGGTATTACCATACTGGCCCTTCCACCTCGCGCGAGAACATCGACGCGTCCACCCCGACGACCATCAGATTGCGGCCTGATCAACGGTCACCGGAGAAGAGCCGCACCCCTGGGCCGACACCGGTGGGTCATCGAACGCAACAAGAAACTCGCGAAGGCGAGATCGAAATCGTTCACCTGAGACACGGTCTAGAGAAGCATGCGTACCGGAGTACCTCGTGGAGCGCGGGGACTCGCGTGAGTGGCTCACGTCGAGCCCCCTGCTCCCTGATCTCCTTCGCAGTGGGCGGGTAACTGACCTGAGGCTCAGTCGAGAGGCGGTGAGGTAGATACCACCGAATCGATGCTGGTCACTATGCTGCGCACCTGTCGAGCGGCCACTGACAGGGTTGCCAGGTCGAGGGTTCCGGTGGCGAAGATCTCGCTGAGGGCGGCTCGGGCTCGGACGAGGCGCGAGCGGTTGATGGATTCCCAGTAGGCGATTCTGTCCTCGGCGGTGTCCTCGGGTGCGGTCGCGTTCAGGACATCGAGGGTCAGGGAGCGCAGGGAGGCGTAGAGATCGTCGCGGACGGCGAGGCGGGCGAGGGTGCGCCAGCGGTCGGTCCGCTCGAGGCCGACCACGGCGTCGAGCAGGCGCTGGATCTCGAATTGCTGGTCGAGCGCGTAGTAGAGCGCGACCACTTCCTCTGGTTTCCGATCGGCGATTTCGGCGATGTCGAGCACGTCCAACAGCGGGAACCGGTAGATCAGCAGGTACACCTGCTCTGCCAGGTCTCGCGGGGCGCCGCGTTCGATGGCAATGCTCGAGCGGGCGCTCACGTTGGTGGCGATAGAGCCTGGCCGCCATGCGGGCACCATGGGGCTCAAGGCCCGGACACCGTCGCGGTACCGCGCGATATCCGCGCCGATCGCGACAGGCTGGGGACGGTTGGTCAGCAACCACCGGGAGGCGCGGTCAAGGGTGCGCTTGGTTTCCAGCTCGAGGTCGTCGCGCACCGCGGCGGGCATCGGGGCGGTACGGATACGGTCCCACAGCTCGTACAGGTCGAAGATCTCCGCGACCGCGGTGAATGCCCGCACCGCGTCGTCGGCGCTGACCCCCATCTCCTCCGCGAGGCGGAACACATAGGTGGTGCCGCCGTAATCGACAACGCGGTTGACCACACTGGTGGTGATAATCTGCCGCCGCAGTGGATGGCGGCGCAGCGCATCGCCGAACCGCTCGCGCAGCGGCTGCGGGAAGTAGTCCGACAGTGCGGATGCGAATGCCGGGTGATCGGGAAGACTTCCAGCCAGCAGCTCGCTCTTGAGTGAAAGCTTCACGTGTGCAAGAAGATTGGACAGTTCCGGGGAGAGGAGACCGGAGCCCTGCGTGATTCGACGTTGCATTTCCGCATCCGAGGGCAGTGCCTCCAGGGTGCGGTCGAGCCCTCGTCGCTGCTCGAGATCGGTCAGTAGCCGCCGGTGGACGGCTGCCATCTGCGGCGCGTGCGCGCGTGAGATGCCGAGCCGGAAGTTTTGTGAGATGTTGTCGCGCAGAACGAGTTCGACGACCTCGGGGGTCATTGCGGCCAGTAGTAGATTGCGCTGGAGAATCGACAGTTCGCCGGCAGCGACCACACTGTCCAGTAGGACTTTGATGTTGACCTCATGGTCGGAGCAGTCCACACCGCCGGAATTGTCGACGGCGTCGGTATTGCACCTGCCGCCGTTGCGACTGAATTCGATGCGGCCCAGCCCCGTCGCGCCGAGGTTGCCGCCCTCGCCGATCACCTTGACGCGCAATTCGTTGCCGCTCACGCGGATCGCGTCATTGGATTTGTCGCCGACATCAGCGTTGGTCTCGCTGCTGGCCTTGACATAGGTACCGATACCACCGCTCCACAGCAGGTCCGCCGGGGACTTCAGGATGGCGCGCATCAGCTCCGGCGGAGACAATGCCGTCACATCGGCCGCCAGCCCCAGCGCTCGGCGCACCTGCTCGCTGACCGGAATCGACTTCACCGTCCGGTCGTAGACACCGCCGCCCGCACTGATGAGCGACCGGTCGTAATCCGCCCAGGAGGAACGCGGCAGGGCGAACATGCGCTCGCGCTCGACGAACGAGATCTCGGGATCGGGATTGGGGTCGAGGAAGATATTGCGGTGGTCGAAGGCTGCCAGCAGGCGGATGTGCCGTGAGAGCAGCATGCCGTTGCCGAATACGTCGCCGCTCATATCGCCGACACCGACCACAGTGAAATCTTGTGTCTGGGTATCGATAGCCATCTCCGCGAAGTGGTGCTTGACGCTCTCCCAGGTGCCGCGGGCGGTAATGCTGATGGCCTTGTGGTCGTAACCGACCGAGCCGCCGGAGGCGAAGGCGTCGCCGAGCCAGAAGCCGTATTGCTGCGCAACATCATTGGCGATATCGGAGAAGGTGGCGGTGCCCTTGTCGGCGGCGACCACCAGGTAGGTGTCGTCACCGTCGCGGCGTACTACCCGAGGCGGCGGTACCGCACGCCCGGAGGCGGAATCGATATTGTCGGTGAGGTCGAGCAGTCCGGAGATGAAGGTGCGGTAGCAGGCGATACCTTCGGCCTGCACCGCCTGCCGGTCGGCCACCGGGTCGGCGGTGGCGGCCGGGGGCTGCTTCACCACGAATCCGCCCTTTGCCCCGACGGGGACGATGACGGCGTTCTTGACCGCCTGGGCTTTCACCAGGCCCAGGATCTCGGTGCGGAAGTCATCGAGACGGTCAGACCAGCGCAGTCCTCCGCGCGCGACGGGGCCGAACCGCAGGTGCACGCCCTCGACCTTCGGTGAATACACAAAGATCTCGAATTGCGGTCGCGGTTCGGGTAATTCGGCGATAAGGCGCGGATCGAACTTGAACGAGAGGTAGTTTCGCGCCTCACCCGAGTCGTCGGTCCGGAAGTAGTTGGTCCGCAGCGTTGCCCCGATGAGGCCCAGGAGGGCGCGCAGAATGCGGTCGGTGTCCATACTCACTACCGCATCGATCTGCGCCTTCAGGTGTTCCTCGATGGCGACGGCCCGTAGCGTGACCAGTTCACCGGTACGCGCGGGATCGAAACGGATTTCGAACAGTTCGAGGAACGAACGCGCGGTGTCCGGATGGCTCTGCAGCATTCGCGTGATGCTGCCGACGGAGTAGGCGAAACCGGCCTGCTTCAAATACTTGGAGTAAGCGCGCAGGACCGAGATCTGCCGCCAGGTCAGCCCCGCCCGCAGCACCAGTTCGTTGAGGCCGTCGATTTCGGTGCGGCCGAACCACATGGCCGCCATGGCGTCGGCGAAATTGTCGCGAACACCGTTCTGCGGCAACGCTGTTCGATCGGTGGGACCGGTAATGTCACGCAGCAGTACAGTAGGCACGCGCAGGCCGAAATCGTAGATCCAACGGCGGGACCCGTCGGTGAGGGTCATGGGGTAGGGGCGCTCGTCGAGGACCTCCACACCGAGGCTGTGCAGCATGGGCAACACCCGGCTCAGCGACACCTCGGCGCCGTGGATGTAGAGCGTGAACCGCCACTCCCCCGCCGGCGCGGCAGGGTTGCGGTACAGATTCGTATCGATGGAACCTTCGCTGAGACTGCGGAGGCGGCGCAGGTCGGCGAGCGCTCGGTCCGGCGCGAACTCCTGCCGGTAGGTCGCCGGGAAGGAGGTGGCGTCGTCGCTGGCAACCTCCTGCGCCACTTCCGATCCCACCGCGGCCTCGGCGACCATCAGGTCTGTCCAGGACCGTGTGGTGGCGAACAGCAGTTCCTGGATTCGCTCGCGATTGGTCTCGGAGACATCGGCCGGGGACGCATCGGCGGGGCGGTGGACCGTGAAATAGACCACGGCGAGCTCCGATTCGGTGGCCCGGGCGGAGTAGCCGAGCTGTTCGGCGTCGAATTCGGCGCGCAGGATCTCGCGCATGCGCAGGCGTACTTCGGTGGAGTATCGGTCCCGGGGCAGGTACACCAGGCAGTAGACGGCGTTGCTGCGCGGATCGGGCCGCAGGAACAGCCGCACTTGCCGTCGCAGGCCCAGATCCATGACCGCAGAGACGGTTTCGAACAACTGGCGCGCATCGGTGGAGAACAGCTCGGCGCGTGGAAAGGTCTGCAGCATTTCCAGCAGCGCCTGGCCGGAGAACGAGTTCAGGGCGAATCCTGCCCATTCGATGACCTCGTGGACCCGCCGCGAAATCACCGGAATGTCGAGAATGTTCTCGTGCTGGCCGGTCACGGTGAAGGTTCCGATGAACAGATGCACGCCCCGTAGCCGCACCGGAGGACCGAACTTGGCGTCGGGATCTGTTGTCGAGGTGTCGATATCGGAGATGCTGAATATATAGCCGTCGGGTGAACCGGGCAGCACTGCGTCGAGGGAGCCGCCCGACAGGCGTAGCACAGTGTGGTCGGGGGTGAAGACCGGAATGTCGATATAGGCGGCGAGCTGCTCGTGCAGAATGCCCAGTCCCGCGGTGCGCAGCAGCATCGGATCGGCAGTTGGCATCGTCGGGGAATCATCGATGCGGCGGTAGCCGTAACCGAGCAGGGTGAAGCGGCCGTCGCCGAGCCAGCGCAAGAGTTGCGCGCAGTCGGCGCTCTCGAGGTCATCGGAATGGGCTGCAGCACTATCGAGGTCGGCGGCCACCTCCAGCGCGGTGGTCGTCATGGCGGCGGTGTCCTGTGCGATCCGGCGAATCACGGCCAGCAGCGCCGAGAGTTCGTGGTCGATACTGTCGAGCAGTTCCTCGCCGGTGCCGACGGCGAGCTGTACGTGGATCCAGGATTCCGAGGTCCTGTGATCGCCGACCTCGAGGTCGGCGCCGGCGCTCGGGGCGACGGCGCGCAACCGGCCATGATTGTCGCGCAGCACATCGAAGACCGGGTGCACGACTTCGGTGACGACGGCGCCGAGCCGGCGCAGCATCGAGGACACCGAGTCGACCAGCAGGGGCATGTCATCGTTGACGATCTGGATCGCCGGGCCGAGGCCACTGTCATCGCCCGGCCGATACACGCGGGTGGTCGCGGAGCCGGGCCGGCGCGAGGTCGCCAGTTCCAGATGGTGCCGGAAGATCTGTCCGGCACGATCTGTCACGGTCGAGGCCGAGGCATCGGGCCGTATCCAGCGGAAGTAGACCGCCTCCAGATCCGCAGGATTCTCGCGGAGTTTTTGCAAAGAAAGCATCTGCAGAGCGGTCACCACCATGGTCCGCACCTTCCCAAGATATGAGCCGTACCCTGCGGTCACAGCACTTGTATAACGTGCCGCTATTTGACGGCTCATCATTTAATGTAACAAAAGGGTTCGGCTACGACGAACGTCTACGACCACTGGTGGGGAGGGTGTTCATCGGAGCAACCCTGATCGCCGCAGGAAGGTTCGGGCGCCGGAGCTACTGGCGAAGGATCCTGTCTCGATCCGCGAACCGGAGCGGGCATCCGCGTACCAGACCTCCCATGCCGGACTGATCGCCAAGAAGACAGCGCCGTCCGCAACAACTGCCGGACCGGCGGATCGCCACTGCCGCAGGTCCTCTGACAACCGGTTCGCGGAATCGACTCGCACCGCCACGGGCAGATCTCTGCCGGAGCCGATCCCGCCGGCCAACAACGAGTCGGTACTGGGGATGACACACTGGTCGCCCTCCGCGGCCGATCCCCCATGGCGGCATACCGCGGCCGAACGTAGGCCGTCCGGCAGTGCTTCGACCGGACCGATTCCGCCGATGGGTGGCAGACCGGGTGACCACAGGTGCAGGATCACCACCGCGACCACGGCGATCGCCACGATGCCCACGATCGCGGCGCGCCACTGCTGGAACGGGCCTTCCAGCGCCTTCACCGTGTCCGCTACCACGCCGCCTGTCTTGGCGGCCGCCTTTTCGACCCGGCCGGCCACCACCGCAGCCCCCGCGACGGCCTCACCGGCGACGGTCAGCGAATGCCCGAATCCCTTGTCTGACAGAGGTGCCCCGCAGTGCGCACAACTCGAGGCGGTGTCGGGGTTTCCGCGCCGGCAGTAGTCGCAGATCTGTGCGAGAGCGCTCAATGTCCGGTGATCACAATCGATGAGAGGGCGATCGTATTGATGCTCGGGTCGCCTTTGGAGGCCAGCACGGTCACTACGATTCGGGAGGCACTGACCGGCGGATTCACTTTCGTGACGACGAGAGCGCGCTGATCCATGGTCTTCTGGGTGTAGGTGGTCGCATTGGCGTCGTCGAACTGATAGGAAACTCGGCTGGCAGTGCGGTATTTCGGCCACTGATCGACACCGTCGGATCCGACCGCATCCCAGCCGGGGGTAATGCCGATCGATTCAATTTGGTAGGAGCGGCCGAGATCGATCGTCAGCACTTGGCCGTCGACCTTGTAGGCGCGCGTGCACGACCACGCCTTCCCTGCGCCGGCGAACGCGTCCATTCCTGGAGTTCCGCCCGGCGGGCAGTGCGACTGGGCGGATTTCACCTCGATGGCGGAAGCGGAGACCGCGGTGGTCGTGGTGGGCTGGCCTGCCGCAGCGGGGCTCGGCGCGGCGGTGGCGAAGACGGTCTGGTTGTCGGCGGGGTGTTCTCCGCCGCCGCTGAGCAAGGCCACGATCAGCACCACCACCAGGACGCCGCCGATCACCAACGCCACCTTCGGTTTACGGATCACGATGAGCAGATCGCGCATCGGATCAGCGAAACGTGAAGTGGCGAAACGTGATTCTATCGCGGCAGCGGGCGGCGCCGGCCGTTCGGCGGTGTCGGGCTCCGGTGCGGACTTGGTCTCCGGCAGTGGCGCGGAGAAATCCATCGAGGCGAAGTCGCCGGGCGTCTGACCGTTCAATAAGGCCAGGATTCGTTCGCTGGCTTTCGCTCCGCCTCCGGTTCGAGGCGCCGGATCGGGGTCCGGCGACGGCAGCGATTCGTCGGTGCCGAATACGCCGAGTGGTTGTTCCTCGGGTTCGGGAGCGGTGGTCCATCCGAGTGACGGATCGGACAGCAACGCTTCCAAGACTATTTCTCGATGGTGGAGAAAGACATCTTCCGAGTCCTCGCCGGGCATGGTGCGGATCGTATCCGCGTCGGGAGGCGCTTCGTTTCGATGCTATTCCCGCTGACGAGAAGTCCTGTGCGACAGCGAATTAGCGGTTCGGCTCACCGGTGACAAAGTATTCGGGGGGTACGTCGAATACTCGGGCCAGCGCGATGATCAGGTCCAGCCGGGGAATCGCGTCACCGTGGATGAGCCGGTACAGGCCGGACTGGGAGATCGGCACGTCCGGATAGGTCAATTCCAGGTGCTGTGCAAGGGAATACAGCGTCAATGACCGGGTCGCGCCGCCGTCCTCGGTCGACACCATGGATTCGGAGATCAGGTCCGACAGCCGGCTCGAGAAGAGTGCGGCAGCCGCCTGGCGTGGGCTGAGTTCATCCTCGTCACCGGGTTGCCGGCCGTCACCATTGCTCGACTCCAGTTCCGCTACCACGCCGAAAGACATTACAGCCCCGCTTCTTTGCATCTCATGCGCCGGCCATCGGAGCGAGCGCGGCGGCTTCCGCTCCCGCGAGCAGCGGATCTGCCGCGGGTTCGAAGTAGCGGGTTTCGCCCCGCGGTTCGATGAGATCTACCCGCACTGTACGCATGGGAATACCGATCTCGACCGTTGTCTCGGCGATCTGCTCGATCAGCAGGTCGGTGGGTTTGCGGCGGGCGGTGCCCGGATCCCCGATGGTCACTGTGGTCTGCGCACCGGAGCCCCGGGGCGGGACCTGGTCGAATACCTCGACCGTGGCGGGCTCGAATCCTGCGGTTTCGTCCGGATCATCGTCGGGGCCGGGGGCCAGCCGCAGGGCGAGCGGGTCTCCTACCGCAGCGACCAGAGAGAGCCAGCGTTCCGGGCGTGCGGAGTGGATTTCGATGCTCGCTCCCACGACCATCGTGCGCAGCACGAATTGCTGGGCGACCGGGAGCATCGCCCGGATGTCGACGGCGCGGCGGCGCGGCTGAAAGTGAGCCGGATCGAAGAGCGGCAAGGCCAAGGTGTGGTGTGGCTGACCGCTGATGGTGCCCACGATCTGACCGTTGGGTCCGATCGGTATGTCGAGCCCGGCCAGTATCTCCGCGGAGGCGAAAACGCGGCTGTCCTCGGACGGCAAGTGGTGCACCGACATCGAGCCCGGCAGGGTCGCCTGCAGGGCGCTCGATTGCAGTCCATGCAGCGGTAGCAAATAGGCCGGTAGGGCGTTGTCGGGCTCCGGTCCGATGAAGCGCACCAGCCCGCGCGCGCCGCTCGATGTGGTGGAGAGCCCGATCACGAGCGTGGTCCAGCCCTGGTTCCAGCGCCAGCAGTCGTCGAGGCCGGCCTCGGCGAGCCCGGACCAGTCGATGGCGAAACAACTGACCCGGCGTCCGGAGGTGGGCAGGTCGAGGTGATTCCAGGTTTCCCGCAGCTCCGGCAGTCGGACACCTTCGTGCAGTGATTCGGTGGCTTCGCGGACCGCGCTGGCGGGCAGCACCTGGGCGGCGATCCCTCGTTCGCGCAGGTGCTCGGAAATCCGTTGGGCCGCAACGGCCAGGGCGCGTGGACCCGATACGGCGCAGGGTCCGCGCCGAGTCAGGGCCACGAGATTGCGTTCCAGATCCAGGCGTACTACCAGCCGGGTGAGTCGTTCACCGACTACCGGATGTGAGCCGATCAGCTGGTCGTACACCATGCTGTAACCGCCGTGCTGGCGCGCTCGGCGACCGGTGGCCACGATGTCGATGTCCAGGGTGATTCCGTACTGCTCGAGCATAGGCAGCAGGAGGTCGATCGGCAGGGTGTCTTCGGTGTAGATGGTCTGCTCGGTGATGATCGTGGGCAGGTCGAGGTTGGGAGCGAGTTCGATCATTGCGATCAGTATCGAATCCCCGGAAACGATGCCGCAGAGACCGGCGGCGACGTCCACGTCGATCACCTCTGCCTCGATGCTTCGGCGGCGAGCCCGTGTGGTCAGACCGAACCGGAATCGCCCTCGGTCCACTAGCCATTGCGCTGCCGTCCGCTCCCGCACACGCACAATCGCGACGGTCAGCAGTGCTGATACGACCAGCCCGGCCGTCCACCACGGCGTGCTCGCCGAGAGCCAGGCCAATACCGGTCCGCCGCCGATGACCAGGACGGCGAACGACGTTCGGCTGATCCCGCCGATCCCGATCCGGGCGCTGCTCACCCCTGCCTCCGAAATATGGTGTGCGCCAGTCCCATACCGAATCCGAGCAATACGGCGAAGGCGACTACGCCCGCGAGGGTGAATCCGGGGCGCAGGTCCTTCGGTCGCGACGGAGCGGGCATGACCAGCCTGGTTCCGCGATAAAGCCCGGCAGGTGACTGTGGCGGGGTGCGATAGCTCAAAGCCGCTGACGGATCGATCAATCCGGCGCCGAGGGTGTTGTCGATTCCCCGGGCCGGTGCGTGGGCGCTGGCCTGTAGTCGTGCGGTGATTTCGGCGGGGGTTTCGTTCGGGAATCGTGATCGCAGCAGTGCCGCCACCCCGCTGACGTAGCCGGTGGCGAACGAGGCTCCGCCGACCGCGCCGAGTTTGTCGGGTGGCCCGACGCCGTTGATCAGTCCGCCGCCGCCCGGTCCGAGCGATTCGATCCCGGTTCCCGGTGCCGCGACCGATATCCAGGGTCCGGTCAGGGAATCAGGCATCGGTTCGCCGGTCGAGGCGGTGCAGCCGACGGTGAGGACATCGGGTTGGAACCAGCCGGGGGTCGAGATGGTCTTGACGCTGTCCCAGTTCCGGGGATCGGTGGGGCGGGCCGGATCGATGTCGGGGTTCTGTTCGCAGTTCTCGCCGCCGGTGTCGCCGGCGCCTGCCACGACCAGGGCCCCCTTCGTGTGTACCGCGTAGCCGATCGCGGAGGAGAGCGCCGATTGGTCGACCCCGAGTTCGGCGGGGACACAGATCGGCAGAGCCACGGTGATTACCTGCGCTCCGAGGTTGGCTGCTCGTGTGATTGCCCGTGCCAAGGTGTGGATTTCGACGGTGATCTGTTGTGCCGGATCGTAATTCACGGCGTCCTTGGGGCTGAAGGCTCCGGAACGGTAGCGGAGGGAGATGATCCGGGCGGCGGGGGCCACTCCCCTGAAGCCGTCGGCGGGATCCGGTGCGGCCCCGACGATCCCGGCGATCAATGTGCCGTGTGCATCGCAATCGGAGAGTCCGTCGCCGCCGGTCTCGACGTAGTCCCCTCCCCCGATCAGGTTGGGCAGCCGCGGGTTCGGGCTGACGCCGGTGTCGATGATCGCCACCGTGACGCCCGTTCCCTCGCTCAGGGCTCGTGTATGCCGCAGATCCAATGCCCGTTCTGGTGGCGGAGCCTGTGTGAGATCGCTATTGGGTAGTGCGCCTGCGGCTAGACAACCTTTGTCCTGTTTGGTCGGCAACTCCGGGCGTGGCGGGTCGTCGGCGGGCTGTGTCCCGGTCACTATCTCCGGCGGCTGTACTGCCCCGGCGGGCGCGGCCACCCCTGCCAGCGCCAGTCCCGCCGCGAGCAGAGCGCCAATACCATTGCGGCGCATCAGATTGCTCGCATCGCAGTGTAAATGCCCATGATCCAGCAGGCGCTCACCGGGACGATGAGGATGAACAGGTACTCGATCAGGTCGATGATCCGCCGTACGACCGGTGAGAGTCGCACGGTCGGCAGGCGTATACCCGCAGCGCATCCGGCGATGGCCGCGGCGGTGATCACGAGGGCGACCACCAGTCGGGCCGGCGCCGATGCGTAGGCGCCGACGGTTACGAATCCGACACCGATCGCGGTCACACCGGCGGCAGCGATCAGCGCGATCGCCTGCACTCGGTCGGGGTACCAGCGCGCTCGCATGACGAGTATCCCGGCGACCGCGATGGCCATGACGATCTCGCGTATCCCGCCCGGGCTCGAGGCGACCGAGAGCACGGTCGCCCCGGCGAGCATGGCCGAGGCTGCCACGATCAACCCGCGCAGACCGGTCACGGCCAGCCTTGCTCGGCTTTCGATGGTACCTGCAGCCCGATCCTGGCGCGGATCAGCGAATAATTCTGCGGCCATGTCCATTTCGTCCGAGGGAGCCGACTCGGAATCGAAGATATCGGTGAGCGTGCTCGCCGAGACTTCGCGGCCCGGATCGGGCAGATCCGACGGCCGGATGCGGGCCACGAGCACCGCCAGGCGGGGTGCCGCGGTCAGCAACAGCAATCCGGCGAGGACCGCGCCGGCGGTGGTCTGGTGCACCGATATGTCGAAGTAGGTGATGACGCTGGCGGCGAGCCCTATCAGCAGCCCCAGCACGGCTGTCTCGAGGAGGAATGCCGTACCGGTCGTGGCCGAACGCAGTCGCAGCGCGGCGAAGACCGCGACCACGGCGGACCCGGCGGCGAGATTGGCCGCGGTGAAAGGTCCCGGGTGCCCGTACTGCGTCGGCACGACCATGGCTGCGCCCGCGAAGAGGAGCGGTAGGGCGGACGCGGTCAATCCGAGCCCGAGGGAGCCCGGGGTGTCGCGGCGGCGTACCGCCATCGCCGCGACGGCACACGCGATGCCCAGAATGAGCGCGGGAAGCGCGCACCAGAGCAGCGAACCGGTCTTCGTCCACGACCACGACAGCAGCACGGCGACGACGATCGACCCCACGCCGAATGCGCACACTCCCGCTAATTCGGCTGTATCCGAGTCGAATTCGGCGAACTCGCGCTCGTTTATACGGGCCAGCGCATCGGTGATGTCCTCTACCAGCGGACTGAACGCCTCGGCGGATTCGGTGGTCGAGAGCACCAGCAGCGCGCCGTCGGCGATGTTCTGGTCCGCGAGGGTGCTCCAGCTCGGGATAGGCGTATGGCCGGGTCGCGCGAGGGTCCAGTGCCCGGACTCCGCCCGGAAGTCGACCGTGTCATCATCGATCGCTTCCGCCAGCACGGCGAGCAGGTCGTTGATGTAGGTCTCGATACTGAATTTCGTCGGAAGCACCACGTCGACCTGGTAAGTGGCGACCATGATCGCCACGCGTGCCCGCGCGACTTCCGCGGGGGTGGTGGGCGAGGCCAGTGTCGGGGCGCTCACTGCCATCCTCCTCGGGTGTGGTGGGTGTACCCGGTGGTGAGGGTGGCCGGGAATCCGTCGGCGAGGGTGGCCGCGAGCTCCTCGAACGCGAGCGCGGTGTCGCTGTCGAGTAGGCGCAGGTCGATCTCACCGCCTTCGGTGAGGTGTTGGTCGTAGGGGATGACGAAGGTCGGGCGCTGCGCGGTGGCGAACAGCTCTTCGATCCGGGCGGTCTCGACGACCGGTTTGGCCGGGTGCTGGTGGACGATCGCGATCGTCGATTTCGCGGCGAGCCGGTACTGGCCGTGGGAATTGAGCCATTCGAGGGTGGCGACGGCCCCGGTGACGCCGCGGACCGTCGCCGGGGTGACCACCACGACCGCATCGCTGGATTCCAGGACGGCGGTGGTCGCTGAATCGAAAACGCCTGTGCCGCAGTCGACCACGAGCAGGTTGTAGTGACGGCGCAGGATGGTGACGGCGGAGAGGTATTCCGGGCCGGACAGCGCGGCGACGGCGGCCGTCGACCAGGGCGAGGCGACCACGGCCAGGTTGGCGGAGGTGATGGCGGCGAAGGACTGCACCGCGGAGAAGGCGTCCAGCTGTGGTTCCTGCGCAAGGTCGCGCAGCGTCAGACCGTAGGGATGCCGGTTGGTACGGCTGGACAGGTCGCCGAAATCGGGGTTCGCGTCGATGGCCACGACCCGGTCCGGGCGCAGCGCGGCGAAGGTCGAGCCGAGGGTCGCCACCGTGGTTGTCCGGCCCGCTCCGCCCTTCACATTCAGCACAGCGATCTGATACGTCGCGGTCAGCTGGCGTCGGATGCGGCCGTGACGGTTTTCGGTCGCCTGCTCGGCGGGCGACAAACCGATATTGAAGCCGACCTTGTTCAGCGCACCGCGCATACCGGCGGTGGACCGGAGATGAGCCTGCCTGCTCGCGGCGATATCGGCCAGCAGTTCAGCGGAAGTCAGCGCGATAGGAAAGACCTCGACCCGGTCCGATTCCTGGCCGCCCCTCCGCTCGGATGCCGGAGGCGCGGCCATCGGGATCGCCTGATCCGGCCACCGGACGGCGGGAGGCGCGGCGGTGGGCGGTGGCGCGGGCGCAGCGGCCGGAGGCAGGGTCGAAGCACCTGACATCGCGTACTGGTCGAAGCCCGCGTTCACAGGAGAGGTGTGGGAGGGACTAGGGAATCCCGAGTTCGCAGCCGGTGCGCCTGGCAGCGCGGACCCAGGCATCTGCTCCGGGACAGCCGCCTGCGCGACGTCGCCGTGCGGTCGGGCCGTCGGAATATCAGCGGTGGGTTGCTGATGACGGGTACCGCGGCCGGTGACGGTTTCGCGCCAGATTCTGCTGGAGGCCTCGCTGTCGTCCGACTCGGCGAAGTAGGCGTCGTAGCCGCCCGGAGTCCGCACCGAACCTGCGGCCTCACCATTACTGCTGGGTGCTCGGTTCAATTCCCTCATCCTCTCGAAAATCCCAGAGGGACAATCACATTCGTCTGGTCTGGAACCAGCTGCGGCCGGGTAGCAGTTCAACCAGCGCCCGGATGCCCGCGTGCAGGGTCGCCTCGTCGCCGGGCAGATACGTGGAGTGCACCTCTCCGTTCATGGCGCGCTGAGGGATGACCGCGATCCGGCCGGACTCGGTGTCCAACACGCTCAGGCACAGCTCCAGCGCGGCATCCGCGCCGTCGTGGTGTTCGATCATCAGCACTTCGGCGCGCCGCACGATCTCGTCCATCGCGCGGGTGAGCACCGTCGCGGTGTGCGATCCCGCGCCCAGCTCGAGCAAGGCCTGGCGTCGTTCCGCCGGATCGGAAGGGACTTCGGCGAATTGGTCGCCGGTGGCGGTCAGCGGCCTGAAACCGAGCGCGGGTACCGGTCCCAGAGCAGCGATCAATGCTGCCGCCACAGCATCGAGTCGCTCGCCTTCGGTGAATACCGATTGGATGACGACATGGTCGTCACAGCGCACAGCGAGCACATGGCTCCCGCCACGGCGGACCAGGGACAATCGCAGCATCCTGCGCTGTTCTTCGGGCAGTGCGGTATCCACGATGCGGGCCGCCAGTTCGACGTCCGGCCGGTACAGACAATGCAGCCACTGCTCGACCACCGGATGTACGCCGTCGTCGCTGAGGACGCCGATCTCGCGGAGTTCGGCGGCGACGACGGCGCGTACCCGGTCGCGATCATCGATGCGGTAGATATTCGGCAGCACAGCAAGTACCGATGGATATGAGTCGATGCCGACCAGGTCTTTCAACAACAGGGCGGCATCGACATTCAGATCGATCGCGACGGGATCGTTGTTCACTTCTTCACCGATGTCCGGTTGTGGAATGCAGCCCGAGCCGCACCGAGAGGGGTGGCAACCGGCCGAGCCGGGGCTGCATTACCACTAGGCGATGTGGTGGAAGTTGACGCCAGCGGCGTGGTCAGTCGTATTCATAAGAGCGGCCGCGTTAACGATCGCAGTGCGGGAGGCGGTCAGACTGTCGTGGTAGGGATTCATTTTGCCGTCGAGTACGGCCATGATTTCGGTGTAACCTTGCGCGCCCGCACCTTGGAAGCTGTTCAGGAGGTCTGTCTTCAGGCTGACGATGCGGTTGTAGTTATCTTCCATTCCTTGGATGATTTGCAGGAGACTGCCGGTGTGCTGGTCAACCTCGTCGAAGTTGTATTTCATGGAATATCAGCCTTTCGTATGAGTTGGTGTCGACTGCGAACGGATCATGCCCAATTGGTGTCAACCTTGGAAGTCCCCGCGCCGACCTTGGCATTGAGCTGGGAAGCGGAATCGAGATCGGAATTTTCGACATGCACACCCGTTACCTTCAGCTGGTGTACGATTTCATACAGGGTAGCTGCCAGAGAATAACCTTTTTGTACCGCATCTCCGACGACATTCTGTATGGCATTTCCGGCACCAGGACTGACTACAGCAGTTGCAAGGCCCCGCTGAACTTGGGTCATCGATGTCAGATATGCCTTTAACTCGTCGTAGCAGCCCAGGGTGCTATCTCCGACCTGATGCAGTTTGTCGGGCTCACCGGTATAGATAGCCATTTCGAACTTCCTTTCGTGATTTGGCATTGAGTGCGCCCCAGAAATTTGTTGGGGACGTTTCGGGATGAATAATTCGGAGGTTGGATTCGAATCTTCGGCGGGTCGGAACCCCTAATGCAGTAGCTGCTCCGTAGCTGATTCCTGCTCGGCGTCGGTGTCGCTGTATCCGATGACGCCGATTGCTGGCGACTGTTCGAGCGTCGGCGCTTCCTGCGGTTCGCCGGGTGAGAACGCCTTGGTGGAGCTGTGTTCTTCCGGGTCGCGTCGCCGTCGCAGCCGCTCCTCGGGTGCGCTGGCACCTCTGGGCGCGGTCCGCTGCGCTATCGGCTCGGAGGTGGCGTTGCTCGCTGTGGATCCGAAGGCCCGAGTGGCTCCCGATGTCCAGGTGGTCGGCATGCGAAACCCGGTGGCAGTGCCCGACATTGCGGCAGCTCCGCCGGTGGTCATGCCGAGCGGGACCACACTGCCCACGCCTCCATTCAGTCCGGCCAATGTGGTCGAATTCGGTGATGAGCCGTGGAAGCCGCTGGCCGGATCAAGCATTGTCCCGTCTCCGCCGGCAGCATCGGCTCCGGGGTTACTCGGGGCCTCGGCAGGTGGAAGTGCCTGTTGCACAACGGAAACCGGCTGTGAAGCATCTGCCCCAGGCGGGGTAGATTGCCCACTCCCACCGCCCTGCTGGCCAGGGCTGCCGTTGGCCGGTCCTCCGCCTGCCTGAGTCTCGCCGCCTCCGGCACCCACCTGGCGCGGAGCCGATCCACCGAGGACGGGCCCGGCGCCAACCCCGGCACCCGTCCCACCACCTGGCAGCGAGCTGAAACTGCTTCCGGCTAAGTCGATTCCGGCCGGTGCACCTCCGAGAGCCGAGGGCAGCAAGTCTGCGGGTATCGCACCTACGGGGTTTCCACCGGCGATTGGAGGAGGGGTGGCAGGGGGTGGCAGCAGTGACACAAAAGCCCCGGCATCCGCCGCGTAACTGGCCATCGTCATCGCAGCGGCTACCCACATGGCTAAGTACACGCTCTCGAGGCCCGCGATTGCCGGGGTGTTCTGCCCCATGTTGTTGGTGAGTACCAGCGCGTGTTCCGCCAGTTTCACAGCATTGATTTCCGGCACCTTCGGCATGGCGCCCCACGCCGTGATAATGGCACCGGCAACCATCGTCGCCAGATAGGACGCCAGCCCCGCATTTTCGGCCTGCGTGCGCAACCACGCGGTGTCGATACCGAATGCCTGCTGCGCCTGCTCGGCCGCCGGGCTGCTCCATGCAACGGACATCGCGCCCATAGAGGCGTCGGACGCGGATGCGGCGGCGGCCAGCGCGACGCTGATGGACTGGTACGCGGCAGCAGTAGCCATGAGGGGACCCGGGCCGAGACCTGCGAACAGTAGTCCGGCATTCCACTCCGGGGGAAGCGCCATAAAGTCGAATGCAGGGGAAAAGGCGGGGGAAAGCATGTTGTCTCTCGACCGGGCGATGCGGTTAGGTTGCCAGCCCGGCGACCTGTGCCGTGACTTCGGCGCCCCCGGTTTGATCGCTCGCCGCATACATGAGGCTCACCGGACCGAGCAACTCCGCCCTCGTCTGCATGTGAGCCAGCCCGGTCGCGGTGACGCCGAAGAACTGAGGCTGATAGGCATGGAATGCAGGCCCGATTATGCTGGTAGACACGGCGTCACAGCCGGCGGATCCCGGCAAGGCCGCCGCTGCTGCCGCGGCAATGACTGAAGTCAGACTGGCGTGATTCGCGCTCAGTTGCGCGCTGATGACCGGGAGATCCTCGGGGAGGATTTCGAGAGCCATGATCATCTCCTAACGACTGGTTACCAGTTCGAGTGGAAGCGGTACAGCAAACGCTATTGCATTCCCAATGTTGGGAAGATGACTTGTTTTAGGGTATCGCCGCTGGTCAGAGGAGAAAGTTTGGCCTACTTTGCCTGTGTCGGCATGGCGGCCTGAACGAGGTCGCGGCGGGCAATGAGCGGTTCGACGAATATGCCTCGGCCGACCGGTTGTTTGGTTGCCTTCACATCGCCAATGAGCATGCCGTCCAATTTCGATCCGTCCATGACGAACCCTGAGGAATTCAGGTTCTTGATCTGCCCGAGCACGTTGTCGTACATGGCTGAATCGGCTTGGGCGATATTGCGCGCGGCGATCACATGCAGGCCGGTATCGCGGCCGTCGACAATGAGGTCCTTGATCGGATCGAGCGGATTGAGCTGTCCGCGCTGGGAGACCATGTGATAGTCGTCCACCACGACGAAGATCTCCGGACCTGCCCACCAGGAACGGTCCTTGAGCTGCTGTGAGGTCACCCCGTCCGGTGCGCGGCGATCACGCATCTTCGCCGCGAACGGTTTCAGCCCGTCGGTGAGATCGCGTTCGCTGGTCAAGTATCCGAGCAGCATTTTTTCCGGCAGCGCGTCCATATGCTGTCTGCGATAGTCGATCAGTAGCACGCGCGCCTGTTCGGGGGTGAACTGGCGGCGGATCGATTCCAGGAACGCCGCGAGCACCGTCGATTTGCCGCATCCGGAGGATCCGAGCACCACCAGGTGGGTCGAGACGGCGAAGTCGACTGCGGCCGGGCTGAGATCTGATTCGCGCAGGCCGAAGGGCAGCACGAGCCGCTGGGCGAGCGTGGCGGCCGGGGGCAGGGGCACGCTGATGTCATCGATGCTGAGGCGTGCGGGCAGCAGTTTCACCTCGGGTGCGCGGCGGCCCGGGTAGGTGCGGATGAGTGTTTCGATGGCCGTATTCAGGCCCGTGGCAAGGGATTCCGTGTCGGTGACTCCGTCGATGCGCGGTAGTGCGGTGAGCATGTGCAGGGCGTCGGTGGATATGCAGCGGCCTGGGCGGTTCGCCGGGATGGCGGCCACGGTGTGACGGTGCGCGGTGAATACGGTGTCGGTCAGGTCGCCCAGGCGCATCTCCAACCGGGTCTGGATCAGATCCTTGATCGCGGGCCGGACGGCGGCCCACCGGGAGCTACTGATCACCAGGTGAATTCCGTAGTTGATACCTTGCAGTGCAATGGATTCCACCGAAGGGAGGTAATCGTCGAAAAATGGCCCACTGGGGCTGAATCCGATGTCCCAGCCATCGATGACGAGGAAGACATCGCCGTGTTCGTCGCCGTGCGCGGTGAGCTGAGCCGCTTCCCGAGGGGAGGTGCGGCGTCGGCGGAACTCGCGCATGGAGTCGATGCCCAGGTTCGCGAACAAGGCTTGGCGGCGCGCGAGGAGGTTGTTCAGCAGTGCGAAGGTGCGGCGCACCCGGTCGCCGTCGCGGACCGCGGCGATCGAGCCGATATGCGGCAGTGCGCGTAGTGCGGACAGTCCGCCGGAGAAGTCCAGGCAGTAGAACTGCACCTGCTCGGGGGTGTGGGTGAGGGCCGCGGACAGGATCAAGGTCTGTAGTGCAGTCGATTTACCCGACTGGGGGCCACCGACCACCGCGACGTGCCCGCCGGCGCCGGACAGGTCCACCGACCAGATGTCCTGGCGTTGCTGGCGTGGCTTGTCGACAATGGCCCATGGCAGTTGCAGACTGCCCGCCGGTACCGACTTCACGAGCCGGTCCAGGGTCGGCGGCGCGATCAAGGGCGGCAGCCACATACGGTGCGCGGCCCGGCCCTGCCCGGCGAGCTCCTGCAGGACGGTCTCCATGACGGTCACCGGTTCGATACCCGGGGCGTCCGGCGCGAGGAGCAGTTGAGGTTCCGCAGTGACAGTCTGCATTTCGATAATCGGTGCGGCGGTGAAGCATTGGGGGGCTCGATATCCCCCGCCCATGCGGCGTGCTCGCTGCGCACCGGGGGCGGCGGCCTGCAGCGCGGGCACATAGGGGGCGCCGACATAGGCGGCCTGGAATCGTTGCAGATCGCCCGCGCCTACCCGCAGGTATCCGGCCCCGGGCTTCTTGGGCAAATGGTAGGCATCGGCGGTGCCGATGGCGTCGCGGGAGTCGCTGGTCTGGTTGGTACGCAAGGCAATTCGATAGGACAGGTGCGCTTCGAGCTCTCCGATCCGGCTGGAGGGCACCTTCTGTGAGGCGAGCAGCAGGTGGATGCGCAGGGAGCGCCCGAGCCGGCCGATGGCGACGAAGAGTTTCGAGAAGCTCGGGTGTTGTTCCAGCAGTTCAGCGAACTCGTCGAGGACGATCAGCAGGGTGGGCATCGGGTCGATCTGGGCGCCCTGTTCGCGGGCGCGCTCATAGTCGGCGACGCTGGCGAAATTGC
Source organism: Nocardia sp. NBC_01327 (assembly GCF_035958815.1). Classification (NCBI taxonomy): domain Bacteria; kingdom Bacillati; phylum Actinomycetota; class Actinomycetes; order Mycobacteriales; family Nocardiaceae; genus Nocardia; species Nocardia sp. NBC_01327. Next base: position 45,133 of record NZ_CP108384.1, on the reverse strand, counting down.
CCGCATCGCGCAGAATGCGTTGCCGCCGTGCCATTTCGCCGCTGATCACGTCCTCCATGCGGGTGACGAGATCGGCCTCTTCCTCCATATTGGTCACGACGGCGGTCACGTGGGACAACCGGTCGAAGCCGAGGAATGTCGCGCCACCCTTGAAGTCGACCAGAAGTAGGTTCAGCGCGTCGGGTGAGTGGGTCGCTACTGCCGAAAGAACGAGGGTGCGGAGGAATTCTGATTTGCCTGAGCCGGTGGCGCCGATGCACATTCCGTGCGGGCCCATTCCCTCCTCGGCGGATTCCTTGATGTCGAGGTAGACCAGGCCACCAGCGGGGTCGTATCCGAATGGGATGTTCAGCCGTATACGGTCGTTGTCGCGCCGGGTCGTCCAATGTTGGTTGATTCGAATGTCGCCCGGATCGTCGATTCCTACCAGTTCTTCCCATGAGGTGCCTACGGCCTGTTCGGCCGTGACCGCCTCGATAACGGTCGAAAGCCGGTAGGGGGCAAGGCTCCTGGCCAGGGAAGTGCTGGCGGTGACCGACATGGTGTCCGCGTCGCCGACCCGGCGCAGGCCGCGGGGGGTGACTTCGTGCAGGGTCCGGTCCTCGCCGATGGTGAAGCGCAGGGCCCGCGGCAGCGGCTGCTCGGTACTGCCGAGTCGCAGCCAGGTGCAGCCGTCGATGCCGGAGATGTCCCGTTCGTTGGCGGCGCCGCCGACACCGACGATCAGCAGGAAGTGCTTGCGCTCCGAGGAGGGCTGGCTGTTGGCCGAGAACGGTCCCCGATTGAGCCCCGCCAGGACTTTCGACCGCAGTTCCGCGACGGTGCGATACACCATCCGGCTGGAGCCGATCGCGTCCTGATCGCCGGGATGTTGGGTGTGCGGCAACCATTTCAGCCACGCCCATTCCGGCGCATCCGGGTCGGGGAGCACTGCGGCGATGCCGACCTGGTCCGGGCCGTGCAGCACCACGGCCTCGGCGAGGATGGACCGCACCAGGGCGGCCACGGTCGCTGCTTCGCCGCCGATCTCCACCTCGGGTGTGGAGAGCAGATTGATGGCGATCGGCATGCCGCCGACCGTGGAGTAGGCCTTGGCGAACCGGGTTACCTCGACCACGCCGACGGGGTCGAGGTCGGCCAGCGGGGCCGCCTCCGGCACGATCACTCGCACCTGGTTGGCGATCCGGCCGCGGCCGAGGCGCACCCGCAGGAATTGCTGGCTGGCGACCTGGATCTCCCACATGCGCTGTCCGCCGACCAGCCCGCCGATCGTGTCCGGTCCGGGATGGGTGTAGAGGAGGTAGGCGTGCAATTCCGCCTCGGAAGTGAGCACGGTTTTGCGGTGTTCGGCGATGCTGCGCAGGTAGTCCTTGCGTTCCTCATTGAGTGCGGCTCCCCCGGCGCCACTGCCACCGAATGCCCCGCCCAGCGTGCCGGCGAGCGAGCCCAGCATCATGACCGGGAAGAGCATCGAGGTCGGTGACAGTGCGCCGCCGCCGCGGAACATCATGACCATCATTCCGGCCATACCTGCCATCATGATGACCGGCATGATCATCTTGATGCGGGACTGCGGAACAGGTTTCGGCAATTCGGTGGGTGGTTGCAGCCGAATCTCCGCCACCGCAGGCACTTTCGGACCCCGGACCATGCGGGCGGGACGGACGAATCGGCGCGTGGTGGTCACGGTTGTCCTCCAGGCAGAGGTGCGGCGTTGCGGTCGGGGCTGATGCCGTCGTGCTGGATCCGCGCGTCCTGCTGCGACAGGGTCGGGCCGACGGCGAACAGCGCCACAATGTTCCAGGGGGCAGGGAGCGGGTTGCGCAATGCGAGCGCCGTCAAAGTGGTGTCGCCGCTGGACTCCGGCTGGGCGGCGATGCCGTATCGCACCCCACTGTCGGAGATCCAGTACAGCGCCTCGCGCAGCGGTGAGGCCGGGTCCATTCCGGTGACGCGGACATAGCGCCCGGTGTCACGAGGGAGATAGGCCGCGTCCGCGGTAGCGCCGTGTGAGCCGAACGCGGTGACCAAAGGGACTGTGCGGGTGAGCTCTTCGGTAGCGAGTGGAAGTTGCCTGCCCACCAGGAGCTGGGTGACCGCGTTCGGATCGGCGGGGTTGCGGGACCAGTGGTAGCAGGTGACGCCGTACCGTTCGGGATCCACGATGTGTACTGCGGTCGGGGGGTAACTGGTTGTGCCGGGCCAGCCGCCGGGACGCAGATTGGTGGCGATGACATCGGGGCCGACGGCGGTGGTGGTCATCGCACCGTGTGAATCGGCATTGCGGATCATTGCCGCCAGGACGGCACTGATCTGCACGACGCCCGATTCGGAGACCAGGTAGTACCCCGCACCGTGGTCGACGGTCGATATCGTGAGTACCGAGCCGACCGGGACGGTCAGTCCCGAACTGAGCGTCGTGGTCTGCCCCGCGCCAGGCACGTCCGGAACGCGCAGCGGCGGCGCTTCCGGGAGGGAGTCCAGCAATCCCTGCGAGACGGGCATCACCGGTGTGGTCGCGTCGATTCCGAGCGCCAGTACGACGGCAGAATCAGCGAGATTGATTGCCGCGCGGACAATTCCGCGGTCTTGGTTCGCATACACCAGCCAGGTGATCCCGCCGTTGCGAAGCAGCCGAGCCTGACCGTCCGGTAGCGGGCCGATGGTCTCGCTGCCGAGAGTCAGGGTGCTTCCGAGTACGACGGTGCGGATCGGGGACCGGCTGGTGGTCGGCAGCCCGGTGGTCTGGTCGACCGGCGCTGCCGCGCTCGTCGTAATGCTGTCGCACACAGTCCAATCGGAGTTCCTGCCGCCGGTATCGGCGATGCTGCCGGGTGCGCCCGCAATGCCCACGAGTGGGCCGCGCGGGTATTTGGCCAGCTCGTCCTGGGATACCTGCACCGGATTCTCCGGTGCGCCGACAATGAGGCGCGCGGAGGTGAGGTTGAGGGCCGGGTACAGGCGGCCGCCGACATGGACGAAGAGCGCACCGGAGCCTCGCTCCGCGACAATGTGTGCATCGCCCACCGGTTTGGCGGGCTTGAAGAACGCCATGACCGCCGATCCCGCGATGACCACACACGCCAGGGCAATACCGACCGACAGCGCGGTCGTGCGACCGCGCTGTGGATCGTCGATCATCGAGGCGTCGCGCCGGACCAGCGCATGTTCGATGCGCCGGAACAGAAATCGCCAGCCGGAGATCTGGTGTTTGGTCACCACGCGGAAGCGCGCCACCGTTGTGTGTTCCTTCCCTCGCGCCGTCAGCCTGCGGCGGCCGGCGCCAAACCCTCCAGGGCGGTGATGATGTCGGCCTCGGTGATGGTCATGAGGTCTTCATTGGTCATGGTGGCGATGTCGGTGAGCTCGCGGGTGAAGCGATAGTCGCGTTCGGCTTCGGCGGCTTCCACGGCATTGCGCACGAATCGTCCGTTGCCGGCCAGGTCGATCAACCGTCGCCCATTGCGAGTCTGCGTGGAGAGTCGCTCGCAGCGGTCGTGCAGGGCTTGGCGGGCGTCGCGGGAGAGTATCGAATCTTTTTTGTTCGCCACATGATCGGCGATGCGGACGAGTTCGTCGGCATCGTAGCTGGCGAAGCGGACGCGCTTGGTGAAGCGGGAAGCCAGCCCGTCATTGGAGGCGAGGAAGCGGTCGATCTGGTCCTCGTATCCGGCGATGATCACCACCAGCTTGTCGCGGTCGTTCTCCATACGCGCCAGCAGGGTGTCGACTGCCTCCTTGCCGAAAGCGTCGCCGCCCGAAAGGCCCTCTTGGACAAGGGTGTAGGCCTCGTCGATGAACAGCACTCCGCCCAGCGCCGAATCGATCAGCGCGTTGGTCTTGGGGGCGGTGTGGCCCAGGTGGGTGCCGACCATGTCATTGCGGGAGACCTCCACGACGTCGGAGTTCTCGACGACGCCCAGCCCGGCGAAGATTTTGGCGATGACCCGGGCGATGGTGGTCTTGCCGGTGCCGGGTGGGCCGGAGAAGATCAGATGATGGGACCTGGAGTCCACGGCGAGGCCACGATCGGCGCGCACCTGGTCCATCAGCACACCGGATTTCAGCCGATTCACCTGCTCTTTCACCGAGTCCATGCCGATCTGTGCCTGCAGGAGATCGGAGGCTTCGGTGAGCAGGGATTCGCGTTCGGAGCGCGCAGCCGAGCGCGCTCTTTCGGTCGGGTCGTCGCCGGTTCGGGGATCCCAGCGGTTGGTGCGGGTCGCGATGACGTCGCTGGTCGAGATTTCGAAGCGGTAGGTCTTGTCTGCGACGGCCCGCTGCCAATCCTGGTGCTGCGGCCACAGCGCGGAACCCTGCAGCCCCTTGAGGATTCGATCAGCGGCTTCATGATCGCCGTTGTGGCGCAAGACCATTCCCAGGAGGAAGTGCGCGTCCGCCCAGAGGTAGGAGAGATTGCCCGAGGCGCTGTCCTCGACAATGCGTTGCGCCCGGGGCAGAGCCTCACCGAACCGGCCCATATGCGCCAGAGCCTGTGCGGTCATGAGTTCGGCGGCGATATCGAGCAGCCCGTCCTCGATAGCCGGTTTGGTAATGCGGAATTCGATCACATCGGGCCAGCGCCGGGTACGGAAGTACAGCGACAGCCGGATGAAGTCGGCGACGTCGTCGCGCGGCACCTGATCCAGGATCGCCTCGGCCTCTTGCCATTCCGCCCCTTCGGCGTATTGGCAGACCTGCGCGAGGGCTATCTGATCGCGGTCGGCCATGGCCACCCGCAGCCCATACATGCCGATCTCGACCTGACACCACAGCGCCCGGTCGGGCAGACCCGCCCACTGCTGATCCCGATAGAGATTGTGCACCGATCGGTAGGCCCCATAGATGACCTCTTCGGAGATCTCGCCCGCCATGGCCCGCCCGAGCCAGGCATCGCACATATCCGGATCGAGACCGGTCGCCGCCCGGAAGGCCGCCAGCGCGTGCTGCTCATTGCGCACGCCCCCGGCAACCAATCCGAGATTCTGAACTCCCGTATAGAACGCGTCCTCGGCCGCTGACAACTCGGTCTTCCCTTCCGCCGATCCCGTCTGCACGAAGGGTAGACACGAGGCGGACAGCGAACTTCCCACTGATGGGGATATCCGGAACTGCCTGTTCGGCACCGAATGCCATGGTTGAACGGCTTCCGTGGGCATAGCCCAGTACGGGCCACCGCCCTTTCTCCCCGGCTGTGAAAGGGCAGAGACATGGCCATCCCTCTGCACATCAATCGCGTGCACGCCATAACTTCCGCGATCTCGGCGACCGCCGGGCAACTCACCCCCGAGTCCGTCGCCGCAGCATGCGCGGTCGAACTCCTCGACGTCGAGTGCGCAACGCCCGAGGTCCGCGAACTACAGGGCTGCCCAGCCGACGGCCCGTTTTCCATTGTCTCGCTTCGTCTTCCACTGACCGAGCATCGAGGGCCGTCGCCGGCGCTGATCCTGACCCCCCGTGCCGGGGCGCGCCTCTACCAGTCCGATCTGGAGAAGGATTTCACCTTCGCGCGCGATCTCATCAGGATCGATCCGCGCATCCGCCCGGAGGGCACCGTCTCTTTCTTGGAGCAGCGTGATGACACCACGCTGACCTTCGAATTCACCGGCCGGTCAAGGCTTTTGCGAAAGCTGACCATCCAGCAGAATTGCTGACCGCGAACCCGGCGGTGTGTAGGTGAGTGTTCCTGGTGATGGGGCCGCCATCGCGAAAGCATTGGCGAGTGCGGGCGAGGAGTTGGTCGGCGCCGCAGACAACCTCATACAGGCGGGGGCAGGATGGATGACTAACGTCACCGGTGGTCTTCGCACCAATGTGGCGCAAGAGGTCCCGAGTCGGTCGAGTTCAGGCAACTGTACGACAAGATGGGTCGGCGTTGGCCGACATCGGTCAATGCGGTGCCCTGCGCGGCTGGGACGCCATCGACGGATCCGACGCCTGGTCGAATAAGGAGTGGGCCGTGCTCAACCGGACCGCGCTGGTTGGTCGATCGACGAGCCACAGCAGGTGTTCTTGAATCCTCGTTCGGGGACACCAGGCCAACAGGAATCGGACGCACATGCCCCGAGCTGCCGAACTTCCCGCCGATGGGAACGTCTGCCTGTCGGACAGCGAAAACTATGCCACCATTTGATGTGCCGTTACATGGCGGTACAAAGAATCGTAGTTGCTTAACCCCTCATCAAGCAGTTTCGATTCTGGCGGCTGGTCGTCCGCGATCGCGACCACCCAGCCGCTCCCAGGGAACTGGTTCGTCGACTCCTCCCCCAGGGCGACGGCCTGACCCGAAGACGGCCGGTGGTTCGGACACCACCGGCCGTCTCCGTGATCATTGCGGCAGCGACGGTCGGCGGTATCGCCGGACGGGGCTCGCCGGTCGGGCGGTTATGCGCTGGTTCGGGTGTCGGCAAGGGCCGGGATACGGCGGAACCGCTGGGCCGCAGGGGTATCCAGTTTGGCGACCACGTTTCCGCCTGCCGAAGGACCGCCGGCATAGAGGTGGACGTCGGATTGCCCGGGGTTGCCCTCGAGTACATCGGCCCGCAACGTGGTGTGCCAGCCGAACGGGACCAGTTGGACATGCTCGCCGCTTTGTGTCAGGCGGTCGGCCAGCTCCGCCAGCAGATCGAGGGCATCGGCGAGCTCTGTCAGCAGATCTACGCTCCGGCAGGCGCGTTCGCTTGATGTCGGCGGCCGGAGATGCGCGTCCAGGACGATGGACGTGGCGCCGGTGCGGGCGGCCATTCGCCGGATGATCTTCACTGCCGCGGTCCCGAGGGGGAGATCGCCGGGCTCGAAGATGATCGATACCGCCAGGCAATCGGAGAAGCGATTCACCTGGCCGATCACGGCGGACGAGAAGCCGACGGCGCACGGTGTCGGCTTGGACACGACGTATTCGAAAGTGCGGCAAAGGTTGCTGTTGATCAGCATGGCTGCCGCGTGTTCTTCCGGGCACCGCGGGAGTGGGGCAATCGACTCGGGATGAACCCTGGCCGATAACGGGGCGAGCTTTTATGCGTCATCGAATCTCCGAGCCGGTTGATCTGAGTACGCCGCTGGTTGGGTGGCGTTGGGGCGCATCCATCCCCCCCGACGGGAAGCGTGCATCGACTCTAAGACCGTGCTCATCGGCTTTCGGGTACCAAAAGCTGCCATCCTCGGCACAGTTCGCGCCACGTGATTGCTCACACTCGTGCGGCGGGCTTCCCAGCATGGGGAAGTCATCATGGCAGTGGCAGCGTGTGCGGGATCAAATGGCCAAGGGAGAGTGAGGAATCCATGGCCAGTACCCCGAATCTTGTTGCAGTATACGAGCTCGGCCTTTCCGAATGGAAGCGAGTGGCCGAATTTCGCCTCACCGAGCAGGAGACCGTCGAGCTGATCCTGTTCGACGGCAGCCGGTGCCCGTTGGCGGTGCACTGGTATCGCGCCGGCATCGAAACTCCGGCGTGGGAGCCGCTGGTCACCTCGAGCGAGGGGCCGGCGTTTATGCGGGCGTTGCTGCGTCCGTTCCAGATGACCTATTGCCGAATCGTCGACGAAAGCCTCAGCGGCGCAGGGCTATGAACCGCGCCCGCCAGGCTGTCTTCCGGGCGGCGGGGTGACGCGCGGTCGCGGCGCCGTTGTGGGAGCGCGCACCGCAGAATCGCGGTCGTGCTCGTTCGATTCGGCTGGACTGGCTATTCGAGTGGCGCGGGCATCCTGGGTGACGGGTGCAGGTCCCACCGCATCGGGTGCGAAGACGCTCGCCACGACGACAGGTGGCCGTTCTTGATTCGACCATGGTGTCTCGATATCGCGGGTTTCGTCGTCCTGGGTGATGGCAGCGGGCTGTGGGCGGGCGGCAGCGGGCTTCGGCTTCCGCCATGGGCTCGCGCGACGGGCCTGCGCGGCCCGCCATGGTGTTGTTGGCATCGCGCCGGGGGACGCCATCGGGGAGGCAGCGGAATTCGGCTGCGGCACGGTGGAGTTGGCATCCTCGCTCGGCGCCGGGGTAACGGCGGGCGCGGTATCGGTGGCGGCGTACTGCGGAGCCGAAATCGACTCGCGCTGCGGTGTTGTGGTGGGGTCGGGAGTGTGCGCTGCAGGATGCTCCGACGCCGGGGACGCCGGCAAAGGACTGGGTGCCACGAGATTGCTGGGTCTGTCCGACGTCTGTGGCGGGATGGCTGACCTGGGTCCGTCAGGATGATCGGCGGTGGTCGAACTGGCGTTCTCGGAGGCCCGCGAGGGCGCCGCGCCGGTGTTCGGATTGTGTGCGTGCGTGCTGGCGGGAGCTGAGGCCACCGCTGCCGGATGAGAGGCGTGCGGGTGTACTTCGGCCGCATGCGGGGCAGGAGCATGCTGCCAGAGCCTGGGTCTATTTATTGTATTCGGTTGCGCCGGAGTAGCTTCCGATCCGATTCTCGACGCATTGGGTGTCACCCCGAGAGACGCCCGGCTGGGCTGCGGCGAAGAGTGCATTCCGTCATTTGCCCGTGATGGGGCCGCCGCCGGCCGGGGCGGTGCGCCGGTGCCGGAATCGCTGAGGTGCGGCGATCCCGGATTCGAACCTACCGGCAAAGGGATATTTTGTGGTGAAGCCGCCGGGTTCTCGACCGGTGGCCCGGTGGGGGTCGTGAAGTCCAGATTGGCGACGTTCGAGGCGAAGTCGGCCGCATGCTGCACCATCTGATCGGCGTACTTGTCCAGTTCGTTGGCATAGCGGAGGACTTCGGCGGGCTCGATGTACAGCGGCAGCGTCGAGGAACTACTAGGGGGCGGCAGGCCGAGCAGATCGACCGCCGCGCGGTGGATCACGGGCTCGAGCATTCGCTCGACGGCGTGTTCGAGAGGGGCGATCGCCTTATCGAGCACCTCGCTGAGGATGTAGGACACCAGGTATTGCTCCATCATCTCGACCAACTTCCGCGCCGCCGCGGCCAGTGCCTGTGCGATGGCGGCCGAAAGTCCTTCGGTGACAATCGTTGCCGCCATCGCGCTCGCGTATCCGACTGCGAGACCTGCCAATTCCGCCAGGACCACGATCTTTGTCGCGACGATCACGTCGGCGGCGACGTTGAGTGCGACGGCGACCACCTTGCACGCCTGGTCGAGCTCGGCCATATGGGTCGCGCTCATCTGCCCCCACGCCGCGACCAGCTGCTCGTACGAGTATCCGGAGTACACCGAATTCATAGCCTTGATCGCACCGGTGGCGCTATTGTGCGTCCCTTGCACGCTATTGGCGAAAGTTCCTACATGCTTGGCGAGGACACGCACCTGGTCCTCGTTGATGTCCGGATACGGCACACCGGCGAAGTTGAGGAACAGCGCAACGTCGTGTGGCAGTTCGATGGCCATGTCCGCCTCCGCGTGCTGCTCGGACTACAGCACGCGTACGACGACGGCGTTGTTCGGCATTCGAGACCACTTCACAGTGGAACCGGTATGGGGCGCCTCGATAACCATGCCCTTGCCGGCCGCCAACTGCACATGGTTGGGACCGCGCGCACCGAAGGAGCTCGCGGGAAACACCAGGTCACCCGGCCGGGCGTCCTGCGCCGGAATCCGTGCACCGCTGTGGATCTGCTCGTAGGTGGACCTAGGCAGGATCACGTGGCCCTGCGATGCCTGCGCGATGGCGTACTGGGTCAACCCGGAGCAGTCGAATCCGCCGCCGGTGGGTCCACCGGCGCCGCCACCGCCGCATACGTAGCGGGTTCCCAGCCAAGCACTCGCCGCATGAACCGCATGGGTGCCAGCCGTGCCGTCGCGGGGCGCCCGTGTTCGGCGACGTGGCCGCAGTCGTGGGCGCCGTCGCCGCGGTGAATCGGCCCAGTTGGTGATCGCGTGCGGCGGCGGAGGCATGATCTGTTCGGCGAGCCGGCGAGCCGCGGTCGAATCGTGGTCGACCTGCTGAGTGGCCTTGGCGATCGTGGATTGCACCGCGTCGAGTAGAGCCGGACCGCTGAACCGGGTGTCGCCTATTCCGGCTATCGCTTGAAGCCTCGACTGCAAATCTGAGATTTGATGATGGAGAAGGTTACGGCCGTCGGCGATATTGCCGCCGGATGCTCCGACCGCTTGCCGTACGAGAATGTCCTTGCCTTCCTGCGCATTCGCGGAAGACAGTTGCAGGCCCCACGCTCCCGCGTGGTAGACCGTCGGCGGCCCGGAGATGTCGCCCGGATCGGGAACGAGTGCGTTCACCGTCACCGACCGCACTGGGCCCGGTGCACCGGCGCCGTACAAGCCGAGAAGAGATTTCAGTACCCCGTGCAAGTCATCGGTCAAAACCGTCGCCATTCGCACTACCCACCTTCGCGCATCACTGACCGTTGCGGTCTCAAACATTCTGTTGCTCAGTCACTTTCGGGCATCCCCCTGCCCGATCGACCCGACTGTCGGTCGTTTGTCGACTATGCACCGCCCCTGGTTTTCGGGTCTTCCCATTTCGGGGAACACCGGACAATGGGAGATCGACAGAGAGGCGGTGCCGACACGTGACGTCAGCCGAGACCGGCGCGGTCGGCCAGCACTATTGGACGGTGCCGCCGCTGCCCAGCCCACCTGGCGCCTCAGCCGCACTGACGAGTTTCATCTCCATGGCTGATGCCGCGATCCAGAGTTCGGTCGATCTGCTCGGGCGGGGCACTACCGACCCTCCGCCGAGTGTCGATGATCTGCTCACCACCGTGGTTTATACGAATCTGGAACAGAGCGCGGCGACAACGCAATATCAGCAGACACTCGCCGCGGTTCAGGCTCGCAAGACCGCGCTGCTTGCCATGGATGGACAAGTGCTGCAGGTTTCCATCGTGGTCGCGGCGGCGAATGACCAGACGCTCGCCACGATCGGGGGCATTGTCGCGGACCTGACGAGCACGCTGCACGCTGTCGGATCACAGAAGTTGACCTCCGCGCAGGAAACAAGCCTTATGCAGGAAATCGGGCAGGCGGTGGACACGGTGGATCAAGACGTCGCCCAGGCCGCTGCGAATAATGCTCAAATGGCGGGCGGAGGGTCCGGGAATGGTGACGCCGGCACTGGAGTCCCGGGTAACGGGGACCCCAGTGGTACTGGCACATCACCGACGACCGCTTCCGGCGGGGGAACATCAAGTTCGGGCGACAGCGGAATTGGCAGCAGCCTCACACAGATGATCACCATGATCCCCATGGTTGGGGTGATGGCGTTGTCAGCGTTGGCTCCCGTGGCAGCGGAGTGGATCAAGTCACAAAACGAGCAGCACAACAATTCGCAGAACCAAAATGGGGCGCCGCCCGGGGCACCGCCACCGGGAACACCAGGCGCCCCGCAGAACCCGACCGGGGCACCAGGCGCCCCGCAGAACCCGACCGGGGCACCAGGCGCCCCTCAGGACCCGAACGCGGCGCCACCAGGCGCACCGCCGCCGGGACCGCCTGGCGCTCAGCAGAACCAGAATGGGACACCGGGCGCCCCTCAGGACCCGAACGCGGCGCCGCCAGGCTCGCCGCCACCGGGAACTCAAAGCTCCCAACAGAACCCGAACGCGGTGCCGGGTGCCGTGCCCTCGCCTGGGATGCCCGGCTCCCGACAGCGGTCGACCACGGTGCCGCCCGCCCCTCCGCCGCCCCCTCCAGCCCCAGCTCCTCCCCCAGGCCCGCCGGGAAACATCACAACCGGCTCCGGCGAATAGTGCCGAGGCAGCGACAGTGTCGACACCTTTTGGGCGAACGGCTCACCTTCCCGTGACTGGGGATGAACGCGGTGCTCGGACCCGTCATCGTCAATAACATGCCGACAACGACAGACCGAGCGAAAAGGGGTCGTTGATCGGAGTGCGGTGTCTTGGCACTGGGCCCGATCTCGTTTACAGCTTTTGGGAGCCGCATGAGCGCACGTACCAACTCGAAGGCCGCGGCTATCCGCAGTCTCGAGATTATGTCAACCGGAACTCGCGCAGACTTCGAGGCTGTCATTCATCCTGATGCGAGGAATCGTGAGAGCCTGCATGAGCCACCGACGACCCGGCTGCGAGGGCCCCATGGTTTCTACTCCACGGCGCTGTGGCTGCGGACAGCTTTCGCCGACATGCGTCACGAGATCCGGCACGCTGTGGCCGATGAAGATCTGGTGTGCCTGGACACCATTATGATTGGCCGACAGGTCGGTTCGTTTGTCGTCTACAACACCGAGGGCGAAGTAGATCAGGTGTTTCCTGGCACAGGGAAGTGCTTCTCGGTCGCGCAAACGCATTGGATGCGCATGGTGGACGGGATGGTGATCGAACACTGGGCTGCCCGCGACGATCTCGGCAGAGCTCGGCAATTGGGCTGGTTGCCACCGAGCACGACATCCTGAAGCCACCACGCGGCAAATTTGTCGGGCGACCATGCCGATCCTTGCGGATTAGATTGGAACATAGAGGACCTCACTCAGGCTAGCTGAGATCGAAGGTGCCGCAGTGCAATCGGATACTGTCGGAACAGATCGGCGTCAGACGGGTTTGACCGGGGGCGGATTCGTCACCGGCGATGCGGCGACACCGACGTCGGTGCCAGTCAGGTGGAAGTAGCCGCGGAATTCACCGTAAGTGCCGTGTCCACCGTCGGGCGGGTTCTGCGGATCCTTCAGCTCTACCTGTTCGCCATTGACGATGATGTACAACTTGCCGTTCTCGGTGATGACCAACGCCATGCGGTTGTCCCACTGCGCAACGTCGCCGGTACGGAGCTGGGCGCTGTCGATCTTGGTCCAGCCACTGTTCCATGGGTTGCCCGACGCCGAGTCGGCCGCCGCTCCGGTATAGGCGGCCTGGGCATCGCTACCGCTGTGGTTGTTGAACTCCCTGAGCACCGCTGCGGCGACCACTGGTGCGACCGGTTGAGTCGAGCCGTCCTTCAATCTCACGAGGGGTTCTGATTTCAGGTCGGGTGCGGGGGTCGTACCAGGAGGAATGACGGGGAGGGCAGTCGCCGGAGGCGGGTCGGCGTACACGGCGGGCGTAGCCTGCACGGGTTCCGGAACGGGCTGAGCATTCGCAGGGGCCGGAGCCCTGTCGCGGTGTTCGCGGTTGCGCGAATCATCCTGTGGTGAGTCGATCGCGTCCATGAGCGTCTTCGCAATATTGGGTAGGGCCGACATCACCATCCCGATCGTCATCATCATGGTCGTCCCCATGTCGCCCGAGCCCGAGCTATCACCGGCGACGGAACCCGCCGAGGTGCCGTTCGACGTTCCGGCGGCCGCTTCTATCGGTTGAATGGCAGCACCGGTGGCAGCAGTGAGAGTAGCTCCTGGATCGGAGCTAGCGGGCGCGGGGGAAATGGCGAGTGGGCCACCGTCAGCTAAGTTGCCGCTCAAGGTGCTATCAATCGGTACGCCGGAGGCTGCAGGTGGCGTGGGTGTCGCAGACGGTGACGAAGACGGCGTCGGTGTCGTGGGTGGTATCGGTGACGCAGGCGGGGCGACTTGTTTGCTGAAACCTGCGGCCGTGTCGGATGTGGATTTGACGATTTTCTCCACCTTGTCCAGACAAGCGCGTAGCTCGCCCATGAGATATTGCGTGGTCGCCGGGTCCATCGTGATGCCGGTGAGGTTGTCGGACACGCCCATCGCGATCGTCTTAGGGTGCTGCTGGACCGCTGTCGGCGCATCTTTCGCGTTTTGTGGCGCTCGCAGCACGTCTTTGAGATCTTCGATCTTGGATATCATCTGGCCCAACGAATTCTGTGCCAACTCGGCCATTCTGCCTATCGGGACATTCACGTCGACGTCCTGACTGAGCAGATACGTCTTGACGGCGCGGAAGTTGTCCACTTTCGCTTTGTACTGAGTGGCCATCGTGCTGGCGTCCTCGGTATCTGCAATCCCGTTGTCGGACAACAGCTTTCCGAAGTCGGGTACTGTCGATGGTTTCCCGACACCCATTTTGTTCACGGCGTCCTGCAGCCACTTCTGCGCCCTGTCCATGAGCGCGCTAAGTGCCGGCGGCATTGCCTCCATTGAGCCCATCGGAGGCTGCAGCTGGACTATATAGGCGTGTTTGGTCGTGTCAGGACCGGCGAGTGTGCTGAGGAGAGTCGGTGGCGGCGTGCTGCCCGGTGATGCGGTATCGGAGCTCATCGACTGGCCCGAACGTCAACGGGCGCGTGACCGTGAACGGTGGCATCGGATCTCCCGCTTTTCAGCAACTCACGGAATCCCGGGTACGAGTGCCGGTGGCGCGTCGGTCGGCGTCACCGTGACTGTGCTCGGTGGGGTGGGGCCGACCGCTGGTGTGGCGCTGACGGATCCGACGACCGGCGTGGAGGTCTGCTCGACAGCGGCAGCGACCGAAGTCTGGGCGAACAGTGGGTGCGCCACGACTTGTTCGTGGGCAAACATCATGTCGCGCAGCGTCTGTCGGGTCGGCTGGTCGTCCAGTAGCAGTACCAGCTCGGTGGAGCGTCGTTCGAACACCATGGTGCGCAGGACCGTTGCCTGATCCTCGACTCTCAGCGCGCCGAGGTCGATGCGGCCGGCATCGACGCGGTGGGAGAGCATGATCGCCGATAGCAGATCGTCGGCGTCGCGCAGGTCCTGCCACAGCTCAGGGGGCACCCGCTGATCGGTTTGAATCGCGATGAGGATCCGCTCTCGCAGTGTCCGTGCCTCGGCAGCTTCTGGCGGTGTCGCTCTCGAGCTGCCCAGCATTGCGTGCGCCTCGACGGCAAGCTCGACGCTGCGTCGGCGCACGGCCGAATCTGGCACCGCCGCAACGCTTTCCAGCGCGGCGATCGAGGCGGCCAAGCCGAGCCGGTCGGCGGTGTCCGGTGTGAAGACCCGGAGGTCGACGTCGTAGGCGGGTCGGACCAGGTCCTGCACCGCGACATCGGTCAGCGCCGACCGCAGGCTCGCGTCGATCGCCCCGGACGACACCAGCGCCGTAAGCTTGGCCTCCGCCTTCGGGCCCCAGGCGAGTGCGAACTCGGCCAGCACTCGCGCCGGATCGGCGACACCTTCCCATGGCGTTACGCCGTCAGTGCCCAGCATTTCGTCCCACAGCCAGGGAGTGGATACTCCGCGCGGGATGTACAGGCCGGCCGGGAGCCAGCCGCGCCCCTCGTTGGTGGTGATGAACACCCCGGCTCCGGTCGGCCCGCGCATGACCGATACCGCCCAGGCGAGGCCGACTGCCGAGTCGGCCGCGGCCAGGACTGCGGCCAGCAGCGTTCGGGCGATTACCAGATCCTCGTTGTCCACAGCGTTCACCAGGTATGCGGGCCCGGACTCCTTCTCCTTGGCCGCAGCGACCGCAGCGACGAAGGGGGTCAACACGGTTGGCGGCATGGTCTCGGCCGCGGCGGTCGAACCGTCGCCCGTCGAAGACGTCGCCGGAATCTGACTCGTAGGTGCATCCATCGGACCCGTGGCGGTGATGCCGAGAGGAGGCGCACCGTTGCTGTCCGGCGCAGTTATGGTCGCGGGAAGGCCCGAGTCGGCTACGGCAGGGATGTCCCGCATGGGCCCCAGGGTCGTCGTCTCGATCGCCGGTATTGCAGACATGACCGACGCTCCGGGCATGGCCGGCTCTCCCGGCGTGACCGGTCGCTCCACCGTCGCGGGCGCACTGGATGTGGTCGCCGCTTCGTTCGGTGTCGAAGTGTCCGGCTGTTGCCGAGTGGCGTCGGGAGTAGGCGATACCGGCGCTGCCGCACTGTGATTGGCAGGTCCTGCCGGATGAGAGAGCGGCTGCTGGGCCTGCGGGCTTCCGGCCTGGCGGATAGCCGCGGCGCTTTCCCGATCGGCGCGTTCATAGTTGTCCGCAGCTGAGACCAGCGCGGCTGCCGTTTGCTCGTGCTGGACCGCTAGCGCATTGCCAGCCTTCTGCCGTGCGTCGTAGTAGTTGTTGAGTGCGGTATGTACAGCGTGGGCGATACTTCCATAGGTTTTCGGAAAGGTG
The DNA here is from genome assembly GCF_035958815.1 of Nocardia sp. NBC_01327. Taxonomy (NCBI): domain Bacteria; kingdom Bacillati; phylum Actinomycetota; class Actinomycetes; order Mycobacteriales; family Nocardiaceae; genus Nocardia; species Nocardia sp. NBC_01327. The sequence continues at coordinate 29,219 of NZ_CP108384.1, read as the reverse complement.
GCCAGCCAGTCGTGCGGAGGCGTAGCCCAGGCCTTCGTGTCCGCGGCGACCTGCGTGTGCTGCGCCGCCAGGTCGCGCAGTACAGCGGGTTCGATATGCAAATTTTCCGGCATGCTGAATCGAGCTCCTCTCCGCCCTCACCGATAGTTCAATTGTCCAGCCTTCCCGCCGATGGGAACTCGAACTCGAAGCAGCACACCCCTTCTCGAACTGTATTCCCGGCTGTAGGGAACGCGTCTCCTAGAGACCGGTGTCGACCAACGGCCGCCGGACCGGGTCGCTGGCGGTCTTCGAAAGAGCTGGGTGTTCGGTGAGGTGGGCATGGACGTAGACCGCGTCGCGCAGGCTGCGACGGTCGGGAGTCTCGGCGAGTAGCAGGACCAGCTCGTTGCAGCGCCGTTGAAAGTGGAGGGCGCGGACGATAGGTCGCTCCCCAGATTGTTCGGATCGCAACTCACCCAGGGGTATTCGGCTCACGTCCAGGCGATGTTGTTGCATGTTCACGGCAAGTAGGAAGTCGGTGTCGCGTAGTTCGTCCCACCAGTCCGATGCGACCGGTTGGCGACCGTGGAGTGCGGTGAGGATGCGTTCGCGGAGTGCGCGGGTGCCCAGGGCCGCGGCGGTGTCCGGGATCGCCTGGGCTACCTGGGTATGGGCGGTGCGGGCGAGGGTGGAACGGATGCGGCCGATTGATTCCTCCGGGACTGCTGCCACCCGATCTAGCAGGCGGGGAGAGGCAGTGAACTCCAGGCGATCCAGCAGTTCCGGTCGAGGGGCGGACAGGTCCATCTCGGACGCCGCAGTTACATCGCCGTCGAGTGGTAGATCGGGGAGGCGATGGCGCATGGCCTGATCGATGGCCCGTGACGACGCCACTGCCGACAGCCTGGCGCCGGATGCGCTCCCCGATGCGAGCCCGAACTCGACCAGGATGCGGGCCGGATCGGATACGTTCTCCCAGGCCGGTTCTGCCACCTCCCCGGACCAGGGGGTGGAGATCAAGCGTGGCAGGTACAGTCCGGCCGGCAACCATCCTCGGCCCTCGTTCGATGTCACGAAGACGCTGATACCGCCGGAATGACGCATAACAGATACCGCCCAGGCCGGTGCGACGGGAGAACAGTCCACGACCGCGAGAATGCTGCGCAGCAGGGTCCTCGCCATTGCCGCATCGCCGTCGACCTGCTCCCCCAGTACGAACGCGGGAGCCGCAGCGGTTGCCATCGCCAGTCCTACAGCCGCACTGAGTGATTCGGCGACGCCCTCTGCAGCGGATCGGTCGCCGTGGTTCCGATTTGCGCTGCCGTCCGAGCGAGTATACGAGCGGTGATCAGCGGTGTGTGCCGCGTTTGCGGACACGGTCCCGGTGGTTCTGGTAGCCGGGGCGGCGGTGGCTTCACGAGGCACAGCACTGTTCGGTGGTGGCATTGAAGTCGGGGTGCCGCTCGAGGTGGGAGAACCTGAAATCGATGTGGCGGCGACACTTTGCGACGTTGCGTGTGGGGACGCAAATCCGGCAGAGGGATTCCCGATCTGCGGTACAACGGACAATGGCAGCAGCTGACTGCCCACGTCCGACACGTCGACGGACGCGGGCGTGGCCTGCTGGTCTCCGGGCTCGGCTCGCGACTGCGTAACTGCTTCAGCGGAATCCGACGGTGAATCAGGCGGATGCGTCGATCCGGCAACGGCGGATCCGTCGGTAGTTCCCACAGGATCCGTTGCCTCCCTGCCCATGCGCGGTGATCCGAGGGCATCGGGGGGCGTGGCGTGAGCGATGTCCTGGGATGACGGGCCAGCACTCGGTGCCGCCGGCGAATCAGCCCCGTTGTCCGTCGTGACGATCTGCGACGGCGGGCTATCACTCTCCGGACTACCGTCGAACACGCTGCTCGCGAGCGAGGTGGGAGGAGCAGGCAAATTATTGTGCGACGCACTATCTTCCGGCGCATTGCCATCCTGCATATCGGCGGGTCTGGTGCCGGCGGGCACCGCCGTGCCCGGCAGATTCACTACGGCTTCGGTCGGCGCTGGACCGCCGTCGACCAGGGGCTTGGATGAATCGTGCGGCCCACCGGGATTGCCAGGGATCGGGGCTGGGGAGTTCGATGGCCGTCCTGGGCCGGCCGGTTGGTGTGTTCCGCCGCCCTGGGTGGGGTGCCGGTCGGGCGAACCTCCGGGCCCGGCCGGGGCGCCGGTGCCTGCTGGAAGCGGTTGCCCGAGCAATTCGCTGATCACCGAGAGTCCCGGAATCCCCTGTGGGCCCACCATATTCATGGCATTCGTCATGACATCGGCGACCTCGCGCCTAGCTTCGCCGACTATGCGGGAAACCTCCTGAACAGCCCGATCGGCCTGCTGCGGAGTGTCCGTGCCACGCGGCTGCACGCCGGCGATGCGGGTATCGGCGGCATCGAGGATGTCGAGAATCTGATGACAGGTCCGCCGAACCAGTCCGGCGATCTCTCCGAAGGTATCGGCGGCCGCGCCCAGAGCATCGCGCAGTGTCCAGAGTCTCGACTGTTGGGTGCGCGCGTCGTCCAGTACCGGTTGCAGCGCGGCGCTGGAACGCACTCGACTCTCGAAGTCGTTGCGCGCCTGTTCGAAACCGGCGATATCCATAGTCGCCGCCCCGTCGCGTGCCGCGGCTTCCAGCGCGTTCCACGCATCCGGACCGATGCCGGGCCAGTTGTCGCCGACGATGGCATCCCAGTAGGGGTGGTCCCACTGCGGCTTCATCCGGATTCAGGCCGATTCCCCGGAGTGGTCGATGAGGGTGCGACCGCTGTCGTCTGTCGCTACCAGTGCCTGTACGGCACCGACGACGTAGCGATGGACCGCGACGGCGCGATCGCTATCGGAAGTCGCCGCATAGGTCAGGCTCGATCTGACCGACTGCGCCGAGTTCATCAGCGCGCAATCGAGTCCGGAGCTCGCACTGCCCGCGGGCACGAGCCCGCGGGCCACGGCAATCATCTGGTCGGTGACCGCTGCGGAGGCGCTGGCGACCCGGCCCGCAGCGGCAATCACCTCCTCAGGCTCATCGATGTCCAGCAGTTCGCTCACGACGCCTTCCTCTCGGCGCTCATCGCGCGGAGGTGCCGAATTCCGCCGCCTCCATGGCCCGATAGGAGGCCTCGGTCGGCAGGTCGAACGAGTCGATGGTGTGGGCGTGTGTGCCGTTGGATTCCATCTCGGCGCGCAGGGCGACCCGTGATTTCATGTGTGCCAGGCGCGCCAGGCGCAAGATCTCGGCAGCGAGCCAGGTATCGCCATTGTCGCGTGCGTCGTCGGTGAGGTGCAGGCCGACGATCTCCCCGTCGCGGTTGCAGGCCGCACCGGCGGTGTGGTCGGGGTTGAACACCTGGTAGGTCATGCTCTGCCAGGCCGGTAGCGCTGGGTCGGTGTCGAATTCGTGGTGATCTGCTGCCATGGGGATACTCCTACAGGGTCGTCCGAGGTGGGTGTCGCCTCGAATCGGGTTGTCAGGCAGGCGTTTCGAGCTGTGCGGTGAGGGCGCCCCAGGTCAGGTCGCCGATGCTCAGGACGTGTTGCAATTGCCAGAAGCGGGTGCCGAGATACAGTTCGGCGGATCCGTCGTGGGCGACGTCGAGGTGGTCGGGTCCGTCGGTGGCAGAGTCGAGGGTGACGGTGGTGATGGGCGGTTGCTTATCGTCGACCATCAGCAGGGTGCCGCCGCCGGGGATGAAGGTGTGCCGGCAGCGGGTTCCGGCCGGTACCGCCAGGTCCGCGCTATTGGTGGTGAGCGTGATCTGGGGGTCGAGTAGCAATTGCACCACCCATGCCCGCGCGGTGGTCTCGGGCCGCACGGCATTGATGCCCAGTGCCGGTACGGCGGCAAGATCGAGAACAAGCACCGACTCGGTAGCGGTGACACCGATAACCACGAGGCGTTTCGCGGTTCCGGTCGGTGGCGGGAGGTCATCGGCGGACAGGGTCAGCACATCCGTGCCGGGGCCTGTGACAGACGCCGGAAACGCGGTGACGGTTCCGGTCGCGACTTCGACGGTGTAGGCCACGATGGGGCTCGACGCATCCGCGCCGACCACGGCTAATCGCGCCAAGCCCTCATCGTGCAGCCATTTCACGGTGTCCGCGACGGTGACGTCGACGATGTCGCTCATGATGATTCACTCGTAACCGGCTGTGCGGCTGCGGGTTCCGGCCACGGGTCGGTATCCATCAGAACCTTGTACTGGCGTCCGGCGTCGGCGGTGCTCTCCTGAATGGCCGCCATGATCTCGGCGATCAGTTCGTTATTGCCGAATCGTGAGGTGGTGCCGGGTGCGAGATAGAGGCCGGTCAATCGGCCCATGGCATCGACCTCGGGAACGATCGCGCCACTGGGAGAGGGGCGCCGGGCGCGGATCCCGTTGATTCTTTCGCGCAGGTCGGCGATGCGATGTCGAAGGTCGCGCGCTGCGTCCAGTGCGGCCTGTACGTCTGGATGGATATCACTCATACGGAGCCTCCGGTGTTGGTCGGCGCTTGATTGGCGGGGGCCGGTGTCGGCGGTGTCGCTATAGGGGCGATGGTCGGTTTCTCGCCGATCACCACGTCGGTGTAGGGGGTGTCGTCGACATACATGAGGCGGTCGGGATGCCATGCCACGATGCGGGAGCGGTCGTTGCCGCCTCCGCCGTTGTTCATGCCGGGCATCATCGGCATGTACGGCATGGACGAACCGCCCGTGCCTCGATTCGCGGCGGCCGCGGCAGCGGACGTTTGGAGGGGTTCGATGACGGGGGCGCGGGGCAGTCCGGAGGAGCCCAATGCCGTCGACGCGGTGACCACGGGTAGCTGGTCTACGGGATAGACGGTGGATGTGAGGTCAGCAGGGATACTCGGCTCGCCACTCGGGACGGTGGGGCTACCGCCGTCGGGGAACGAGGGCATGGTGGGAAGGTTCGTGTAGGGATCCTCGGAGGGGCCGCCGGTCGGGATCGTTGGGTCGTGCTGCGGCGAACCCTGTGGTGACAGTGCGTTTTTCGAGCCGTTCAGGGCGTTCATCAGGGACGGGAGCAGCTGTGTCAGCATGCTGCTGTCGCTGTTCTGGCTTGTGCCGGGGGTCTGGCTGGCGCTGGTGGCGTTGGTGTTGCCGGCCGCCGGGCTGCCGCTTCCGAGGCCGTTCGTGGCGGTTGTGGAGTTGACCGCCGCCGTGTAGGCCGCGTGGGTTTGCCCCGACAGTGCGGTCTGGTCGTTGAACTCGGCCAGCGCCGCGGCGAGGGCTGGGGAGTTCGACCGCATGGCCGCGAGCAGTCGCTGACGGGTGGCGGTGATTTCCTGGGGCGTCGGATGCCGGGATTTCGCGGTTTGAAAGGCGTCGGCGTAGGCGTCGACGCCCGAGGCGATCCCGTCCAGACCGTCGCCGATCTGGCTCAGCTGGTTCTGGTAGTCGTTCAGATGGGAGGCGACCGTTGTACCGACCGGCGTCCAATTGTTCATGACCGGTACGGCGTTCTGCAGGCCGTCCTGTGCGGCGGCGTGCGCGCCGCCGAGAAACTGTCGCACCGAGTCCGCGAATGCCCGCGCGGGTGCGGGCCCTGGTCCGGAATGGAGCTGCTGGGCGAAGGTGAGCGGGTCGATGCTCGGCGGGCCGGCCGCCAGCGGCGCTATCGGCGCCTGTCGCGTTTCGAATGGCACTTGGGCGGCAACGGGATTCGCGATGATCTCGCTGCCGCCACCTCCCATTTGCCGCCCGCCTGCCTCGTCGGCTCGGGTGTAGTCGGCGGCCGCGGCCCCGATCTGTTGGGCGTGCGGGGCCAGTCCGTTCAGCACGGCGATCACATTGTTGATCGCGGACTCCGCTTGCGCGTTGTAGTGGGACGTGGCCAGCGCGGAGTGCGTGTCGCCTCCGGCCGGGTGGACCCAGCCGGCGGGCAGCGCGGCATGGACTTCCTGCGCCAGCGCGGACAGCGCGGCGGCCGCGCTGACCAGTTCCTGAGGATCGACGTTCAGTGCCATGGTCGTGTCAGCCTGCCGGTGTGGCTACCGCGGGCAGCGCTGTGCTCGGGTCGGCCGGGGCGGGGGCCGCGGTGTCGGTGGCGTTGGTGTTCGATCCGGTCGCTTCGATTCCGCGCGGATGCGCCCAGCCGGCGAAGTCGCCGAATGCGCCTGCAGTGTCCGACATTTCGTCCTGTTTATCGGCGTTGTACGGTTGGACTGCGCCGTTCACGATGACATGCAGCGTTTGGTCGGAATCGGATCCCATGGCGCGCACAATGGCGACGCGGTTCTGCCAGGTCGCGACATCTCCAGTCATCAGCTCGGAGGGATCCTTCTTGTCGCCAATCTGCTTGTTATCCGACCACTTCGCGGTGGTGCCTGAATAGGCCAGCTGCGCGTCGGTGGTCGTCTTGTTACCGTATGCCGCCGTCAGTGCCTGCCACACAATGGGCGAGACCTTCTGTGTTTTGCCATCGTCGAAGGTGAAGGACACGAGGCCGTCCGCGTCCGGGGCGGGCATGACGGGCTGAGCGGTGGGCTGGTTCGACGTCGCCGGGTTACCGGCCGAGGGATCCGGCTGACCCGGCGGTGTGGTCGTGGGCGCTGCCGGAGTTGTGCCGGGCGCCGGGGAGGTGGCCGGCGCTGGGGTGGTGGCGGGTGCGGCTTGAACCGGCGTGACGGGCTGCGGATCCTGTTGGTAGCGATCCTGATTCGGATCGTTGGGATCGCCGTCTCGACTCGGGTCGTCGGCTTGCAGACGCTGGCTCGCAGGGTTCATCATGGAGTCTAGAAGAGGCATCATGCTCGATAGCCCCGAGTCCGGGGAGGCGGCCGGAGATGGTGTTGTCATGCTTGCCGGCTGTACGGACGACGGGTTGATCGACGAGGCGCCGTTCGGATCGGTGGGGCCACCGGTGGTGGTGGCACCCGTGAGGCCGGTCGGAGTTATCGCTGCGGGCGGGGTTATAGGGGGTAAGCCCAAGGGAGGGCTTGGCCCGGGGGCCTGCGGGCCCGGCGCAGTCCCGGGCGGTCCCGGAGCCACAGGGGGCGTCGGAACTGACGGCGGATTGAATGACGAGACCTTGCTCTGCAAGGCAGCTAGCTTTGCGTCGAGCTCCTTTTGCATTGCCGTGACTTGGTCGGTTGTATCTGCGGTCTGAGCGCTGGCCGCAGTGATGACGGCTGAGCCGTCGGTTGAAACGGATCCTAGGAAACCCAGGACATGCGCGTCTTCTGTCATCCCGGTCGGAAGCGTTTTCGCACTGTCGTTGATGTTACCGATGATGGTGTTGAGTGCCTGTTGCCCCTGCTGAGATATGGCGGCCTGGGCCTTGAACAGTGGCGCTAGCTTGATGTCCGTCGCCTTCAGTTCGCTGAATGCCGTGTTCAGTGACGCCGCTAAAGCCTGATAGTCGGCAAGGCTCACACCGTTGAAGGCGACCAAGGACGTGGTGTCCACGACGGGAGGGTCACTCTGGGCCGGAGGCTCGGTCGTAGATCCCGTTCCGAAACTGTCGAAGGTCTTCTTGAAGAAGTCCGGAAGCGCCATATAAGTATTCACTGTCGCAGTCGACAGCTGGTATTGCTGCTGGAACTGCTGCGGGAGCTGCGTCGGGTCGGGCATAGCGATATCGCTCAGGGTGACAGTGCTCGGGGTGACAGTGCTCGGGGTGACAGTGCTCGGGTCCACTCCGCATCACCCTCGAATGGTCATACGGGCTGTCCAGGGTGCGTGATGTTCTTGTAGGGCATTGCGGAAATGCCAAACGAAGACAGGTCGCCTGGCGTACCGGGCGATGAGTTTGTATTCATTGAATTCACATAACCGGCAGCCGCACCACTTACCACGGCGCCTTTCCCCATTTTGGTTACGCTCCGGATGGCAAAAGCTCTGCGCTTGGCAAGGTTAAATCCGTCCTTCCCAACGGAGGCCTCAATTTTACTCATCCCGCCCGGCGTGTATGCGGTCCAGCCATCGCGAAAAACTCTGAAGAGCCCTTTCCCGGCATTCTTCTCAGCGCTGGCGGCAACCCCGCCGCCGATAGTCGCAATTGCGCCATCCATTGCCCCGGCCTCGAAATTTTGGGACCAATTTTTGTTGCCGTCGACATAGTGGGAGGCGAGCACTCCGACCGCCCCGGCCGCCAGCCCTGCTCCGACCGGGCCGCCGATCATAAACCCCGCGCTCGCTGCTACTCCGGTGAGGATGTCCCCCGTAAGTCCTGCCGGAAGACCGAGCCAACCCGACATACGCTCACCTCACCAAATCCTGGGTAGACGGTCATCACTCGGCACGAGTCGCCGTGTTCTCGCGAAATGACCGGCAGCCGAACACGTCTCGGGCCTTCTCGCATTCTCGATTCTGCGGGATTCCCAGCTCTGAGAACAGGGCCCCGTCTGGCGGGCAATGATTTTCCGCCAGGCTCAGGATTCGGGCATCGGCTCCGCGCCGTGATGTCCGTCAGCCGCCTCGGTTGCTCACTACTTCGGAGCGGGGGAGGTTTCAAGGGTTCCCAGCCAAGTTGCCGCACTCGGCCGACGGCCGAACCAGCCACTGCTGGGGTGCTTCGATGCCGTATTCCCCCAGAGGTGGCGGGGTTTCGGTAGGCGGCCCGAATTTCTTGAATCCGTAGCGCTTATAGACCGCCTCTGCCGGGCTGCCCGCCGTGGTACCTACATGGACGACGCTGGGGCCGAAATACTCCAGCATGGCTTCCATGAGACGGGCGCCGATCCCCCGGCTCTGCGCACTGGGCAGCACGTATAGCGCACCGATTTCGCCTGTGCCGTCTTCTGCGATCACAGCGTGCGCGAGGCCGAGCACATTTCCTTCGGCCGATCGAGCCACGAACAAACCCGGATCGCCTTGGGCTACAAGGGCCGGCCAATACCCTTCCTTGCGCGGCGTCATACTCGCCAGTGCGAACCCCAGCGCATCTCCCGGTGTCGGCAACCCCAAGTAGAGGTCCAGTGCCGACAGGATGTGGACGCGCGCCATGCTCGTCGCGTCGGCGGGAGTCGGCTGAGCGATTGTCACCGCAGTGATATCGCCTACCGCGTCCGACGGGCGAGCGCCCAGATAGCTGCGCGTGAATGGCTCAGCGCGTGGCTTATCCCCGGCACTGGTGTCGCCCGGATGTGTATCGTTCGCCTGCTGAATCAGTGCGGCGCTCTCCTTTTCCGCTAGTTGACGGTGAGTGCGGGCTGTGAGAGCCATCGCAGGAGATCCATGATCTCGACATCAGGCCCCACTGCCTCATAGAGTCGTGCGACCACTTCGGCGCGCTCGTGCAGAATTTCGAAGACGTTGCTGCCGAAGATCTTCGGCCCGCTCACGCTCAGTCCGGCCCACGCCTGCGGGCGGAGGGGATCTGCGCGTAGTTCGCGGCTGTAGAGCGCGAACGCCTCGGTGAGGTATCCGGAGAGATAGGCCTTGTCCCCCTCGGGCTGCTGCGGGTCCGCCAGCGCCCGTGCGGCGGCCGGATCGAGTGTGTTCAGCTGTGCGGCCAGCCGTAATTGCCGATGGTGAGCGGGGATTCGCTGCTCGTCGATGATGGTCGAGGTTGGCAGGGCGGAAGGTGCGGGGCGACCCGCGTCCCAGCGCTTGACCAGGTAGGCGATGCTGAACGGATCGGGTTCGAGATTGCGTACCTGCCAGAACGTCTGGTGCGCGACCGCTGATTCGGTGGCGGCGTGCCGGGCGGCCGCCGGGATGTCTTCGCCGCTCCACGGGGCCATCGCCTCGGTGAGCGCGCTCAGGAATCGTTGTCCGTCATTGCTGAGCAGGCCGGAGTCCCGCAGTTGTGTGATGGCCGCTATCACCTGGACTCGCCACAGTTCGAAGTCGGCGTGCGCCTGCAATGACTTGTGGCACTCCGCATTCCGGTGCACGCGCCAGAAGTCGGTGACTCCGGCGAAAGCGTAGATCCCGTGCAGCAGACCGAGAATCGGGCGCGGGTCATCACGCCATGGCGCGTAGAAACGGCCGGCCGCGTCCGGAGTGAACAGCTCTACTTGATCGGTCAGAAGTGCGAACTTGGTGTGCTGGATCTCGTGTATCAGTGTCAGCGCCAACTGGCAGGGATCAGCCGGTGCGGTGGTGTAAACGCAGCCGACGCCGTTGAAGTCGGTATGACTGGTGCTGGCCACCAAGGGCTCCAGACTCAGCGGGGTCAGGCTGATCAGACTCCCCCGCATGGATGTGAGGTACGGGCCGAGTTCTCGGTCCAACAGCTGCCATGCCTCCGCGAAGTCGCGATGCCACCGGTGCGCCTGGGTGACGTTCAGGCGTGGAGGCGTCGGCTGTTCGTCGTGCAGGGCACGGAACGGGTCAAGGTCATCGAGCCATACCGGTGACTCGTTGTCGGCTCCGCGCACCCATCGCAGCGGCTGCCACTCGGGATGGGAATCGTCGGTTTTGGAAGCGATGTGCACCGACCTGCCCGACCAGGTGAAAGACACAGTGCCGGTGGCGGTCCAGCTGATTATGCAGGGTCCGGAGTAGTCGGAGGTATCGAGCCGGGCCAGGCCGAGCGTCGGTAGCATGATCGCGCCCCCCCGGATGACGACCTGCGCTATGCCTTCGTCCAGGCAGGTGATGCTCGCGGCCGCGGCCAGCCAGCCGAGATAAGCGCAGTCGGCCCACAGGGGAAGCGTCTCGCTGACCTCACTGGCAATTCGCCGCAGTACGTGGCTCAGCCAGGGTCCAGTGTGCGGATAGCACAGCATCGAGTTGATCAAATCCGGGTAGTCGGGCTGTAGATCGGACAACGTCTGGTACGCCTGATGCAGCCCGGATGCCTCGGCCACCTCTACGTCGACCGTGGTCATCAGCGTGCGCAGCATGATCATTCGCATCGCAAGGAGGCCGTCGGTCAGTTGTGCGATACCTGCTGCGGATCCATGGATGGAACCCAAGTCCGTGATGATGTCGTCGATGTGGCGTGTGGAAATGGTTCAGCTCCGATGTCTTCCGGCGGGCAGGTGGCGGCTGCGCGGCGCTAGCCGAGGGTGTCGTTCTTCGCCCGACTGGCGGCAATGGCGGCTTCGAGATCGGCTCGGACGCGGGATTCGATGTGCGTGATGAGCTTCGTCAGGTCGGCGCAGTACACGGACGGATTGCGGAAGCCGCTGCCTTCCCGGTAGCGGTGTACGTAATGTCCTCCACCACAGACGGTGTGGATCGGGCACGCGAGGCAGGTGTCGCTCAAGGCGGCGGCGCCGATTTGGCGGGCCACGATCGAGGGATCTTCCAGCGCCAAATCGAGCGGATTTCCGTTTCCACGCACCGGGATTCGGGCCGCGCCGTCGAATGCGGATTTCAACTCGTCGACCTGTTCGAGCGATCCGTCGGTTTCGATGACAGCCAGGCGAATGGGCGCCAGACCGACGGTTTCCGAAATCGCCTGACCGCCGAGCAGCAGCTGGACGATGTCCCCGAACAACCGCACCTGTGTTTCCTGCTGCGGTGCGCTGTACCACCGGTCGAAGATCGTGATCAGCCAATCGGCATACGGCGTTTCGCTCGTATTCGAAGCCTGGCCGGGCGGCGGTGCCGACCAATTGGCATGGGGCAAAAGGAAATCCACGGCCGGCGGTTCGAAGAGCAGCATGGCCTCGTACGTTCTCACCGGATCGTTCGCCACATCGATGGTGCACAGCAGACCCGAGAACAGGTGGCGCGATTGCGGCGTCAGCAGCTGTTCCAGTCCGGCGACAACGCGCGCGTAGCTGCCGCGGCCCTGACGATCGAGCCGGTGCCGATCGTGTTCGAGCTCCCCGCCGTCGAGGCTGACACCGATCTGGATCTTCCAACGGTCGCAGATTCGCAAGACCTCGTCGTCGATCAGAACCCCGTTGGTTTGGATTCCCAGGTTCACCTGAACCGTCGGCTCCAGGATCTCTCGGGCGGTGCGCGCGAAGTACTCGAGATCTCTCGTCCCGACGAGAAGTGGTTCACCGCCGTGGAACACGAGATCGAGTGACGGTAGGGAGAATTCGAAGGCGTGTGCCTTGATCATCCGGCAGGCATCGAGGAAGACTTGACGGCTCATGGCCTTCGGCTTGGACCGCCAGCTCTGGTCTGCCATTTCGTACATGTAGCAGTAGTCGCAGGCCAGATTGCACCGACCGTGGATTTTGACCACGAACTCGTTGAACGCCATCGGCCGCCACCCGCCGCGGCGAAGTTCGGCGAAGTCCAGTTCCCAACCACGCCACGGCAATTCACCCTGGTGCTGCTCCACTGGTTCCGCTCCTCTCTCACGATGCGCAGGCGCGGTGGCGCGGTGCGCGACCGTGAACGGCCTGCGCGGTGGCGCATCCACGGTCACGCAAATCTGTTGGAACTACTTGACGGGGGCGATAAACGAGTTGAACGGCGCGGAGCGCGATTCGGTCTGGTGCCGCGCGAGCGCCGCACGCAACGCGGGGCCGGCACCATCCATCAGTTGTTCCGAGTTGATTTTCGCGAGTTCGGCGAGATTACCCATGGCACATCTTCCCTTTCATGATCTGGACACGAGTCCCGGAATTGGGCAGCACAGATTCACCGGCCGCTAATTCGCGGTCCTCGGTTCAGGGAATCGGATTTCACACCGGGGAATTGATTACATCCCGGCGATGGAATCGTAGCAGGACCACGAGAAATACCACCGGGGCGACCTCCCAGCCTTGAGAAGTGCCAGGTGGAAATCACTTTCGGTGAAGGACGACGGCAGGTGAGCGATAGGTTACGGGAAAGAAGACGCGTGGTTACCCGAATGTGTTGATACTCAACGTCACATTCGTCTAATGTCACCCGCATGTCCAGGCGTTCGCCGAGAGGGCGGTCCTTTCGATCGCGCCGACAATCAAGAGAAGCAGGCGATTCCGGCGTGCGATGTTCGCTCTCCGCTATTCGGCGCATTCGACGCTGCGTCAGCGACCGCAGATGGCGCCGGCGCGCGGTCTGGATGCTGTCGATCTTCTTCGTGCTGTTCGTATTTCCCGGGCTGGTCGGTGCGGTGGCGGGTGCGCAGAGCGACTCGGCCGCCGGCACCTCGGGGATCGATGGGCTCAGCTGGATGAACATCCATGATTCCCAAGGGGTTCCGCTCGCGAACTACCAGTTCGTCACCGACCACGGCGGCAATATCTTCGATCTGGGAAACACCGTGCTGTGGATGCTGCTCGGTATGGAGGTCACCGGGTACCTCGTCATCGTCATCACCGCGATCTGGATCATCGGATACGCCATGAGCTTTCAATGGCTGAGCCTGTTCTCCAGCGCCCTGCACAGCGTCGCGCACACCCTCACCGCCACGATCGCGACGCCCGCGATGCTGGTGACAGCGGCGACCTTCGGTGCGTTCTGCGTCGCCTGGTTCGCGCTGCGCGGCTACCACGCGAAGGCGACGATGCAGATAGTGACCATGCTGGCAGTGGCGATCCTCGGATCAATGTTCCTGGCCGATCCGCTGGCTGACGTTTTGTCACCTGACGGTCTGCTGGCCCAGGGACGTGATGTCGGCATCTCTGTGGCATCCGGTCTCAACGGTGACGCCAACCCCGATCCCGGCCGAACGATATCGGGCTTGCAAGGAGGTCTGGCGGACAACTTCGCGCGAGATCCATTGCAGTTCTGGAATTTCGGGCATGTGGTCGACGATCAGTCCACGTGCGGGCCCGCATGGACCGCGGGTATGAACGCTGGGACCGACAGCGCGATGCGGGCGGGCCTGCAGGCGTGCGGGGACGAAGCCGCCGTGACCAAGTCCAAGAATCCCAGCTTTGGACAGGTGGGCACCGGGCTGATTCTGCTGATCTGCAGCACACTGCTGCTGGTATTCGCGGTGTTCCTGTCGATCCAGGTCATCAAGGCCGCGCTGGACTCGATCTATCACGGGTTCTTGACGATCTTCGGGTTCGCGGCGGGCGGATTCATCTACGGTCCGACCCAGACGTTCCTGGTGCGCAACGTGGTTCACAGTTTCGTCTCCGCTGTGCGCATGACGGCGTACGTCGTCTTCCTCGGCTTCTACATGGTGTTCATCGGCAATATCTTCCAGCAGTCCCAGGGACATGTGATGGCGGTGCTCGTAACAGCCGGCATCGTCGAGGTCATCGCCATCTCCCAGCTGAAACACCTGACCGCCGGCATCAACAAGGGCAACGATTGGATCGCCAACAGGTTCGCCTCGGCCGTGCAGAACGGGATGGCCAATTCTGCGGCCGGCGCCGGTGGCGGTGGCGGTGGCGGTACCGCGTTGGGCATGGGCACACTCGGCGCTCATGGCACTGCCGGCGGCGGACTCATGACCAAGCTGGCCATATTGACCGCACTCAACGCCAACCCGGCAGTGGCACACGCTTTCAAAAAAATGGGTCCTTTCAACCCCCAAGCGGGCGCCCGCCAGCGAGCCGAGAACGCCTCTATGGCCATTGCTCCCATGAACCTGGAAACGCACGTATGGAGCCAACTCGCACGAGACAACTGGATGCGGAAGGCCGAGATTCGGGCACCTGGCGGCGTGGGCCCGAAGACGGATCTGGAAGTCGCGAACATGCTTGACGGCTGGGGCGACAGCAACATGTCGCCTGAAAAGTTCGAGGCTGCTGCCATCCTGCGTGGCGCTACCCCGTTGCAGGCCACGAACGCAACCCGGGCGACGGCCGTGCAAAAAGCGGGTTTGTCTGGAAGGGGTATGCCGATGGTCGATAAGGCCATCTCGGCCGCGAACGCGATCGCCAACCACACCGGACCCGACGATCCGATAGGTGCCATAGCAGGAAAAGCCCTCGTCGCCGCGAACAATCTTGTGCGGAACTCGGTCGCGCCGCAGCGCCCCCTGACCCATTCTGAACAGCAATTCGTCGACCGCGTCGAGCGTAACTGGGACTCGGACGTGGATATGCGGACGAATGTTACGCCCGAGATGTGGGGTGATGCTGGGCAGAACGGTCGCCGGGAAGTCTCAAGACTCACCAGCTCTGGACTTCAAGAGGCAACGCAGGTCTACAACGATCTATTGAACAGTCCTCAACCGGTTGACCCCGCCCGGCTCGGAGCAGCTCGCATGGATGTGGCGACGTGGACCAATCGCAATAGGAACGTGCACCACGAAGACCGTGCGATACAAGGACCGGACGGTTGGGGATAGTGCACAGGTCGTGGATTATGAGTTTCGGTGCTCCCCAACAGTGGCGATACCATCGAATCCGACGGCAGTAGGTTGTACCGATGGTGGAACCGACACCTTCGCTGCCGGCCCGCGTTCACCCCGGGCACGATCCGCATCCCTCCTCGACCCGGCCGATCAAGGAGGCCGGGCCGTATATCGCAGTGGCGGTGGGGAGTTCGGTATTGTTCTTCCTGCTGTTCCAGCCGTGGATGACAGCCTCGGGGCGGGATGGCTCGGCCACCGTCAACGCGTTCGGCCGAATCAAACACACGACCAGGCATCTGAATCTCTGGTCGGAATCACCGCCATCCAATGCTGAAATCGATAGTGTCTGGGCGGTTCTCGCGATCGTCGCGATTCTCATCGCCGTGATTGCGGCGATCCAGACGATCCTGCACCGTAGTGAGGCCGCCGAAACTATCACGGCCGTCGCGACATTGGCTGTCGCGGTTCTTGTATTGATCGATGTACACAACCTTGACAGCAATATTCCTCAGGTGCGAGATTCGCTGGGAATGAACACCGATCTGAGTTCACAGTTGGGGCTGGCGATCGGGGCACTGCGGGGCACTTCCGACTATCCCTGGCCGGGGCACGAGGTAATGCTGGCTCCCTCCGAATTGACTCCCTGGGCGTTCGCCTCGACCGCGATCGCGATCGTGTCGGCTGCGGTTGCGGCGATGCGGTCCTGGCAAAGCATCCTGCGCGGGATCACCGCTGTCGCTGCTCGGCTCGTGTAGAGAGTCCCGGGTCAATTCGATTGCCACAGAAGCTGTGATTCGAGATGTCTTCGTCGATCGTATTAAGAAATAGGGACTTCCGTCTGCTGTGGTCCGGCAATGCCGCCTCGCAGATCGGCCTCCAGGGCGCCCAGCTCGCCTATCCGTTGCTGGCGTTGATTCTGACCGGCTCGCCGATTTCCGCGAGCCTGGTGGGATTCGCGATTGCCTTGCCCAGCTTGATTTTCGAAATACCCGCGGGCATCGCGGCAGACCACTGGGATCGCCGTCTGATCCTGATGACGTGCCAGCGTGTGGGATTGGTCGCCACGCTGCTGGCCGCGACGGTAATATCGACGCGGCCGCCAGGTCTGCCATTGCTCCTGGCCGTCGCCGCGTTCGCCGAAGGAACGGCCAACGTCTTCTTCGATACCAGTGAGCTGGTCCTGGTTCGGGATGTCGTCACTGAGAAAGAGCGCACCGCTGCGTTCTCGTTCCTGGAGGCTGAGCAGCCGATCGCTAATTTTGTGGGTCGGACGCTCGGCGCGGCGACTTTCGGTATTGCGCGCGGCCTACCATTTCTGGCTAACGCCGGCTCCTATCTGTATTGCCTGTGGACCCTGTCCAAGATTCAGACCCGGGTTCCGGTGAAACCCGAAGTCGCCGGTTCGAAACCGGCTCGCATGTGGGATTGGAACGAGGCCCGGGTAGGCATGGCCAGTCTCCGGGCCGAACCGTTTGCGTGGGGTGCCACCACCGTATTGGGGGCAACGAACGCGATGTTCCAGGTGTTCATTTTTCTGATCACCTTAGAAGTCAGGGAGGGCGGCCACCCGGCCTGGACTGTCGGAGTCGTACTCGGAGCCACAGGTCTGGGCGGCTTGCTCGGTGCCGTGCCCGCCGCCAAACTCGCCGGTCGGATCAACCCCCGCAGCACACTCACCGGCATGTTATGGGTGTGGTCCGTGCTGACCGTGCCCATAGTCCTCAGCTCGAACCCAGCAGTGCTCGCGGTCTGCTGGATGGGTGTCGGGTTCGCCGCGCCGATCGGCAATATTCCATTGATCCTCTACCGAGTCCGGGTCTTCCCGCAGGACCTCATCGGCCGAATCTTCGGAGCCACCAAACTGATTACCAACGGCGGTACGGCCCTCGGTGCGCTCCTGGCCGGATCCCTCCTGTCCATGCTCGGCATCCACACGGTGGGATGGGCGCTGGTCGCCGGAATGGTCCTCCTGGCCCGCCGCGCCCGCCGCCTCCCAGACCCCCTCCCGCGCACCCTCTCCCTCTCACCCTCCGCCCTGCGAACTCCTGCCACCTGGATCACCCGCCTTGCCCAGAACGGGCTCGACGAGCCCCGATAGCGGCCGATCGACTTCCGATCGTTCGCTGCACGACCGTGGCATCCTCCGCCCGAGAGGTCAGCTCCAGCGGGTGGCGGCGAAACTGGCGGGGAGGGCGGTCACGCGGACGTCGGCGCCGGTGTGTGGCGCTTCGATGCACTGTCCGTTGCCGATGTACATCATGACGTGGGTGGGGTTGCCACCGTTGAATTCTGCACCCGGGAAGATGAGGTCGCCGGGTTGTATATCGGCCGGATTCACCTTGGGTAGCAGGCGGTATTGGTCCTGTGAGGTACGCGGGATGCTGACGCCGGACGCGCGGGTCACGTATTGGGTGAGTCCGGAGCAGTCGAACGAGTTGGGTCCCTCCGCGCCGTACACATAAGGCTTGCCGAGTTCGGACGCTGCGGCCGAAATCGCCTGCTGTGCGGTCGCCGAGCCCGCGGCGGTGCCCGGATAGCTGAGGGTGACTCGATAACTCTGACCATGGATGTTGTAGAGGTATTGGCTGGTGAGCTGGTTGATGGCAGCGGCCGTTTCGGCTGCGGTGGCGTGACCGTTGCCGATGAGGGCGTCGGCTCCCTGCAGCGCGGCGGCGACAATGGCTTGCGCGCGCTGGGTTCCCGCGGGTGTGTTCGCGGAAGGGCCGAGCGCGGCCATGGCGTCATTGACCCACTGCATCAACTGATATGCGGCGGCGCGGTCGATGGTCTGGTTCCCGGCCAGATCTTCGAGGTAGGCGGCTAGCTCGATATCGAGATTGTGGGAGGCGATGGCGGCGTTGCGCTGATAGAGCTGTGTGGCGGCCAATGTGGCCGCCACACCGGTTCCGCCGGTCCGCGGGGTTCCGGCGCCAGTGCTGTGAATGGTTGTGGCACTGCCGCTTTGAGTAGTGCCATTGACGGCAGGCGGTGACGTCGATGGCGGTGCGGCGGCATGCGCGGCGGCACTGCTGCCGTAGGTGTCACGCAGCGATGTCAGGGCCTGCACGGCGGCCTGCGCCTGCATAGACAACGTGGAGGGGAGCACGGCGGGCCCTACCCCGGTGCGGCGAGGCATGCCGCCGGCAGCTGCGGGGAGGGCAGTTGGAGGCTGTCCGGGAGCGCGGCGCGGGCGCAACCGCGGCGCTGCCAGCGCGGGTCGAGCGGTCCAGGGTATCGCCGCGGCACTTGCGGAATCCCCGTTCGTGACAGTGGAATTCGCCCCTTCGGACGCGTCGGATGAGCCTGTCACGACGTACTTCCGAGGAACCTTTTGACGCGGATTCCGCTATCGTTCGGCAGGGTGAGCTCCGTCATTTGCCCGGAGGCCGGATCCCATACGGCGACCTGCAGGGAGGGGAGCTGCGTCTTCTGACCCGTGGTGGGGGGATTCGTCGCCCCGACCGCTAGGGCGACCCGCTGCGGGGCGTTGTTCTGGTAATCCCAGAACACCAGATCGCCGGACGATACTGCGGCCGGATCGACCCGTTGCCCGCAAAAGGATTGGGCGGCAATGGTAGTCGGCAGCACCACCACCGAGGCAGCGGCAGCGACGGGGCACTTGGCCGACGGGCCGGTGGCACGCGCGGACGAATCATTCTGCTCCGCAGCGATATTGCTGATGTCGGCCGGTGTGAGCAGTGTGCAGTCGCGCGCCGTCGTAGCGGAAGACGCCTGGCGGATCACTGCTGCGGTGACCGCCGCTGGCTCGACAGTGGTCCGGGAAGAGGCCGTATTGCTGCCGGGCCGATTCATCAGCGCCACGATGATGGTGTGCGCGCAGTCGACGGTGACCCCGGTGGCGGTGGTCCCTTTCGGCCAGGCCTGCAGCGGCGCGGCCCGCATGGCCGTCTCACACGCCCGGCCCCGGGCGTCGACCGCTCCTGTGACCGGCGCATATGGGTTGGCCGTGGGCGTGTCGGACGCGGGGGGCTCGGGGTCACCCAAAGTCGGTGCGCTGTAGGTCAGGGTCGAGGATGGGTCCGGCCCCAGCGCCGAGTCGCATTGGTAGGGGTAGTCCGCGGCGACCGCCGAGTCGACGTGGGCGAAGACCAGGACCACCAGCATGATCGGGAGAACGATGATCGCTGCGAACGCCGCTGCCAGGATCCGCGGTGAGACCATCTCGTCTGCCTTTCTCGAAGACCGGGTCCTGTGATCGCGGCCTGTTGTCGTGAAGTCGATTCGAACCTGTTGGGGCCGTGCGCTATCGCAGCAGATCTCCAGCTGGGTCCAGCCGAGTCCAGTCCCCGGCGATCGGAGTGTTATCCGCCGGTGGCGCCAGTTGTTTCCACGGGCTGTACATATTGCTCGGCGTCCGTTTGTCGGTGGCTCGAGCCGCCGCCACCGCACTTCGGGCGGCGCGCATGAACTGGGGATTGGACGGATCCGCTGTGAGGTCGGATACCGATTCGTAAATCTGTTTAGCGTGCTCATTTCCTAGCCACGCCCACATGCGCTGGGCGCTGAACCGATCGATACCGGAGGCCCGCAGGGGAACCACGAGGAGTTCCTCTTCGTTGGTGAGCTTTTCCTCATTCGCGAGCTTCGCCAGTGCGGATAGCCTCAAGGCGGACGGGTCGTCGGTCATGTAGTGGTTCAGGTACTGCCACTGTGCGCCGTGGGGATTCCCGCCGTCCAAGGTGACGCCGCCTTCGTTGGCGCGCCGGAACCGATATGCCGCCGCTTGCAATGTCGCCAGATCCGCCGCGACATCGGCGGGATTGCCGGATTTGAATCCGGATCCGCCGCCCACCAGCCGATACGCGGTATTCTGCACCCTCTGCATCGCCGCAGAGACATTGCCCAGGCGTTCGTCGGACAGCTGGAAGTCCTTGGTATTGCCCAAGACGATTCCCCAAGAGCTCAAGGCTCTGTTTATGAGAGGTCTGTCGGTGAATCCCGCGCCTTGGAGTGCGGCGTTCAGATCACCTTGACCGGCACCCACATCGACAGCGCCTTGAATGGCCGCCGCCGCGCCCATGACGGTATCGATGCCGCCGGCTGCCGTGGCACCTTCGCGGGCCGCGTCGGCGAACGCCTGCCGATTCAGCAGGTTTTGCACCGTCCAGCCCATCGGGCCACCCAGTCCTGGTGTCGCCGCTGCCCCCCAAGTGGCGATCGTCGCATCACGCTCGAGCCTTGCATTGGGCCGCATCGGGGTTCGGGTTTTCTTCCAAAGCCATTCGGTGACAGGCGAATTGCCGATCAGGCTCAGGGCGCTGAGCGTGCCGAGCATCCCGAGGCCGTTGCGGTGCGCACCGACGGTGCCCATTCCCGGTGCGCTGCCGCCGCTGTGGGCTCCGCCGGCCTGCACACTCATCGCGAATCGGTTCGCCACCCAGTCGTTGCCGCGTTCGAGGCTCGCATTCAATCGTTTCAACTGGGTGATGGCGACGACCTCCACGATGGCGCCGATCACGAAGACCGTCATGACCTGTCCTTGTGCCTGCCGGAACAGGTCTCCCAGCAGTAACACGTACAGCCCGAGGAAAATCACCTCGGCGGCCATGCGCACCGCGGAGAAGAACGCGTGTACGACGCTGCGCACCAGGAAGGTCTGGCTCGCGCCGTAGACGAATCCGCCTGCGGCGAAACCGAATATGGCTCCGATGCCGTGGTAGACCGAGTCCAGGGCGGACCGGACGATCTTGACTGCCAGTACCGCGGCGAAGGCCAGTAGCAGTGTTCCGAGCACCAGTACCAGCAGGCCCGCGCCGATCTGTCCGGCGCTGGGGTTCTGGGCTGCTGCGGCCGCGGCCTTGTCACCGCAGTGGGACATTCCGGTCTTGACGTTATCGCTGATACCGGTGGCGACGGCTCTGGACCAGGCATCCCGGCAGGCGGGCTGGTCGTCGACTACGTGTCCGAAGTTCCAGACCTGCAGAGGCCGGCGGGCGAAGTTGTCGGCCATTTGCTCCTGCATGGTCGCGACCAGTTGCGTCGGCTGTGGGTTGGGATCACCGTTCAGCCCGGCGGCGATGGAGATGCCCAGGTCACGACCTTGAGCGAGCCAGCCGTCCGAGGACAGCACATCCGAGAGTGGATCTGCCAGGAATACCGGGCCGAGCACTGCGACGGAGAGCATGGTGACGATTTGCAGTGACGCCTTGGCATGGTGGCCGCGCAGCAGGAACCAGGCCACACAGAATGCGCCGATCGTCGAGGCGGCGATCAAGATGACGGGGACCGAGAGCTCTTGGGTCAGCACTCGGGCGAAAAGGCGCAGTGGTGCCGCGAGCAGGTTCAGCCATTGGAAGCTGAGTACGTAGCCGATCAGCCAGATCCCGCTGGTCACGATGACGATCCAGCCGGCGAACTCGACATTGATCACCATCGCCAGCCCGTCGGACATGGGGTGGAAAATACTGTCGGAATCGGCGGCGATCACATAGTCCGTCACGTTCAGCCCGGTCGAGTCACGGACGTCCATCCAGCTCAGCGCGCTATTGCCGGAAGCTGCGCTCGCGGTGCCGGTTTGGGCGGTCGCGATCGCACCGATACATCCGGGAATGATGGCCAGCCCCAGGATGATGGCGATGATCGCCACGATCCTGCGGCGCAGCCGCGAGGCACGGACCCAATTGCGGCATCGGCGCAGCGGGTCCGGCTCCCAGTTCCGTGAGTCACGGTGCGGTAGTGAATCCTGTTGCGGCCGTGGCGCTATCGTAGTCACGACAGGATTCTCTGATCCGTGGACCGGGCACCACCGGGTGTGCTGGTGATCGCCGCCGCGCGTTCGGGCCGGGCGGGGCCGAGGATCTTGCCGCGGCCGATCCGGTTGAGCGCGTCGCGCATGAACATCTCGCCGCGGCGTTCCTCGGGCACCTGTCGTCCCGGGCCGATCGGCGGTGAGGTTTCCTCGCGCAGGATCTGCAGCAGGTAGGGCGCTTCGTCGAGGTCGACGCCGAGCCACTCGAGGCTGTTGCGCGCCAAGGTTTCATCGCGCTGACGGAACACGAACCTGTTGGGGATCAGATTGTGTGCGGCGCCTTGGAAGTCGGTGGCCGGATCGTGCGAGGCCAGGCCGATGGCGGCGAGATGTTTGCGGCCGTCTCGACTGAAATCGGAGGTGACCGATGCGCCGACCTGGGTTTGGGTGAAGTGATGGGCTTCGTCACCGACGAGCAACCCGAATCGGCCGTTGTCGCGCAGGAAGGCCTCGCGTGCGGCGACGCCGATCAGTTCGTACAGTGCGGTCCCGAGGCGTTTGGTCAAGGGCAACCGGTTGTACAGGTGGGGTGTGGTGAGTTCCTCGGCTGTCGGCAGCGCCACGTTGTGGCTGCGGATCACGGTGGCGGCCGCGTCGAGCCGTAGCGGAGGCAGCGCCGGGTCGAACAGCACCGGCACCCGCTCGGCCACTGTCCCCAGACGAGAGGCCAGATCCGCGTACTCCGCGCCCAGAGCGGGGTCATCACGCAGGCGCAGTACGACTTTGAACATATCCAGCAGCGACCGAATGCCGTGCTGGGCGATCCCGCGAGAGGTAAGTAGCGTGCTGGCTGCGGCTCCCGCACCGGAGGTGGGAGACAGATCGAGCAGCGGCAGAATGGAATCCAGCGCCCGCTCCCCTGCGATGCGCGCGTCGAACAGGCGCAGTGGGTCGAGCGAGACCGTCGGATTCGCCAGATCGATCACGACCGCGTCATCGATCGCGGAGGCGAAATGCTCCCATTCACCGACTTGACTGCGATCGATGGCCAGGAACTGACCGCCCATGTCATTGACAAGCGCCGCAATGAGTTTCAGCAGATAGGACTTACCCGAGCCGAGTTCACCGGTGACCGCGAACGAGGCCGACAGGTCGTGCATCGCCGCTTCCATGATGCCGAAGTGGATGGGTTCGTAGTGCCCCGACATCAGGTTCACCCCGATCACCGGTCCGCTGTCATCACCGATCTGGCTGCTGGTGAAGGGCACGAAGCCGGCCCACATATCCGAGGGCACGATATGGGCGAAGTCGTCGAAGGCGCGGCGAGGCGGGCTGCCGGGAACCAGCATCGACCACAGATCGACCTGCGCTCCGAGTGGCGCGGTGAGATCGATCTGGAAGCGCTTGTATCGGCGCTTGAGGGTGTTCACCGCGTCCATCGCCAGTTCGCGGGTCGACGCGCCGATGGCGATGACTGTCGTGAACGACACCTCGGATTCGCCGCCGTTGACCTCGAAGTGCTGGTTGTATTCGCCGAGCATCTGCGCCTTCGACAGCAGTGTGTTCTGTGCGAAGGAGACCTCTTGATCACGCTGATCCATCTGCTCGCCCAGGCGGCGCAGGTTGGTCTCATTGTTCTTCAGTACCTGGTCCGCCGGCCTGGTCGAGACGCGAATTCCCCAATCGACGGTCACCTCCCCGAGGCCTTCGAGCACATTGAGGAATTCGCTGCCGCCGGGAAATGTCATGCCCGCGTAGGGAAACGAGTGCGGGGTGAGCATCGACTGGTACGAGGGCCGGAATTCGTAGTCGGGCTGCACCACCTTGATCACCGGCACGAACGACGGCCGCAGCCGCCGCCCGCTGTCGGCCTGCGCGCCTTCATCCAGGGCCGCCGAGCGGAAGACCGCCGCGGTCGCATCATCGAGGGCCCCGACGCGGGTCGGCGCGACCGGATCTCCTGCTGCCCCTCGTGAGAGATAGTGCTCCCACAGCCATTGGAACATGGCGGCCGGTACCGGCACGGGATCGAACTCACCACCGATGCTCGACAGGATTTCCTTCGCCTTGTCCTCGTAGGCATCCAGATCCGTGCGGTTGAACGCGGTGTGGTCGGCGGTCGTGCCGCTGCGCCAGATTCGGGATAACGCCGACATACCCGGGTTGGTGGATCCAACCGGCATGGAGAGCAAGAATATTCGGGTCTGCGGCAGGATCGCGCGCACCCGCTCATACGAAGCGACTACCTCGATCGCGTAGGCTTCGCATTCATCGAGATCGACGCCTTCCACCATTTTGCTGAGAACGTCGACGGTATTGAGTCCGGCTTGAATTCCCAGCAGCAACGAGCCGTTCGGAAGACTGTTGATCAGTGCGTGGTGCGCGGCTTTGACATCGAATTTGTCGCTGGCTTTCCGCAGGCCGTAGCCGAGTGGATTGATGAAATATGTGGCGGTGACCAGACCCGATTGAGTGAACTGCAGATTGCCGCGAATCGCGGCGGTGGGCTGCAAATCGCGGTCGAACGCCATCAGCCACGTCCCCCCAGCATGAGGGTCCCGCCGCTGGTGACCTCGAGCATCTCGCTACCGCCCCCCGATCCGCCGATCAGGCTGTCTGCCAGGATGATCACCACCGATTCCTCGATGAACAGCGTGTGGTGTGCGGAATCGGCGTCGATCGGCATGCCGGACGCGGACACCGGCTTGCGTTGCACGACAAGACGACCGACCCACCAGGCCCGCGAGGTCAGCCGGACACCGTTGTAGGGGATGAGACCGAGGGCGAAGACGCACACCACCGTGACGATCAGGCCGACCACGAAGGTGCCGGCCGGGTTGAACGGCAGGTTCATCGCGCACACCGAGGTCAGCAACAGCAGGCCCGCGGCCACCGCGATCTGCGGCAGCGTATAGGGCCCGAAGGGTAGCTTCTGCCCGTTCTGCGCTTTACCGATGACCGTGGGAACCCGTTTGACCGGGGTGAACACCTTGATGACCTGGGTCATCGGTAGGTCTTCCCAATGGGGGCGTCCGGGAGGATGGTGCTCGAGTCGACCCGGGCGTAGTTGACGATGGTGGGCAGTACCCAGAACAACACGGCCGCAACGATTGCCGAGCCGGCGACCGCGAAGACCTTGCCCGGCGACAGTTTGTTCTTCGTGGCTTCGGAGATGAGAATGCCCATGCTGGCGATCGTCAGGATGATCAGGCCGATCCAGCGGAAGACGAGCAGTACTTCGTAAAGAATGCTGCCGAGTTGTGTGCCCATGCGAGGAGTCCTTTCCGGTCAGTGCTGGGTCGCCGGCGGGATCGATACCGTGCTGGCCGGTGCTTTACTCGTCGTGGGTGCCGCGGCAGTGTCGTTCGACAACTGCCCGGAGTCCACCGCGAGCGGAAGTCGCAGCGCGGGAACGGGATCGACCGATCGAACCTGCCATTGGCCGGCGGCGCGAACCATCCGTAAGGGATAGGCCAGCGTCGGTGCCGCCGCGCCGTCGAGCTTCGGATTGACCGAGGCGAGTACGCGCGCGCTGCTACCGCTCGTGCCGCATCCGGGGTTGTCCGCGCTGACCGTGGTCGTCTCCGCGGTGGTGAACGGGGTCGGCCGCAATGCCGATATTCCGGAATCCGGTGTGGTGTAGCGGGCTATGTCACCTGTTCCGGTCAGCAGTGCCTGCAGGAAGCCGGAGGCCACCTGCGCCAGTGGGGTTTCCGCCGCGCATGGGGTGGCGTAGTCTAGGGCCAGATCTGCTCCGGGACTGGGCGGTTCGACTGCGGCAGGCAGTGACAGTGCCCGCAATCGGCCATCGATGACCGACACCGCGACCCGGTAGTACTGCCGGGTGTCGTCGGTGGTTCCGGTCTTTTTGGCGATACGAACCGATACCGTCACCGCCCAGATGTCGGCGTTCGAGGTGGTGAGTGTCCGTGTGACGTAAACGACGACGGGATCGGAC
The DNA here is from genome assembly GCF_035958815.1 of Nocardia sp. NBC_01327. Classification (NCBI taxonomy): domain Bacteria; kingdom Bacillati; phylum Actinomycetota; class Actinomycetes; order Mycobacteriales; family Nocardiaceae; genus Nocardia; species Nocardia sp. NBC_01327. Next base: position 3,439 of record NZ_CP108384.1, on the reverse strand, counting down.
ACCTGCCGTGCTGTTGGTGGTAGTGCCGCCTGCTGTCCGCTCGCTACGAACTCGAGGATTCGATCCTGCTGTCCCGCGGTAGAACTCAGGTAGACCACGACGAATTCACGGGCAAACGATTCCGCCAGTGTCGATCTGGCGATGAGCGAAACGGTCGAATCTTCCGATGGGCCCGGCGGCGGTGTGGAGAAAGCGTCGAGAACAGCGTGGCCACCACCGATAACGGCGAGCACCGCCAGAACCCCGATCACCAGATTGTCGCGGCGGCGGCGGGCAGCCATCCGGCGAAGTAGCACCTCGCCCGATTCTGTCCTGCTACCACGCGATAGGTTCACACCCGAATGGTAGAGAGACCCGGACAGCGGTTACCCGGCGTTGCTCCCATTAATGGGAATGAATTCAAGCGAGTGCTGTCCTCCCCATTCGCCGGGATTGCCGGAAGCGCATTTGTTCGTCGTAGCCGATGGGCCCCGAAGGGCCGGATATTGCCGGGGCGTTGAGTGGGGGCTCGGACATTGGAACTCGGTCGGTACCACAAACGAACTGAACGATTGCCAGCGGTCTACTCGAATAACCAGGGTAGGGGTACAGCAGCAGCGAGCTCGGTGTGTATCCCCCGCAATAGTTGAGCGTTCGCATGGTCGCGCCGGCGGTGTAGCCCGCCCGGACCTGGCCGCCCAACTCGGCCAAGTGGTCTCGATCGTCCGGGTGGAAGACATCGCCGGGGCGGAAAAGGTAGTCCCATCGGATCCACGGGGCGGGGTCGGTGAGCCAATGCGCGATGCCGGTGTGCTCGAGGTGGACAACGGCGAGGCTGGTGCCCGCGCGACGGTGCGCTTCTCGCAGGGCCACGCATTCAAGCGTCTGCGATTGCGTCACAGGACTTTCGGAGGTGACGTCCTCGATCAGCCACCACGCGCCCCGGCCCCGCTCGTCGTCTCTGCCGCGAATCGTGAAGCGCCACCGTCCCGCCCGCCCGGCGGCATCGGTGATTGTGGCGTCGAACTGCAGCTTCGTGTCGGGTTTCGCGTTGTACAGCACATCGAGCACCTCGACATGACGATCGAACCCCGACATCCGGTGGAACAGCTCCGCAATGGAGATTCGGGGCGTGTACTCCTCGACCGAGAGCCCGACCAGGTTGGTGATGCCGCTCGGCACAGCGAGCGTCTGCGTCTCGAGATCCCAGATCGCACCGACCGCGGCGGCGGGCGGTTGCGCCGACTCGGCGGCGGGGCCCACCCACAGCTGGACCGCGTGCACATCGCCTGCCGGACCGAGCACCGGCCAGGTCTGCAATACGTGCGGACCGGAGCCGGTCGGAACCATCAGTGCGACACCGGCGGCCTGCTCGCGTGCGGACTGCACGGCGTTGGTGATGCCCGTGGTCGTGAGTCCTTCGTAGAGAGCGGGGTTCTTTGCCAGCTGTCGTTGCAGCACACGCTGCCATGGGGCGAAGTCGCGCGCCGCCTCGCCTACCGATGCCACCGAGAAAGCCTCCGGCTCCAGCGTTTCCACCGTGATCCACGGAGTCACCGCACAGCTCCGGATCGTGCCGGCTGGTGCCGGCAGTTTCTCAGGGTGCGAGGTTCGAGCAAGGTTCCCACCCAAATAATGTACCGTTAGATAGCGGCACACTCAATGGGTTACGGGATGCTGGTTCGAACCGATCGCCTGTTAACCCTCCACTTGCCTTGCGGGACAAGGCAAATGCTGCTGCGCTGTCATTCCGCCGACCCCTGCCCGGAGAGCGCTAGCACCCCGGCCCCCGCCAGCATTCCGACATCACCCAGGGGCGAGGGCACCACTCTCAGACCCGGTAGATAGCTCAGCCGGGCATGCTCGGCGATCGCCGCGCCGAGGGGTTTCCACAAAGCCGGGCCCGCCATGGCCACGCTGCCTCCGACCACGACCAGATCCAGGTCGAGCAGCGCGGCCGCCGAGGAAATGCCGCGGCCGAGTGCTGTTCCGGCCCTTCCGAGCGCGGCGAGGGCGACGTCGTCACCGGCTTCCGCGGCCTGGATCAGGGCCGGAACCGACTCCCCCGACCATCCCTGGGCGAGCGCCCAACGGCGCACTGCCACACCACCTGCCACTGCTTCCAGGCAGCCGTGGCCTCCGCACACACAGTTCTCGTCGAAGCCTGGCACCAGCATGTGCCCGATACTTCCGGCATTGCCGGTGCGTCCGACGACGGCGAAACCTCCCACGGTCAGGCCGCCGCTGATCTGGTTCGAGACCGATACCGCCAGCGAGTCCATGACGCCATTCGTCGCGCCGAATGCGCGTTCCGCGAGTGCGAGACAGACTCCGTCGATGGCGAGATGCACTGTCGCCGTGGGGAATAGGGTTCGCGCGGCCTTGGTGATCGCGAAACCCGCCCGCCACTGCGGAATCTCGGGCGCGGCTACGACGCCTGCGGCCATGTCGATCGGGCCGGCGCAGGCGATGCCAAGCGCGGAGACCTCGGCGCCGGCGGCAACTTCGAGCAGAAGATCGCGGCAGCTCTCCCACGGTGCCTGGGCGGGTATGGGAATGCGCCGAATCTGGTCCGCGCCGACCTCGTCTGCCACCCGGGCAGCGGCGAAACCCTCGGGGCTGACGTGCAGCGCCAGCACGGTCATGAATTGCCTACCATCACAACGAGTTTCCGATCGAGAAGTGGGACACGACGCTATCCGCAGTCGGTTCCGGTGGGCCGCAGCGGCTGGCCCAGTACGAGATGGCGACGGGGCGCGGTGAGTGCCGGTTCGGTGCACGCGGGGCTGGTCCCGCTGCGGATGATGCGCATCGGACGGCTGCGATCGATGGGGGCTATACGGTGGCGGTCGAGGTCATCGACGACCCTGCCGACGTTGTCGTAGCCCACGCCGGCCCAAATCATCGCTCGCGGTGCATCGCCGCGGGCGATGAATGCCTTCGCCAAGCGTGAGCAGTCGGCGAGCAGGGGGCAGTCTCGGCAGATTTGCACGGCTGTTCGCCAGGTTTCCGGCGTGCCGACATCGAGGTCCCAGTCGTTGGGTACGTCCGCGCAGGGTGGACGGGCAGCGGACCTGATGGAGATGGCGGTGACCGTTGCCATCGCGGATGATTCCCTGTTCGGGGCAGGGTTGTAGTTAATTCTCATGGCCGTCTCCGGGAAGTGCGTGGGCGCACCGAAGCGTCGGTGGCGCCCCACTGATCGGGAGGTCATCGGGGCTGATCAACAGTCCCCGGAACCCGGCTTCGTGGGCCGGTAGTGGCACGTTAACCGACATGTGTCTGCCCCGCAAGACTTATGCCGTTATGTAACGGCTCATTGACTTGGGGTGTGGTTGTGTTGCATCGTTGTGTCGCGGCTCATCGGATTTCGGCCGCTGTCCAGCCCGAATTTAGGATCACTGAGGACGATCGGCACAGTGGAGTACACAATCGATGAACTGGCGCGGGTAGCAGATAC